>MZGK01000002.1 GCA_002085025.1 Candidatus Omnitrophica bacterium 4484_213
GACAAAATCCTCTACAAAAAAGGCTATAACCGCTATTAATAACAAGTGTATCAAACTAACAACTGCCCAACCGGCAACTACCAGGAAGATAGAAAGGAAACCAGATTGTTCAAAAAATTTGTTTTTGATTATGAGGTAAAGCGGTAAAATATCAATGAGGAAAATTAACAGTAAGCAAGCAAATCCAAAGAGAATATTAAACAGAAAATAGGAAAACCCCCTTTGTTTGTTTTCGCGAAAGCTTTTTCTAATTTCTACTTTATTCTTCACTACCCCATCTAAAAAGACAAAAGAAAATACAGAAGAAAGATAGAGAAAAAATCTCGGCAATAAAAACAATAAACCCAAATTTAAGCCATTTTTTAAATCTAAATGGCTTAAATAGAATTCTCTTCATCTGGGCAAATGCCTCACCCATTATTTTGCTCAAAGATATTTCTTTGTTTAAAATTTCTTCCATAATTCCTCAAGGTTGATTTCAGGACTTCACCTTGAATAGTAAATTCCAAATTTAGGCAGCAACCAGTGCATTTTGTTTTATCAAAGCAATACAATCGCCAACCATCAAGGGTTTCTTGAAAGGGTCTATTAGGTTCAAACCCTTTTACACCTAATTCTACAGAACTTTCAGGGATTGCTATAATGACTATATCTTTATCAGCAATAGGCTCTTCCCTTCTGCTGCCAAACAAAATTTCCTTACCCTCTTGGACAAGTTCATCAGTGTATAACTGGGGTAGTCTTTTGCTCTTAAAACTTATCCAAAAAAGCAAAGTTTTTTCTTTCTCCTTTAAATACAATGTAAATTCAACCCCTTCACATTTTTTACCTCTGCAGTTATCTTTCTGTGTTTTAGTATCATAGAATTTAATATTCGCACTTGTCTTTAAATCGAACATATCTACAGAAGAATAAACAGAGTAAGAAATAGTAATGGGGGGTTTTAAGATACTCCTCTTTTTGTTGAAATATGCCAATTTGTTTGATATATTGGGGATGAAACTCATATACATTTAGATATTTGGGATAAAAAGGGATAGTGGCTTCTTCCGGCGGAGGAGCAAAATGAGAGATTGCCAAAATTATCGGGAGAATAATAGTGACTGGGGTTAAAAGCGTGCCAATTCCCCCCCAAATTAGACCGGCAATTGCCTTTCCCTCTCCGATGATTTTCTCTTTGCTCTGCGAAATCTTTACTAAAGCAATTATGGCAAATATTAGAGCTAATATTGGGACAAAAGGCAAAAAGAAAAATATCCCCAAAATCAAACTTGCCGTTGCTAATCTGCTACTTTTAGTTGCTGATTCTTGCATTATTCTTTAAACTTATCTGTTATATCTATTATCTGCCAATCAGATGGGAGATTAAACTCATCTTCACTGATTTGGTTTATGCGGAAGAAATTTAGAAAAATAGTCATAAATTCTTTCCCTTCTTTGTTATAATAACTGATCATTTTGGGTAAACCATCACTGGTACCTATATAAATTACTGCTTTATCAAGAAAAGAAAGTTCATCGGCAATAGCAGGAACTGCTTCTGCAAATTCCTCAAATACATAGATCTTTTCTCCGTATATGTTATCTACTTCTTTCAATCCTCCCTTGTTATTCATTATTGCCTTTTTTAATTCTATAACATCAATTTCAATAGCTGGTATAATAGATAGAACTATCTCCTTTACCTGTGGGTTTAATCTTTCCAGATCTATTCTGTAAGTTATTTTTTCTTTAGCCTCAATTTGCCAGAAATTCTCTCCATCAGTAATAGCGATAATGCGCTCGCTAAGTAAGCCTGTTTTAAGATTGGCATCTACTTTCTTTCTATCTGGCAATATGCAGATTTCATAACCCTCTTTTTCTACTTTTGCTCCATCCGGATGAAAAGCAGTTGATTTAAAATCCACCCGATAACTTTTTATCTTTGCAATCTTTTCTTCAATCTCAGATATTGCCTTAAGAGCATCTTCTTTGGTAAATTTTTCTTTAGATTCTTCTTTTTGTTCTGAAGTAATAACTTTCGTTTGTTCTTGCTCATATACTCTTAGTTTTTCTCTTGCCTCATCGATTTCAGTTTTCCATTCCTCAGCAGAAGCGTATTTTATAAAAAGTTTATACGCTTCTGCTGCTTGTTGTTTATGACCGCCGTTCTCGCAGGAAATCGCTTTAGCATAATACACTGAAGCATCCTCTGGATCTATCTTAATCGCGCTATTAAAATCAGAAATAGCAAAATCATAGTTGCCTCTTTCATCATAGGCGCGACCACGATTAAGATATGCTGCAGAAAGCATCGGATTTATTTCTATCGCCTTACTAAAATCAGAAATAGCAAGGTCATGATTGCCTTGCAGAACATATGCAATTCCGCGATTGCTATAGGCTTCATCATCGTTAGGATGTATCTCTATTGCTTTGCTAAGATCGGAAATGGCTCGCTCATAGTCTCCATTTTCTAAATAGTCAGTTCCACGATTAAAATACATATCAAAATCATCTTCGCTAAAAGATGCTGACTTCGTTGGGAAAGAATTCTGAGCTGCGTTTTGCATTACCATGTTTTTCGCTTGCATTAACTTCGGAATAACAATTGTCACTGCTAAAACAATCGGCAGAATGAACAAAAGCAAAAATAAAATAACTCCCAAAATAGTATGGCTCTTTTCTTTTGCCACTACTGTTGTCCCCGAGATTTTATCGTGCAAACCCTGTTTCTTTTTATCCCAGCCAATCATTAAGTATCCGAAAAATATAAGACCTGAAATAAAATATCCCAAAAGTCCTCGCAAAAATCCCTTTCCGTAAGTCAAATCTAACCCGTCTAATCTGACCACCTTTAATCCTAAGATCTTCTTTCCTGGCGTCTGTCCGGTTGTGCCGTAGAAATAAGGGAAATAGAGAATAACTAACAGGAAATAAAGTATTTGTCCCAAAATAGGAATAAAGTTCAGAATAACAGAAGCTACGCCCAAAATAATTCCATCAATAAAATAGGCCGCAAACCTCTCCCAGAACCCGCCCAAACGCACATATTCCTGGTCAAAAATCTTTAGCTCTAAATTCTCTTGCATTTTACACCCCTTGGATTTCTCGGCAGTTTAGAGTTCCCAAAACCAAAAATGCCGAGTAAATAAGGACATAAATAAACCCAAATGCAGGGATAACGACATTAAACAGAAGGAACAGAGTTGCTAAGAAAGTTGCCGGTGTAAGGGCATAAACTCCAATATTGAGCAGGTCTTTATATTGCAACTTTACCTTGGCAAGGGTATTTGTAATCAGAGAAACCGGACTGAATAAAAACAACTGTAGGAATTTAGTAATCAGAAAATAGATAAACAAGAAGATAAAGATGGGCAGAAAGACAATCTGCCAGAGTTTTCTTGCCCATCTATTTAATAAATCATAGGTCAAAACAAAGGATTTTTGGGGAGAAATAAATTTAACAATCTCTCCTCTTGTTTCATCACCCCGCCTTATAGTCAGAGACTCTATTTCCGCAAAATCCTGTTCTTTTATCTCTACTCCGCCAGTAGGTTTTGTTTGCTTAAGAATCATTTTGGTCTTAGTTATCAAAAGCCCATTTTTATAATTATCTAAAGAGGTGATTTGACCCGTAGTATCAATAACAAAAGCAAATTCTTTATTCTCAGATTTAATAAATGGCTGTTCAGCACTAACAGAGAGTTCTCCATTTTTTATTTCCATTTGCTTAGGCAAATACTCTTTTATCTTTCCTGGTAGGTTTTCATTTATCCATTGCTCTGCTTTTTGCATTCCCCCTTTTAGAGCAATGGCGAACTTTCCTCCAATGAGCAGGCTTACTAAAAGCAGAAATAAAATTAGATATTTAAAACTTCTGCCAAAAGATTGCTTAGCAATCTCTTTGTAAAACTTAGGATTGAAGCTCTGCGCTAAACTCTTCCAAAAGCCTATTTTCATTTTAATAAGCACGCAACTTACAGAAACGCCTGCCTACGGTAGGCAGGAAGCGAACGTAAATTGCTGTGCGCATTGAACCCAGCACTAATTTTCTGCTACGATTAAGCATCCTGAAAAATTAGTGCTGGAGAATTCAACTAAGGTTTTGCGAGGCACTAACTGCTCCGCAAAGCCAAGTTTCATTTAAAAATCTCGGCACTAAAGATATAAATCTCCGCTCCCTCTTTCCAGGCATCGCTTAGGAGACCCGCTTTATAGCAGGTGTGTCTTAAAAACTTCTCTCTATCCCAGTTATTTTCTGTAGCGACCTGGGGTAATAATAAACCAGAATGAAATCCTTTCTTGATAAAAATTCCATCGCGTCCAACCTCAATCTCATTCACATCCTCAATTTTCTTTAATGGCGAAAGAACAGATATTTCTATTTGTTACGAAGACCCCTTTTTTTTCTCGTAATTTAGGATTGGTTTCTTTTATCTTGATTCTTTCTTGTTTATTCACATAACTCTCAATCGCCTCCCGAGCAATCTCCAACAACTTTTTCTTCTCGTCGCTACTCAAACTTTCTTCTTTGGCTTTTATTTTTTCTTGTAGCGTGCCTGCCCCGTAGCTCCGCCGCAGGCAGATGGTATCGGGGTGGCCTGGAGCATGTGGCCTGGAGCATGTTATTACAAAACTCCCATATCCCACCACCCGGGAATTATCGCCGGTAACATCTCCGGAGTGAAGATATTTTAGAAGTTCAACCTTATCTGCTCCCAAATCTTTGCTGGCAATCAGAGTGGCTACTACCGGCATTGCTCCGCAGAGCTGGCACTCCTCAGTTTGGACTTTCTGGTATAATTCGCGGGGATTAAATCTTCTAATCTCATTTTGAGTTATTTTGTCCAGGGGCTTTGCTTGTTTAGAGGGATGAAAATGAGAAAGATCCGTGCTGGCAACGATAAGTATTCTTTTATCTTTTATATTTTCAGCAATTGCCTTACCTAAATCCAGGCAGTCCTGATAAGAGCAATTGCCCATTACTATGGGAACAATCTTAAAATCTTTTAAAACTGTCTGTAGGAAGGGAATCTGCGCCTCTACAGAGTGCTCCCGCTGGTGCGCCGGAGGATAAAATCTGATATTAGAGCCATTAATTAACTTCTTTGCCAATTCTTTGTCTATCTCCACATCTCCGAGGGGGGTTCTATAGTAACCTTCGGGGTAGATAGAACTGCCTTTGAAGTAAACATAGTGACTGGGGCCGATTATAATTACTGTAGAAAAATTCTTTCCTTCAATTGCCTTAAAGCCATAGGCGGCTACGCCTCCAGAAAATTCATAGCCGGCGTGCGGGCTGATAATTGCCACAATCTCTTCTTCCGTTTTAACCGAAGCAACCTTACTTAAATAATTGTTTATCTCTCCTTTTAATCTATCTGGCGATGCCGGATAAAACACCCCCGCCACCACTGGTTCTCTTATTTGCTTGTTCATTTCTTTCTCCTGAGCTTGAAGAGATGATGTGTTTAATAGAAACAAAGCAAGAATTAATAAGAGAATTTTTCTGCCTGCCCCGCAGGAAATTGGAGACTTTCTTCGGAGTCTTCTATTATCTCTCTTCTCTCTTCTGTTTTTCCCATCTTCCGGGGATTTTCTCTCGGCAAAATTTGCATTTCCCATCTACAATATTATTTTCTAAAATCCTATATCCTGTCCTTCTAACTAAAACCTTGCCGCATTTAGGACAATAGGTTATCTCTCCAGTGTGTCCAGGAACATTGCCGATATAAACATATTTTAACCCTACATTTAAGGCAATCTCCCTCGCTTTCTCTAAGCTCTCTACAGGCGTAGGAAATAGATTTTTTAACTTATAAGTAGGATAAAAACGGGAGAAATGCAGGGGCGTATCTCGCCCTAAATTTTCTTTAATCCAGATACACATCTCCTTAATCTCCTCGGGATTGTCGTTTAATCCGGGAATAATTAAATTGGTTACTTCTAACCAAACTCCCCCTTCTTTTATAGTTTTTAAGCTTTCAAGCACTGGCTGGAGAGAACCTGCACAGGTTTTTCTATAATACTCATCGCTGAATCCTTTTAAGTCAACATTGGCGGCATCTAAATACTTGCAGAGTTCACGCAAAGGCTCGGGATTTATGAAACCTGCTGAATGCATTACATTTTTGATTCCATTTTGATGGGCTAATTTTGCTGTCTCGAGCATATATTCATAAAATATGGTCGGTTCGGTATAGGTATAGGCAATTATAGAACATCCGCTTTTTTTTACTTCTTCTATTAACTTTGCCGGGGGGAGATTATAGTTTATTGTTTCTTCTGGCCGAGCTTGCGAGATATGCCAATTCTGACAGAACCTGCATCTTAGATTACAGCCGGCAGTGGCGATAGAAAAGGCTTTGCTTTTGGGATAAAAATGGAAAAGAGGCTTTTTTTCAATCGGGTCAATATGCACCGCACAGGGTTTTCCATAAACCAAACTGTATAGCTTTCCATTGATGTTTTTTCGAACACCGCAAAATCCCCGCTTTGCCGGGGGAACAATGCACCTGCGCGGACAAAGCAGGCATTGAATCTCTTTATTTTCTAACTTCCGGTAATACTTTGCTTCTTTTAGAGGTTCCTCCGAAAAAGAAAAGCAAGAGATAAGAATTAGCCCGAGCAGAAAAAGACCGCTTAGGGATAATTTGAAAAGATTTCGCATCATTTCCTTTTATAGTCCGGGCATTCTCTGGCGTTTGGTCTCTCTTTGCGAAAACAGACATTACCATAGTTATATTTACAGCTATCGCAGAGAAACTTATCCGAAGAGAATATCTTTTTAATGAAGGATTTTATTTTTTTAAGCATGCAGATTAACTCAACAAAGCCTCTTTGATCAACTCTCGGGGAATATCTTCTTTAATAATCACTTCGCCAATCTTTCGGGGGAGAATAAACCTTTGCTTGCCCCCTCTTCTCTTTTTATCCATTTCCAATATCGTTAATATCTCCTCGGGATTAAAACTTTTACGAAGAGATACAGGTAAATGCCCCCGTTGTAATAGCCTTTTTTGCCTTTCTGCATCCTTCCTTTTCAATATTCCGAGTCTTTGGGCAATTTCACTAATATAAATCATTCCTAAGGAAATCGCCTGCCCATGTTTATATCTAAATTTAGTTATCGTCTCAAAGCAATGTCCCAGGGTGTGCCCATAGTTTAAAATTGCCCTTACCCCCTCTTCTCTTTCATCCTCTTCGACAATCTCTGCTTTAATCTGAGCGCATCTAAAGACTATTTTTTCTAAACAAAGAGTATCTAGATCTAAAACCTTCTCTATATTCTTTTCTAAGTATTGAAAGAACCTCTCGTCTTTAATTACGCCGTATTTAATTACCTCAGCCAAGCCATTATATAATTCCTCCTTGGGAAGCGTGCGAAGAGAAGAAATATCCGTATAGACCAATTTGGGTTGATAAAAACTCCCAATTATATTCTTAATTCCCTCTAAATTTATTGCTGTCTTTCCCCCGATTGAACTGTCTACTTGCGCCAGTAGTGAGGTAGGAACCTGCACATAGGGAATTCCCCGCATAAAAGTAGCGGCAGCAAAACCGCTTATATCACCAATTACACCACCCCCTAACCCTATAATCAGAGACCTGCGGTCTAATCTTGTCGAGATTAAATTTCTATATATCTCTATCAGTTGTCTGTAATTCTTAAATTTTTCCCCGTCGGGAATAATAATAGCAGAGACATCAAAGCCTTTGTTTGACAAACTTTCTTTGATAGGTTTTAAATAAAGCCTTCCTACACGAGGATTAGTAATAATTACTACCTTAGAGCCGAGATTAAAATCCGGAAGCAAATTACCTAAATTCCTTAGGATTTTATTGCCGACAATAATAGAATAACTTCTTTTATCTAAATTAATATGAATAACGGGCATTTGCCCTTCCAAGCCTTATTCTCTTAGAGATTCCATTAAGAGATGAACACCTTTAACGGAGCTCATTTCACTTTTTGTAGCCTCTCGATATCCTTATTTTTGCCTATTACTACCAAGGTATCCCCTTTTCTCAGGACATCGCTGCTCGCCGGAGAGATATTAATCTCTTCTTTTATTTCTGTATCCCCTTTATCTGTAATAGAGGGTATCTTCTTTTTTATGGCAATGACATTTGCCTTATATTTGCTGCGGATGTCCAGTTGCTGGAGAGATTTATCAATAAATGTTGAAGGGGTAACTATTTCAACAACACTGTGGTCTGAGGAGAGATTAATGTATTCAATAATCTGAGAGGATGTTAAACTATTGGCTACTTGAACCCCCATATCCCGTTCAGGGAAAACAACCTTGGTAGCCCCTACCTTCCTTAAAACCTTACCCTGAATCTCGTTAATTGCTTTTGCCACAATCTCTCGAACATTCATCTCCTTTAAAATCAAAGTAACCAAAATACTCGCCTCTAAATTTTTCCCGATGGCTATGATAACTACATCCATATCTTTAATCCCTATTGTGCGCAGCACCTTTTCATCGGTAGCGTCTATTTGGACAGCGTGGGTTACTAATGAAGAAATATTCTGCACCTTTTCTTTATCAATATCAACAGCAAGAACTTGGTGGCCCTTCTCAGCCAAAGTCTTTGCTACACTTAAACCAAATCTCCCCAGACCAATTACAGCAAACTGGCGCATTAGAAATCTCCTTTCCTTATATCCGCCTGAGGCGGATGAGCCGGAGTTCGCCTTCGGCGAACTGAGGATAGAAAATCTGCGAAAGCAGATTTTCGCTGTCTTTTTTTATATCGGCGGTTTCCTTATAGGGGCGATAGAAAAATTGTTCCCCTAACGATACCTATAGAGAAATTGCCGATATTATGCTTTTATTGTTTTATGATTTACGGAAACTTAGATGTTTTCATTTTCTGTATTTTCTAACTCGGATTTTATATTTATCTGGATAGCCTGTCATATGTTCGAGATATCCGAGGTTAAAAGGATTAGAAAACGGCAACTCTTCAAAAACTACCTTTTCAGTTTGAGTTTGTATTTCCTTAGGTGGCTTGGAAAGTTCCTTAGAAACCGCTTGTTATATTCAACTCTCCACATTCTTTTTCAACGCTTGGTAATATTCTTTCGCATCTTCAACCGAAAGTCGTTCTTCATTCTTTGCTTCATTCATCGATTTTGCCAATCCATAATTTTCTATTATTTCTTCCAAATGCTCAAATTCTTTGGTTAATATCTGAACCGCAACCGGTTTTTGATTTTCATCAAGGACAACATTTTATGAATTTTTAACATTATTTCCCCCTTTTTCTTATTAATTTAATAAATATTCACCTAACATAAAAATTAGCTGCAGCGAATTTCCATATTGTTTTTCTCTTGTCACTGCCGAATAAGTCGAGTAATCCATAGAAAAAACTTTTCGGATTTCTGCTTTCGCACGTAATAATACTTGCAAAAGATTTCTGTTGCAATTCGCTAATTTTGTTCTATTCGTTTTTCGTTGAGTGATTTTTCTTCTTTGGAGTTTTTTTGGACATCTTTTTTATGTTCATTCCCCCTATTTTCAAGTTTGCTATCAATAATTGCACATAAATCAGGAAACAAAAAGAATGTATCGAATGCAAAAGAAAAAGGCAAGTCTATTAATGCCCAAATACTGCGCATCAATATTGTAGGCTTGCCAGCCGTTATAGATTTACCAGTTGCTATTTTTACGTCCTCCCGAACTCCAGGATATACAATTCTTCCTTTTTCTTGCCATGCTCTGTCGAAACGCGTACTGAGAGAGGCACACCCAGAAAGAAAAAATAAAATTATTAACAAAAAAGATATTGATTTTGCAATTTTTTTCATTTCTTTGCTCCTTTCTAATAATGAATAGACAAATGTCGTTTTATCTGGGCTTTTTTAATTTTTGATTTGGCTATGCACCACTTCCACTATCTTTTTAAACGCCTGAGGGTCGTTTACTGCTAAATCTGATAGGCTTTTTCTGTCCAGCTCAATATTTGCTTTTTTTAATCCTTGGATAAAACTGCGATAAGAGACCCCATTAAGTTTCGCCGCATTATTTATGCGGATTGTCCATAAACTTCTAAAGTCTCTCTTTCTTACCTTGCGGTCGCGGTAATTATAAGCCAGGGCCCTCTTTACACTTTCTGCAGCTGTGCGGTAGAGCTTGCTTCGCCCACCCCGAAAACCCTTTGCTGATTTTAAGACTTTCTTTCTTCTTTTGCGAGAAGCCGGCGCATTAGTTGTTCTGGACACTTTTTCCCCCTTGTTTGCTGTTAAACAAGCTTCAGCTTAACAATCTCTTAATCCTTTTAACATCTACTTTGTCCACTAAGTCAGCTGTTTTTAACCTACGCATTCTCTTGCTGCTTTTTTTACCCAAAAGATGACTGCCGTAGGCCTTATTTCTCTTTATTTTACCTCTCTTTGTTATTCTAAAACGCTTACTTACACTCTTTTTAGTTTTCATTTTCAATATGCTCCGCTACGCTCAGCATAATGATTGCGCAGATTTTGCTCAAATTTTATCTGTCTAATCAGATTTTTGATCGCTGTAATCAAGGGCGGCACTCTTGTGACGCCCTACATAGGCGCTATTACTACAATTATACTCTTTCTTTCTCTAAAAGGAGATATCTCTATTTTCCCCTTCTCTTTAAGGGCATCAGCGAATCTTTCTATGAGTTTTTGCCCCTCATCAAAATATCTTATTTCCCTCCCTTTGAAAGATAATTTTATTTTTACCTTATGTTTTTCTTGCAAAAACTTGCTCGCTTGTTGGAGTTTCACATTGTAGTCGTGTTCGCCAATGTGAGGGCGTATCCTAATTTCTTTTAGATCTCCTTTTTTATGCTTTTTTTCACTTTCTTTCTTCCGCTTATCCTGTTCATATCTAAATTTACTGAAATCCATTATTTTGCATACTGGTGGATTAGCATTAGGAGCGACTTCTACCAGGTCAAATCCCTCCTTCTGCGCTAATTTTAACCCTTCTTCCAAAGATATAATTCCTTTTTGTTCTCCTTTTGAGTCAACTAATCGAATTTTTCTTGCCCGAATCTGCGTGTTTATTCGATTTCTGTTTTTAGCAAATTGCTTAAATCTTTTAGAAATATTTCCACCCCCTCTCAATTTTGGCATCTTGTCAAAATTGAGGAATTCCAAATTACAAGCACCAAATTACAAACAAGCACCAAATTACAATAACCAATGACCAAAACAACTGCTTTAAAGCATTTTCTCTCGCTTCGCGGGCGAAGCGGGGGGTTATTCTTTGTTTGAATCATTGAGATTTCAGTCATTGAAATTTGTTTGTGATTTGGAATTTGTGATTTGATATTTCCTCTATAAACTTCTCTATTTCCTTCCTTCCTACATCTCCCTTTCCCCTTTCCCGAACAGCGATATTTCCCTCTTTTTCCTCTTTGTCGCCGATAATCAAAAGAAAGGGAATTTTTTGGAGTTCTCCTCCCCGGATTTTATAACCTACCTTTTCATCGCGAAAATCAGTATCCACTCTTAAAGAGGCATCCTGCAATCTCTTTTGAACTTCTTGGGCATAAGGAATATGCCGTTGGGCGATAGTAATAATTCTCATTTGAAGAGGAGCGAGCCAAAGTGGAAAAGCACCACCATAGTGCTCAATAAGAATCCCTAGAAATCTTTCTATCGAACCAAACACCGCTCGGTGAATCATTACGACGGGACATCTCTGGCTGTTTTTGTCAATATACTCTAAATTAAATCTCTCGGGCATTGAGAAATCAACCTGAATTGTACCACATTGCCAGGTTCTTTGCAAGCAGTCTTTGATATGAAAGTCAATTTTGGGACCATAAAAAGCCCCTTCACCCTCTTTCACCTCATAATCTATTTTGTTTTTTTTCAATGCTTCACGAAGAGAATTAGTAGCCTCTTCCCACATCTGGTCAGTTCCGATTGAACTTTCTGGCCGAGTAGAAAGTTCAATACTATACTCTTCAAATCCCAAGATTTTATAAACTCTTAAAATCAAATTGCTCACTTTGATTATTTCATCTGTAAGTTGAGAGGGGAGGCAGAAGATATGGGCATCGTCAATAGTAAACGCTTTTGCCCTGAATAAACCATGGGTAACCCCAGAAAGCTCCTGACGATGCACCAAACCCAATTCGGCAAACCTTAAAGGAAGCTCGCGGTAAGAATGCTGTTTTTCTTTATAAAACAAGAGACACCCGGGGCAGTTCATTGGTCGCACTGCATATCTTCTTCCCGCGAGCTCAGTAAAATAGATATGCTCTCTATAATGCTCATAGTGCCCGCTCTGTTTCCATAAATTCTCTTCCAAGATTAAAGGGGTTTTAATCTCTAAATAGTCCTCTCTCTGATGCTCCTTACGCCAAAAATCAATCAAATTTTGATAAAGAATTACCCCTTTAGGATGATAGAAAGGGGCAGCCGGTGCCTCGGGATGAAAACTAAACAGGTCTAGTTCCTTTCCCAGCTTACGGTGGTCTCTTTTCTTTGCTTCTTTTAAGTTTTTAACATACCTTTCTAAATCCTTTTTGTCCTCAAAGGCAGTGCCGTAAATTCGTTGGAGCATCTTATTTTCAGATTTACCTCGCCAATAAGCCCCAGCAGTGCTGAGCAATTTAAATGCTTTTATCTCACCGGTAGAGTTTAGATGGGGACCCCGGCATAGGTGCATTTTCTTTTCTATCCTTTCCAGGTCTTCGGGAGTAAATCCTTTTGGATAGTCAAAATCATAATAAAATCCCTCTTCAATAGCCGGACCAATCCCTAGCTTTGCCTCGGGATAGAGCTCTTTAACAGCCTGAGCAAGGATGTGGGCTGTGCTATGGCGGAGAATCTTAATATTCATCGGTTTAATTGATTTTACAGGTTTTTTTATCCTCGGCCCGCCCATCCTAAAGCTTCAGCGGGCTTCCCTGCCCGACGGCAGGCGGGGGGCTCTCGCTTCGCGAGGAAAAACAAAAGCAAAATCTATCCTCAGACGCCTTTGGCGTCTTCGGCTCTCGCCTGCGGCGAGCAAGGTTTGGTGGGCGCAAGAGGGTTCGAACCTCTGACCTTCTGCACGTCAAGCAGACGCTCTAACCAGCTGAGCTATGCGCCCAATTTTTGCTATCCTCGCATCATCCCTATAGCAGCGACAAAGAGTCCACCAAATAATAATAGAGGCACGAGTACTGAGAGAGTTACCGCCGCAATTGATTTCCCCAGAGAGAGATTATGTTTTATCTCTCCTCCACGGGCAATAATGTATAAAGCGTAAAACCCTGCGATAATACCCATAAGTGGAATTGGAAGGAATATAAAGGTAACCATAGAATAAGCATAAACTCCTATAGTTTGTTTATAACTTCCTTTACCGCCGAATATCTTAAAGAAGCAGTGGATAATAAAACTTAATATAAATAATTCTAAAAGGCCAAGGAGAAGAGTAAAAGAGAGAATAGTAACATGCATTATACTAAACATGGGTGCCATTAAAAGAGCTTCTGTGCTACGAACAAGCATAGGAATGTAGGTTGCAAGCGGAAAAATAATAGCATAAGCTATGCTACCGACAAGAATATTAATGCTGGCAAACTTCAAGGCTTTACCGTATCCATTGTTGTTGCGGCAAAGAAATCCTTGGGTTTTATAAATACCTTCTTCCAGTCGCTGATAAACTTTTTAAAAAAGCCTTGTTTCTGTTCCAGCAATTCTTGCTCCATTTTTTACCTTCCTGGTATAATCATCGGAAAATATGATTATACCAAATCACAGAGATTGCAAAAGATTGCGGGGATTTCTCTCCTCAATAAGGTAGTCCCCTGCCTGCGGCAGGCAGGGGTTTTTTTAATCGTTGTAATCAGACATTCTTCATGGAATGTCACCATCCTCCACTGGCCCCTCCACCGCCAGAAAGGCCGCCACCAAATCCGCCAAAACTTCCACCGCCGTAATCATCTCCGCTCCAGAATCCTCCCCTGCCGGCTAAACCACCCAAGAGCAAAAAAGGCAACCAACCTATGCGCCCACTTAAAAAAAGCAGAACTAGCAAAAAGGTAAATAAACTATTTATTATTCCTGCGACAGAGGATTTCTTGAGTGTATAAGTTTCAGGAGGGAGGGGCGCAAGAGATGAAATCTGGAGATTGTATTCTTTGGCAATTATCTGAGAGACCGCAGCTGTGCCAGCCAATAGTCCTTCAGCAAATTTATTCTGGCGGAAATAAGGGAGCATAATTTGCCGAATTATTCTCCCGCACAGACCATCAGGCAGAGCCCCCTCTAAACCATAACCGACTTCAATTCGCACCTTCTCTTCGGCTATCGCTAAAAGGATTAGCACTCCATTATCTTTACCTTTCTCTCCTATTCCCCATTTTTCAAATAACTCGACGGCGTAGTTTTCGATGCTCTGAGGAGCAATGCTTTTTACGGTAACTACAGCAATCTCGGCGCTGGTTTTTCTTTTTACCTCGGTAATTAAAGTGATAATCTTATTCTTCTCTGTCTGCGAGATTACCTCTCCAAAATCACTTACATAACCCTCTGGTTTGAGAGGAATATCTTGAGAAAGAACAGGAGGAACTGAACCCAAGAATAAAAATAACAAAGCAAATATCTTGAAAAATCTTATCATTAGGTCAATCAGACATTAGAGCAATTAGTTATTAATTAATTATTTATTTTTATATCTTATCTACAATAATTGCCAACTTCTCGAGTTCTTTCAGATACCTTTCCAGAAAGAGATGAGCATCCATCTTGCCTATCTTTTCGTCTCCTTGTTTATCTCTTAAGATAGCAAGAAAAACCTCTATGTCCACCTTATATAAATTGCCCATTTCCTGAATAATCTCTTCCTTTTTCAGCGGTGGTAGGCCCTCTTTTTCAAAACGAAGCATATTCCTAAAAGTAGGCAGAAGAGAAGAAAAGGAATCTCAAGGTCTTTTAAAAAATCATCCCCATAGATTAATAAATAGTTTTCCTTCATCTCTAAAAATTCAATCGGAAAAACATCCTGGGAGGTTTTCATATGTTGAACAGTGAGGAATAAAGGAGCAACGATCTTTTTCTGCCGCCCCCGAACAACAATCTTTAAGCTCTTTCGGAGGTCAGAGAGTGCGAGGCTTTCTAAGATTATCCCTAAATTGATGTTTGACCTTTTCACAATGAAGTCCTGGAGGACGCTCCCATAGATAAATATAGATTTAAGATTGTCTCGGTGCAGGTCTATCATTTTCTGACAATAAGAGCTGATCTTCTTTTGCACGCTGGGTAGAAGTTTATCTATATTAATTAATTCCTTAGTCATAACAAGCCCTCCAGTCTTTCTAAAAGCCCTTGGCTATTTCTTGTTACCTCGCTATCGGGAAATTTTCGTTTAAGTAACAAGAGGATTTCTTTCCCCTTTTTGTATTCTTTAAGATTCAAATAACAGAGCGTTAAGCAATAGAGCAACTTATCCGTTTTTTCAAAGTCTGGATATTTCTTCAATAAATTATTAAATATAGAGATTGCTTTTTTATATCTACCTTCTCTTGCGTAAATATAACCTAAACTAAATTGAGCATCGTCAGTAAATCCAAATCTATTTTTTTTATCTTGAGCAATTATCTGTTTAAAAAAAGAGAAGGATCCTTTGAGATTTCCCTTATCTATTCTCTTATCTCCTTCCTTCCATAAATTTTCTATTTCTTTGAGTTTATTTAAATATTCAATTTTATCCAATGCTAATTTTGCAGCCTCTCGAACAGGATAAGAGTCTTTTTCCTTTAAAAAAAAGGAATCTCTTGAGAGTTTCTTTAGATAAGTAATTGCTCTTTCATCCCCGATAATCCCTAAGGCAATACTTGCTGCCTGACGAATGCGCCAGTTTTTGTCTTTTAGTTGTGAATAGAGAATATCAAGAGATATCTTTCGTTTCTGGGGGTCGGTATTTCTCGCTTCCAGTATCCCTAGAGCGATTATCGCTGTTTCTTTAAGGTCGCCAGCATCTCTCTCAATCAAGGAAATAAATTCCTTTCTTGCTTCCTCTCCTCCTTGCTTTGCTAATTGGTAGGCGGCTTTATCTCTGATGAGTTTTTTCTCACTGCAGAGTAATCTTAATGAGGATTGCAAATCATCGGCTTGAACAAAGGTCTGCCCAATGAGAAACGAAATTAACAAAAAGGATATGTTGATACAAGATTTCATCGAGAAAGAGGAATTTTTCTTACAAACGGGTCCTTATAACGATTTTTTTTATTTATTTCTTTTAGAGCCGCAGTTGCCTCTTTTTTGGATTTAAATCTGCCGGCATAGATTATCCATAAATTTCCCTGTTCCACTATTCGGGGGTCGTATCCTTGGAGTTTTTTTAGTTCCTGATTTGCATATTTCTGGCTTTTGTAGGTAGCTAATTGAATTGTATATAAAAAGGCGGTTGATGTATCTTTGAAACTTTTTGCAGAGCTTGTCGCAGGGCTTGGCTTTGTTTCTTCCTTTATTTCTTCATAGTGGCTTCCCAGACCTTGCGCTAATTCAACTCTCTGAATTGGTTTAATTTTCTTCCCTCTCTCAATCCCCAAACAGAATGTTAGGACCAGGAGAAAAAAAAGCCCGATGAATAAAAAGATGGTTTTCTCGCCCGAGAACTCCAGAAGCGTTTTTCTTCCCATACCTAAAAATCTTCTTTTCTGGAAAGACGATTGGTTGTCAAAAAGTTCCTTTTGCTGCGGAAAATTCATCATACATCACTGATGGTACTAATTCTTATCACTGATAACTCATCAGTGTAATCAGATTGCCAAGCGATAGCCAGCCAATCTTTAAGTTTACCCCGTTAGAAAGCTCCTTTCCTCCGTGGGGCGAGGTTAAAATCCCGTTCCCTTTCTTGTAGGGGCAATCCTTATAAGAACGATAGAAAAACTGCCCCTAAATTGCTTTCTGAGGGGGGTCGCTATTTTTCTTCTTCCTTTTTTGGCTCAACAAAAGAAGGCAGGGTTTTCGGAGAAATAACTATCTCTACCCTGCGGTTATTTGCCCTTCCCTGGGGAGTATCATTAGTGTCTATAGGACGATATTCACCATAGCCTACTGCTGAAAGCCGCTCAGGAGAAACACCCTGTTTGATTAGATAGCGCACAACTTCGGTAGCTCGACATGCTGAAAGTTCCCAATTAGAGGGGTATTTTGTCGAGTATTTGATTGGTTTATTATCCGTATACCCCTCTACACTTATTAAATTATTCGGGCAGGTTTTATTGATTATTTCGGCAATCTTATTCAAACCTTCTTTTGCCTGCGGTTTAATAAGTACTTGACCCGGGTCAAAGAGAATCTTATTACTGACTATGATTATCAAACCTCGCTCCTGGAGATACACTTTTAAATCTCTTTGCGATAACTCCTTTTTCAATTTATGCTCTAATTCTATTTTTGTCTCTAAAAGTGCTTCTTTTGGTTTGCACAGCTCCTCCAGCTGGAAATTTAATTGTTCAATAGTAGTGTTTAAATTAGCAATAACCCTTGATTGTTCCTCGACTTGGCTCCGCAGAGCTTTGCTGGTCGCGCAGCCAGTTGTAACGAAGAGAAGAAAGATAACAGAGAACAAGACCTTCCTTTTATGAGTAGACATCATAACCTCCTCTTCTCGGTTATCGGTTTGTGGTTCTCGCCAAAACCGAGCATCGAGAACCGATTTTTATTCCCCTACCAATTTTGCTAAGTGCTCCTCAGCTAATTTATGGCCGGGGTTTATTTCTAAAGTTTTATTAAATACCTCCTTTGCTTCTTTCAACATATTTTTAGCCTCATAGACAATGCCTAAGTTGTAACAAGCCTCAGCATTTTGAGAATCCTCCTTTAAAATTCTCTGAAAATATTTTATTGCCTCTTCGTAATTTTCATTTAGAAAAGAAAATTTTCCCGCTTCCAATAAATCTTCTTCTTTTTTGTCCATCGTTATAATTTATTTATCCTCTTAACTACCTCTTCCGCAAGAAACCTTGGCGTAGAGGTCCCTGTAATTATACCAATTTTTTTCTTACTTTTCAACCACTCTCGCCTTATTTCATTTGCACCTTCAATATGATAAGTTTCTCTTCTCGTGGCACAAATCTCGGCCAATCTGCAGGTATTAGCACTTTCCTTTCCTCCGATGACTAACATCAGCTCCACTCTTTTGGCTAATTTGACTGCTTCTTCCTGCCTCCTTTGAACAACTGCGCAAAGCGTATTAAATATTCTTATTTCCTGAAAGTCTTTTCTTAATAGTTCTTTTATTACTCTAGTAAACCTCTCTTTCGTCTGAGTTGTTTGAGCAATAATCCCGATTTTATCAAAAGAAATTTTTTTGTCTTTGATTTCAGAGATATCTTCAATCACCTTTGCCTTATCAGCAAAACTCATCAATGCTTGCACTTCCTTGTGTCTCCTTTCTCCAATGATTACTACCTGGTAATCTTGTTGAGAAAGCCGAGCCGCAATTTGCTGAAGATTCTTAACAAAGGGACAGGTGGCATCAATCAATTTCAATCCTTTCTCCTTTACCCTTTTGATTACTGTTTCTGAAAGTCCATGTGCAGGGATTACTAAAATTCCCTTTTTCGCTTTTTTTAAATTCCTAATGATCTTCAATCCTTGTTTGACCAATAGGTCATTGATTTGGGGATTGTGAATGAGGGGCCCTAAGCAGTAAGCCCTTTCTTCTTTTCGCAACAATTCCTCGATCCTCTGGACTGCCTTCTGGACACCCCAGCAAAACCCATATTCTTTTGCCAGTTTTAGTTTCACTGATTAAATTGAGATTATACCTAGAGAGATGTTTGCTATACAGCAATCGTGCTTAATTCGCCCAGCTCTTTTACTTTCTTTAGTATTTCGGCGTTTATCCTCTGAATGTTCTCTTTTTTACTATTCTTAACAAACTCACTAGGGATTATCCTTTGCCCAAAATAAACAACTATTGGGCAGAATCTAATGAATTTAGCTCCCCGCGGCAAGGCTTTATCTGTGCCCTTTATGTAAGCAGGAATAATGGAAACATTTGCCTCGTGGGCTAAAAATCCTGCTCCCCCCTTGATTCTCTGCCAGTCCCCCCCGCGGGTTCCCTGGGGGAAAAGGACAATTACCTTATTTTGTTTTAACTTAGCCAGGGCGCACCTTAAAGCCCTGAAATCAGAGCTATTGCGCACTAGGGGAATTGCATTAAGCGAACGAAGAAACTTTCTAAAAAAATAGTTTTTAAACAAACTTTCGCGAGCTAAAAAATTTATCTTGCGGAAGGAAGCTGCGCCCACAACTATAGGGTCTAAAAAACTTATATGATTAGAGACAATAATGCATCCTTTTTTAGAAGGAATATTTTCTATTCCCTGTACTTTTAGGCGAAAAAATATTTTGAAAAAAATCTTTGCCAGACAATGGAAAAAAGAGTAAAGCATTCCGAATTATCAACGAATTTACCCCGTTAGAAAGCCCCGTTTCCTTCTTCCTTATAGGGGCAAATTCCTTATAGGAACGATAAAGAAGTTGTTCCCATTTATACTTGATAGAATTAGTCATTAGGCATTCTAGAATTCTTTTTACTACCTGTTGGATACTCATCTCTGTTGTATCAATATAAATCGCGTCTTTGACCCTTTTTAAAGGAGCAACCTTTCTTTCGCTGTCCTTTTTGTCTCTAATTTTGATATTTTGCTCAATTTTTTCCAGAGATAATTTTTCTCCTTGTAGAGCTCCTGGTTGAGTAAGGAGTTGCTTGTATCGCCGTTTTGTTCTTTCTTCTATAGAGGCGTCTAAGTAAAATTTCTTTGCCTGCGGGAAGACAACACTTCCTATATCTCTGCCCTCAGCAACGATATCTTTCCCCTCGCTTATCTTCCGCTGCAAGATAACCATCCTTTTTCTTATTTCAGGGAGTTTTGCCAAATAGAAAACTTTATTGGTTATCTCCTCTTTTCGGATTTCCCTCTCCACATCTTTCCCATCGAGAAGCAAAACCGGTTTCTTCGCTTTTTTAAAGCGGAAATTAATCTCTGTTTCTTGACACATTTTTATCAAGCGAGCCTTATCTCTTAAGTCAATCCCCTCCTTTATTGCCTTTAAGGTAATCGCCCGATACATTGCCCCAGTATCTAAATAGTAAAAACCCAATTTGGCTGCTAATTTTTGGCTAACTGCGCTCTTTCCTGCTCCTGCAGGCCCGTCAATAGCAATAACTATTCTCTCCTCCTTTAATTTTTTCTGCCTCGCTTTTTTAAATTCCTTTGTTATTTCCTGTGAATCCCCCTTCTGAATTAAATCTCGCATTATTATTAAATGTTCAATAAAAGCCTCAAGGGCCCTGCTAATTTCTTCTTTGTTGTCTATGCAGATATCCCTTCGCAATGAAGCATCGCTTAAAGCAATGCGGGTTGAATCTTTCCAACCCTTAGCCGCATATTTTAGGTATCTCTCAGAGACGGAATTCACCAAACTTACGGCGGCAATATGGGGCAAATGGCTTATCTCGGCTACAATTTTATCGTGCTGAGCAGCAGAGGTAATTTTTGCCCTGCTTCCTACCTCTTCCCATAATTGTTTAACCTTTTTTAAAGCGGCTATATCTGTTTTCTTTGATTTTATTAAAAAGGTAAGTGAGTTAGCGAAGAGATCTCTACGCGCAGCTCTCACTCCTTTCTTCTCTGAGCCGGCTAAGGGATGACCGCCAACAAAATGGATTTCCCGCGGGAGAATTCTTTCTATTTCTTGTGTAATTTTCTTCTTAGTGCTACCTACATCGGTTATCAGAGAACCTGCACGCAAAAAAGGGATGATCTTCTGGACAGTAGAAACAACTTCTCCCACCGGGGTGCAGATAATTATTAACTCACTTTCTTGGGCATCTTTTAGTTTTAAACTTCCTTTATCTATCGCTCCGAGTTTCACTGCCTCCTCTATTGTCTTCTCATGTTTAGCAATGCCAAAGACTTGTCTTGCTAACTTTTTTCTCTTTATAACCAATCCTAAAGAACCACCGATTAGACCTGTGCCAATAATGGTAATTTTATTGAATTTTTTCATTCAATAAGTTCACAACCTACAGGGCCCGAATGCTTTCGGGGCAACATAAGTTGTAGGAACGCATTTCCGCCGTCGCCAAGGCTTTGGTGGACAAGGAACCCCACACCAATTTCTGTTTTTGGTTAAACATCTTAGAAAATTGGTGTGCGGATAAGTTTAACTTCCTTTTAATATCCCTAAAACTTTTTCTACCACCTTAGCCTTATTACAAACTATCCTTCCTCCCCGTCTTAGACTTATCTCCACCTTTCCCTGAGCAAAGTTTTTCTTTCCGATAACTATTCTCAGAGGAATTCCGATTAAATCTGCATCGTTGAGTTTAATCCCTGCACTTTCTGAACGGTCATCCACAAGTACTTCCATTTTTTGATTTCTCAATTCTTGCAAAAGGGAATCAACGTAGGAGACAATCCTCTTTTCTCTGTAGTCTAAGGGGATGATTAAAACATCATAAGGGGTAAGTGAGAATGGCCAGATAATCCCTTTTTCATCGTGGTTTTTTTCAATGCATCCAGCGATTATTCTATCTACACCAATTCCATAACAGCCCATTACTATTGGTCTTTGCCTTCCCTGTTCATCGCTGTAATTAGCACCAAAAACTTCGCTATATTTTGTCCCCAATTTAAAGATATGCCCTAATTCAATTTCTTCTCCCGAGCTCAAATAAATTACGAATTCGTGAGAGAGCCTTCCGCCCATTATCCCTGAATCGGCTTCCTTCATCTCGCAATGGGAAAGCCCGCAACGACTGAAGATATTCTGATAGGCAATTTTCATCTTTTCATAATTTTGGGCTAATCCGGCATCGTCTTTATCAAAACTATATGCGTCTTTCATTGTGAACTCGCAGGTTCGGATTACCCCATAGCGTGGACGAATTTCATCGCGGAATTTGGTCTGAATTTGATAAAGGATTAAAGGAAGGTTTTTGTAAGAATTGATTCTTTGGGCGACCAAATCTGTAATTATTTCTTCGTGAGTAGGCCCCAAAACCATCTGCTTCTTATGTCTGTTCGTAAAAGAAATTATTACCTTTCCTAATAGAGCATCGCGTTTGGATTTCTTCCAGATAAATAGTGGTTGAAGCACAGAAAGAGAAAGTTCCTTTGCCCCCGTTTTATTCATCTCCTCTCTGATTATTTCTCTTACTTTATTTAATACCCTTAGGCCCAGGGGCAGATAGGCATAGACTCCCGAGCTAATCTTTTTAATTAAAGAGGAACGCAGCATTAACTGATGGCTGGCAATCTTTGCCTCAGCAGGAATCTCTTTAGAGGTGAAGATAAAGGACTTGGAATAAAACATAACTCTCTAATAGGGTTTACTAATCTATACGAAAGACATCAACGAATTTACTAATCTATACGAATATACGAATGTTTTTGTTCGTAAATTCGTAAGAAATTCGTAATTCGTAGATGTTTCTTTTATTCGTGAATTCGTATAGGATTCGTAATTCGCTAACATTAAATCAATTAGTCATTTTGATAATCTTTCTTGCTTCTTTTCTTGCCCACTCATCTGCTTGAAGAATATTGTTAATATCACTATCGTCTAAAGGCCGATGCTTTTCAATAACCTTCTCGACAATTCCACTGATATCAGTAAATTTTATCTGCCCATCTAAAAACGCCCGGACGGCTACTTCATCGGCGGCGTTTAGAACAGTAAGTGTTGTTCCTCCTTCTCTTTCTGCTTCCCGCACCAATCTCAGAGAAGGAAATTTTTTTTCATCAGGAGATTTAAAACTAAGCGGAGGAATTTGGCTGAAATTAAGGGATTCTCCAAAGGGTAGTCGCTGAGGACAACTGAGTGCATATTGAATGGGCAGACGCATATCTATAATTCCCAATTGGGCAATGATAGAACCATCGATAAACTCTACCATTGAATGAATAAGCACCTCCGGATGAATAAGAATCTCTATTCTTTCTATTTCTACATCAAAGAAGTATTTTGCCTCTATGAGTTCCAAGCCTTTATTCATCAGAGTTGCCGAGTCAACCGTGATTTTTTCTCCCATTTTCCATTTAGGGTGTTTAAGAACACTTTGCGGCGAGACAGACCACAAATCTTCCTTTGTTAAATTATTTAAGGGCCCACCTGAGGCGGTCAGGAATATTCTCTTTATTTCCTGTTTATTCCTCCCTTCAAGACACTGAAAAATGGCACTCTGTTCGCTGTCAATGGGAAGAATTTTCACTCGCTTTTGTTTTGCTCTTTGAATAACTATTTTACCTGCGGCTACCAGAAGTTCTTTATTTGCCAAACCAATTTGCTTTTCATTCTCTATTGCCTTTAAGAGAGGAATTAAGGCTTTAATTCCGGACATTGAAAAAACAATAAAATCGGCTTCTTTAAAAGTGGCCAACTCAATCAACCCTTCTTTTCCAGTACTTATTTTACATCCCTTAACCCTTTGTTTTAACTCTCTATATCTCTCTTCATTGCTGACAACAGCGAGGCGAGGTTGAAATTCCTTGATCTGTTCCTCTAAAATTCCAATATTAGAATTGCAGGAAAGCCCGATTATCTTGAACTCTTGAGGAAAATCTCGGACTACTTCTAATGTCTTCTTCCCTATTGACCCAGTTGAGCCAAGAATAACAATATTTTTCATTAAATAACAAAACTAATGCAATAATTTTCAAGTTCTTTCGGGGAGATATCAAAGAATGTTTGATTGCAGAACCAGGCGCATATAACCTTTCACAAATGAGCGGTTTCCTTTAAGCCGAATTTCCAACGTTCATTGTGTAATGTCAAATCAAATAGTCCTAGGAAACGTTCAAGAAATCTTCCTTGATTCGCAAGGTCATTGTGGATTTTCCAATAACGAGCTCAGGCAATTTCGCTTCTATATTTCATATCCCCCCTTAGAAAGCCCGCCCTTTCGGGGATTAGCAAATTTTTCTTCGAAAAATTTGAGCCTGAAGAAACGACATTAAGAAATTTCTGAAGGAGCTCCTTCAAGGTTCTTAGAAAACTCCCTCTAATCGCTTCTTCAGGACCAAATTCCCCTGAAGGCAAAATTTGGTGGACCGAGGGGGATTCGAACCCCCGACCTCCTGATTGCGAACCAGGCGTTCTCCCAACTGGACTATCGGCCCAATTTTTTGCGAAGCAAAAAATTGATCCTAAAAATGCGACCTTTGGAAGCATTTGAAGGACCTTATCTGTTTTTATTCCCCTGCTACCCTTATCACTTCTTCTAAGGTAGTAATCCCCTCTCTTGCCTTTTTTAGCCCCTCTTCTCGTAAAGGTAATATTTCTGATTTAATTGCCTCTTTTCTTATCTCCTCTTCTAAGCCTTTATTGGCAATCAGTTCTTTTATTTTTGGCGTTAATAGTAAAAACTCCATAATCCCTATCCTTCCTTTGTAGCCGCTGTTTTCGCAATTGGGGCAGCTTTTCCCCCGGTAAAATACACCCTCAGAAGTAGAATATTTCTTTCTGCAACGCTCGTGAACCTTGCGCACCAATCTCTGAGCTCCTACGCCAATTACAGAAGAGCTAATCAAAAAAGGTTCTATTCCCATATCGAGCATTCGGGTTATTGCCTCTGAGGCAGTATGCAAGGTAGAGAGCGCAAGATGACCGGTAAGCGCAGCTTTAACAGCAATATCCAGAGTTTCATAGTCCCTCATCAGAAATCAGTCTACGGTCGTCAGTCTGCAGAAAATCAGTCTTCAGTTTACGGTCTTCAGAAAAAACAATTGACAACCTTTGAATTTTTTCTCTTTTTTTGTTGCTTATATTCGCCTTCTCGGAAAATCCCCTAGCTGTCCTCTGTTAATAACTGTCGACTGTTGACTGTTTCTTCGCTTTTGCAAAGCTCAACTCTGATGTTTTTCTTTTCTTAAGTCTCTCTTCAAATGGACCATAGTAATGCTCAATTGCCTTCTTTATATCCGTAGATGTGCTCACAAAAGCCTGCACCTTGCATTTAGTAATATACTCAATATCCTCAATGGCTGTTTTATCAGAAGGATCAACCATCGCCGCGGTGAGTACCTCATCCTATCTTGTCTACCGGTACCACATAATATTGATAAGCAAGGTTTTTTGGGAATAAACTGGATAATCTGGGGGTCAATCTCACAATTGCTGAGAAGTAGATGAGGATAGCCAAATTGAGTTGCTAAAAAAGAGGCAACAATCTCCTTTTCGGTCACATATTTGAGTTTCAATAAAATTTGCCTCAATAATCTCCTTTTTTCTTTTTGCACCTTCAGGGCTTTATTTAATTGGTACTCGGAGATGAGATCTCTTTCCAAAAGTAGTTGGCCTAAGGGTTTAGGAACAATCCGTAGAGACACCGCCGCCTCCTTCGCTGCATTCAGTCGTCGTCGAAAATCAGTTTGCAGTAGGCAATTGGCAATTGGCAACTTTTTGCCTACTGCTTACTGCCTACTGTCAATTGTTTTTCTATGCTGCTTTCACGCAGTTTCCTCCTTCCCGCTCTATTTCTTCCATGGCTATCTTTACTTTATTAAACAATTCCTCTGCGCTGTTGTCATCCAGAGGGTTACTGCTTACTCCAATGCTTATAATTAATCCCTCTCTTATTGCACCAACATCTTCTTTTATCTTCCCGGCTATATCAATCGCCCTCTTTTTGCTCTTCTCGGGCAAGATTAAGACAAACTTCTCATCCTCAAATCTGCCAACCTTGTCAATATTGTTAGCATTTTTTCTAAGCACAAGGGCTATCTCTGGCAGAAGAATCCCCTTTGAATAGGGCTCAATTTTATCGACCCTTAAAAAAATCAAAGAATAGGGATGCCGAAAGGTAATCACCCTTTCTATCTCTTCGTTGAGTTGTTTTTTTATATACTTTAAGAAATGCGTAGACTTGGGGCTGTGAAGTATGAGGTAATAGAATCAGAATCAAAGGAGGTCGCAATGGTGGAAAAAAGATCCACAGCCCAAGAAAAGCTAGATCTGGTTATAGAGAGCCTCAAAGGCGATGTTGATACCTCAGAGCACTGCCGAAAGCACGATATTTATCTCAGGCATTTGAGATAGACCTTTTAAAAAATTGACAATGCTGCTCCTTATGATAGACTTGCAGGCCGTGATGTAGAAATCATCAAGATGAGAAAGATCAAGAGCCAATTGGTGCAAAAGAAGCGTAAATTAGAGAATCGCATTCGTAAAACTAATTCAAAGACCATGGGAGAAGCTACCCAGGTCTACACAAATAATTTTAATTCTTTCCTTGAAAGGGCATGAAACAGTTCAGGCCCTACTTATCTATACATCTACACACTCACAATCTTAACTAGATAAAAATAAACCACCGGAGCCGAAAATAATAAACTATCAATCAGGTCTAAAGACCCGCCCAAGCCGGGAAAAATCTTTCCCGAATCCTTCACATCGGCGTCTCTTTTAAGCAAGGACTCGGCCAGATCGCCTATCTGGGCGAAAATCCCAGAGAGGGCCCCCAAAACAAGGATATGGAAATAGGAAACATTTAAAAACAGATAACCAGAGATAAGGGCAATAACGATACTAAAAATAAAACCTCCGATTGCTCCTTCTCTTGATTTAAAAGGGCTGATACGTGGAATCAGTTTATGCCTACCAAATTTCTTTCCAATAAGATATGCCCCGGCATCGCCTCCCTTGCAAACCAAAAGCAGAAACAAAATCCATGACTTACTATGCGACAGAAAAATTAATCTTGTCCAAAAACTGCCTAACCATCCGATATAGACTATTCCCAAAAGGGTAGTAGCAATGGTAAAGATAGCCACATCTCTTTTTTTATGGGTAAATTGCAGGAGAAAGAGACTCAATAAAGAGATAAATAAAATGAGTAGTTCTTGTCCAAAAAGAAAGGGTAGACAAAAAGCAATAGCCGCGAGCATTCCAATGTATTTATGGACAAAGATACCCTTGCGATGGATTAATTCGGCAAATTCCCCCAATCCAACCGCCACAAAGGAGATTACCCAGAAGACAAAGAAATGAGAAGGTAAGGCAAATAAAAATAAACAAGTAATGGCAATAAGAATGAGGGAACTAATTATTCTCTTCGACACTCAATCCTCCGAACCTTCTATTCCTTTTTTTGAAATCAGCAATTGCCTCTAAAAAATCGCTCTTCTGAAAATCGGGCCAGAATTTTGGAGTGAAATAAAGTTCACTATAAGAAATCTGCCAGAGCAGAAAATTGCTGAGCCGCAGCTCGCCGCTGGTGCGAATCAAAAGGTCAGGGTCGGGAAGCTCTTTTGTGTAAAGATACTTAGAAAATAGACGCTCATCGATTTTATTTATCTTTACCTTCCTTTTTTGTATATCTTCAGCAATTTTTTTCACTGCGCTGATGATTTCCTGGCGACTGCCATAATTTAAGGCAATGTTTAAGATCAACCCTTTGTTATTCTTGCTCAATTTCTCTGTTTTGCTCAACTCTTTTTGCACTGCCTTAGGCAACCTTTCTCTTTCGCCAATAGAAATAAGATGGATATTTTTTTCTTTTAGAAGTTCTCTTTTTTCTATCAGAAATTTTTTTAAAAGGCGCATTAAGCCCTGAACCTCTGAAGACGGACGTTTCCAGTTTTCTGAAGAAAAAGCGTAGAAGGTAAGGACTGCAATTTTTTGCTCAACTGCGGTTCTTATTATTTCTTCTACTGTTTCAATTCCCTTTTTATGGCCCTCAATGCGCGACAATCCCCTCTTTTTTGCCCAACGCCCGTTTCCATCCATTATAATGGCAATATGTTTTGGACCTTTGGATAACTTCTGCATTTTAACAAGTGAAGTGTTTTTACTACTCTTAAAAAGTACCAAGAAAAGTTTAAAATGTCTAATTGCTCTAATTAAATAAAAATTTGGTGATTGGTTATTATTTGGTTATTGTATCTTGGTGTTTGGTTATTATCTGTTTAGGTCAATTAGACATTAGACATCTATGCTAGTGCGTAGCATATATAACTCAGTTATATCAATCCATACTCTACAGTGGCAGGCGGAGTTCGCCGTTTAGTTGCCCGAGCAATTTCATCGCCGTCTTTACCGGAATTGGATTTGTCTCAATGAACATCGCTTTGCAGAGAGGAAATAATTTGTAGTGCAGGTCTTTTGCCTTTTGAATATTCCCCTCTAAAAAAGCAGAGGTCATCTGGGCAACCTCAGCTGGAACAATATTTGCCACCACCGAAACTACTCCCTTGCCTCCTATTGCCATCATCGGCAGAGTTAAAGAGTCATCGCCGGAAAGAACAGTAATATCGCACAAAGCGAGGATTTTACTCACCTGCTCCAAACTTCCGCTTGCTTCTTTGATAGCCACAATATTGTCAATCTTGGACAATCTTGCTACTGTCTCGGGCAACATTGAAATCCCGGTGCGCGAAGGGACATTGTATAAGATAATCGGAATACCGAGCTCGGCGAGTTTCGCGTAGTGACGAAACTGCCCTTCAGACGTGGGTTTGTTGTAATAAGGGGTGATTACCAGAGCGGCGTTAGCTCCGGCTTCTTTAGCATATTTGGTTAAATCATAGGCCTCAGCAGTAGAATTAGAGCCGGTGCCGGCAAGCACCGGAACTCTTTTATTCACTGTCTCTACCACAATTTTGATTATTCTTTTCTGCTCCTCGTGAGTAAGCGTAGCCGCTTCGCCGGTGCAGCCGCAAGGGAGAATTCCGTTTGTTCCCTGCTTAATCTGAGACTCTACCAATTCCCGCAGTTTCTCATCATCAACCGCACCATCTTTGAACGGCGTAACCAAAGCAACATAAGAGCCTTGAAACATTTTTCACCTCTTTACCCTGTTAAAAATTCACCTCGGCGAATTCCGCCTTTGGGGGATTTAACGGGGTGAACCTACTTCCACCATCAACATTCTGTCTGAAATATAACTCGGCCGTAATATCGGGAACAGTCGCATTTTCTGGAAGTCTTTCTATCATTTCAATTATTTTTTCTTTTACCGCGCTCACCTTAAATCACTTCCTCACATTATAAACTATATCATCGGCATCAAATTGATGGTTGCCGTCATTATCAAGGAAGATAACTACTGTCCCTGCTTTAGTATTATCTATTTTTACATCACTACCAGCCGGGTCTTTTGCCGTTATTGTCCCGCCAGTTCCGCATCCCCCATTTGCTACAGTTTCATTAGTAACACAGACCATCAACCCTGCTGTTCCCAACTTCTCCACCTGCTGGCCAATGGGAGTTACTACTGTGCGGATTTTAATTTCATCAGAGAGGCAAAGCCGCGAATAACAAAACTCGCGAAGCGAGAGCCGAAGTTCCCCCTGCACCAGAACGGTGCAGGATCCGCCGAAGCCTTAGCGTAGATGAGCTGAGGATAGAAGGTTTGAAAGCAAACCTTCACTATCCTTTTTCCTTATTTATTTTCACTTTCCTCCCTTCCACCTTCAATCTCCCTTCGGCAAACAGTTTAATTGTCAAAGGATAAATGATATGCTCTTGGCGGTGAATCTTCTGGCGCAGAGATTCTTCATTATCATCTTCCTCTATCTCTACGACTCTTTGGAGGACAATTGGGCCATTATCTATCTTTTCATCTACAAAATGGACAGTGGCTCCACTGAACTTCACCCCATAATTTAGGGCATCGCGAACAGCATTTGTTGAGCCTTTAAACGCCGGGAGCAGACTTGGATGGATGTTAAAAATCTTATTAGGATACTTCTGGACAAAAAAAGGACTAAGTACGCGCATAAACCCGGCTAAAACAATCAGCCCAATGTTCTCCTCTTGTAAATAAGCAATGAGTTCCTTCTCAAATTCCTTTTGGGAAGAAAATTCCTGGGAGTCAAGAAATATTGTTTTAACTGCGGCTTTCTTTGCCCTTTGCAGGCAATGCGCCTCTTTATTATCGCTCACCACCAAAGAGAGCCTTGCTTTGATATCTCCACGCTGAACTGCCTCAATAATTGCCTGCAGGTTGGTGCCCTCTCCCGAACAAAAAACGGCAATATTTAACACTTCGTGTTTGATTGCAGCGATTAAAAACGATTATGGTGATACATTTATCGTTGTAATCGCCTTTTCTATTGCGGCAATCGCTTTATATAATAATTACAAACTCCCCTTTTGCTCCTTTCTCTTTAAAATAAGTGATTAATTCCGAAATTTTTCCTCTGTTTACCTCTTCAAATTTTTTGGTGAGTTCACGGCAAACAGCTATCTTTTTATCGCCTAAAAAATTTAGTAAATCTTTTAAGGTTTTTAATAAACGATGGGGGGCTTCGTACAAGATTACTGTTCTTTCTCCCTCGGCAATTTCTCTCAAGCGGTTTTCTCTTTTTTTGCTTTTGCGAGGTAGATAACCCTCGAAGATAAATCTATCCGGAGCAGCCCCCGAGACTACCAAAGCGGCTAATAAAGCCGAGGCACCGGGAATGGGGACTACGCAGATGTTTTCTTTTATTGCTAAGGTAACGAGATAAAAACCAGGGTCGCTTATGCAAGGCGTGCCGGCATTACAAACCAGAGCAATATCCCTGCCATGTTTTAATTTCTTAATTAGAACATCTGCGCGGGCAATCTTATTGTAGTCAAAATAGCTGAGCAGAGGGGTTTTTATTTTATAATGCGAAAGAAGTTTTCTTGTCTGACGAGTATCCTCAGCGGCAATTAGATGTACATTCTCTAAAGTCTCCAATGCCCTTAGGCTGATATCTTTCAGATTTCCAATAGGCGTGCTGACGATGTATAATTTACCCTGTTGCATAACTTAGAGGACAGAAAATAGAAATCAGAAGATAATCTAGAGTGTGGAGTAGTAGTAGAAGTAGGCAGTATGCGATATGCAATAGGCAATTTTATTTTGCCAACTGCCTACTGTTGACTGTTAACTGTAGTTTGAATTAATATTTCCACCCCATCTTTATCCACCTTCATAAACCCCTTTTCTATTTCTATCTTCTTTCTCTTTTCTTCTTTCTTTATCCTTATTTCTCCTTTCTTTAGAGCGGAGATTAAAGGAATATGGTGACTCAGAATTCCAAGCCCCCCTTCTTTTCCGGGCACAATTACCATATCGATCTTTTCATCATAAATTACGCCTTCGGGAGTAATGACGGTTAAATCAAAATTGCTCATTTTAATAGGATTTTTACGTTTTGAGCGAAAAATGCGAAAATCCTAATCTTCCATTCCTCCTTTCATATAAAACGCCTGTTCGGGAAGGTCGTCATATTTCCCTTCTACGATTCCTTTGACGGCTTTAAGCGTCTCTTCAAGGGGGACATATTTGCCGGCGACACCGGTAAACTCCTGACCAACAAAAAATGGCTGTGAAAAAAACTTCTGGAGCTTTCTCGCCCTCTGAACAATAATTTTATCCTCATCGCTGAGTTCATCAACACCCAAAATAGCAATTATGTCTTGTAAATCTTTGTAGCGCTGGAGAATCTTTCCCACATCTTGAGCCAAGCGGTAATGTTCCTCCCCTACTATTTGGGGATTTAAAATAGTAGAAGTTGAGCTTAAAGGGTCAATTGCCGGATAAATCCCCGATTCTACCAGCTTCCGCGACAAGACAACGGTGCTGTCTAAATGGGTAAAGGTAGTGGCTGGAGCTGGGTCGGTTAGATCATCGGCCGGCACATAGATTGCTTGCACTGAAGTAATTGAGCCCTTTTTGGTAGAAGTAATTCTCTCCTGCAGTTCACCTATATCAGTGCCTAAGGTAGGTTGATAACCTACTGCCGAGGGCATCCTTCCCAATAAGGCCGAAACCTCTGAGCCGGCTTGCACAAATCTAAAGATATTATCAATAAACAAAAGCACATCTTCGCCCTGGACATCGCGAAAGTATTCAGCCAGGGTCAAAGCGGATAACCCCACTCTAAATCTTGCTCCTGGTGGTTCGTTCATCTGCCCAAAGACCAAAGCAGTTCTACTTAAAACTCCGGATTTCTTCATCTCCAGCCAGAGATCGTTCCCTTCACGTGTCCTTTCTCCTACACCGGCGAATACACTAAAGCCCTTATGTTCAATAGCAATGTTTCTGATGAGTTCCATAATCAGAACTGTCTTACCTACGCCGGCACCGCCAAACAAGCCGATTTTTCCCCCTTTTGGGTAAGGACATAAGAAATCAATAATTTTTATTCCGGTTTCTAATATCTCTATAGAAATATTTTGCTCTTCCAGTGGCGGCGGTTGACGATAAATAGACCATCTCAGATTTTCTTTAGGCAAAGATGGCTGTTTATCAATTACTTCTCCTAAAAGATTAAACATCCTGCCCAATGTCCTTTTACCTACAGGAACCGTAATTGGTCCACCACTATCCTCTACCTCCATCTGTCTTTTTAAACCATCGGTAGAAGAAAGAGAAATGCAGCGTATCAGATTGTCTCCCAGATGCTGGTGCACCTCCAAAACGACATCTGTACCTTTTATTTTAAGGGCGTTATAGATAGGCGGGAGTTTCCCCCTTTCAAACTCTACATCTACCACCGCTCCAATTATCCGTCTGACTTTTCCGATATTTTGCTTTTCCATAAGTTTTAAGAAGGCGTAGGGTTGTGCCGCTAAGAAGCCGTTGCGCAGCCCGAGCGGGCAGGGTTTGAGCGAACGCAGTGAGCGAAAGAGCGAGGGCGAGCACCAGTTCCTTGTATCGGCGATAGAGAAGTTGCCGATAGATACTTAAGCGGCAAATCCCTCGCTGGGGGATTTGACCGCGTGCTTCGTGCGACCAACCCTATGCCGACCCTACGTCCCCATCTCCCACGAATCCAAGTATTTCTTTTGTTCTTTACTCAAAGAATCTATTCTTATTCCCATCGCCTTCAATTTTAATTCAGCAATCTTTTTATCAATTTGCAAGGGGACAGAATAAACCTTCTTTTCCAAATCTTTATAATTTTGGACAATATATTCAGCACTCAATGCCTGATTAGCAAAACTTAAATCCATTACCGCTGCCGGGTGCCCTTCTGCGGCGGCTAAATTAATTAATCTGCCTTCACCCAAGAGATTTATCCTTCTACCATTTTTCAATTTGTACTGCTCTACGGAATTACGGATTCTTTTTTTACTCACCGAAATTTTCTTAAGTGCGGAAATATCAATCTCTACATTAAAATGCCCGGCATTAGCAATAATTGCATTGTCTTTCATTAGTTGAAAATGCCTTTCTCCAAGTACATTTACGTCCCCACTAACCGTAACAAAAATATCTCCAATTTTACTTGCTTCTTTTAAGGGCAAAACCACAAAGCCATCCATTGTTGCCTCTAATGCTTTCAGCGAATCTACTTCGCAGACGATTACTTTTGCCCCCATTCCTTTAGCACGCATCGCTACTCCCCGTCCACACCAGCCGTAGCCACAGACAACAAAATTGCTGCCGGCAAGCAAGACATTTGTTGCTCGTAAAATACCATCTATACTGCTCTGGCCGGTGCCATAGCGATTATCAAAAAGATGCTTTGTGTAAGCATCATTTACAGCAATTACGGGATATCTTAAAACCCCTTTTTTCTCCATTGCCCTGAGACGAATAACTCCGGTAGTAGTCTCCTCCGTTCCTCCGAGGATTTTTTGAGTGTGAAGTGGGAAGCGCCGAGCGTGGAGCGTAGATACCAAATCTGCTCCGTCATCCATTGTAATTTGAGGATTCTGGTTTAAAACTGTTTGCAAATGGCGATAATATGTCTCTCTATCTTCCCCTTTACTCGCAAAAACAGGGATTTTATAATCCTTTACCAGGGATGCGGCAACATCATCCTGAGTAGATAGAGGATTGGAAGCACAGAGAAAGACATCTGCTCCTCCCGCTTTTAAGGTAATCGCTAAGTTTGCTGTTTCCGTAGTTATGTGCAAACAGCAACCAATTCTGATATCCTTTAAAGGTCTTCCTTTTGCGAATCTCTCGTGAATTAGATTAAGCACAGGCATATTTTGATTTGCCCATTCAATGCGCATCTTTCCCTTTGCTGATAGCTTTATATCTTTAATATCATAGTTCATTTTATTCCTTTTTTTAATGATTCTACTCTATCTATTTTTTCCCAGCTGAATTCTCTTCTACCAAAATGCCCATAGCAGGCGGTCTTTTTATAAATAGGCTCTCTTAAGTTCAGGGTTTTGATAATTCCCTGGGGGGTCAAATCAAAATTTTTTCGGATTAATTTATTTATCTCTAATTCGTGGAGCTTGCCGGTTTTATAGGTATTTACAGTGAGAGACACGGGTTCCGGAACACCAATAGCATAAGCAATTTGAATTTCACATTTCTTTGTTAAACCGGCAGCAACAATGTTTTTGGCGATATAACGCGCGATGTAGGAACCAGAGCGATCAACCTTTGTCGGGTCTTTCCCGCTGAAACAGCCTCCCCCGTGGCTCCCTACTCCTCCATAGGTATCCACAATAATCTTTCTGCCGGTAAGCCCTGTATCACCTTGCGGTCCACCAATCTCAAATCTCCCGGTGGGATTAATGAGAATTTTAGGCGGCTTATTCTTATCCAAAAATTTCTCTGGAATGACCTTATTGATTACCAGTTCCTTTATGTCCTCTTTTAACCGAGAGAGCTTCATACCGGGCTTATGCTGAGCGCTTATTACTATTGTATCTACTCGTTGAGGGCGTCCATTATCGTATTCTATAGTTACCTGAGATTTTCCATCCGGCCTCAGATAATCCACGAGCTTTTCTTTTCTAACCTTGGCTAACCGACGGACTAATTTGTGGGCTAAAATTATCGGCAGGGGCATAAACTCCGGGGTCTCATCAGTAGCATAACCGAATACCATTCCCTGGTCGCCGGCTCCTCCCTTATCTACGCCCAGAGCAATATCTGGCGACTGCTCCTGAATAGCAGTAATTACTCCACAGGTTAGGTAGTCAAATCCATAAACAGCGTCGGTATAGCCAACTTCCTTAATTACATTACGTACTACTTTAGGGATATTTACATAACAACTCGTACTAATCTCTCCGGCCACAAAAGCTAAACCGGTAGTGACCAGGGTCTCGCAGGCGACCTTACCCTGAGGGTCATTCCTTAAAACCTCGTCTAAAACAGCATCGGAGATTTGGTCGGCAATCTTATCCGGATGCCCTTCGGTTACGGATTCCGAGGTGAATAAATATTTGTGTTTTAGCATTTTTCTCCTTTATCACTGATTACACTGATGAATTATCAGTGGCATTAGTGTTTTTCTTTAGTTGCTTCTTTAGGTAGTCTATTTTCTCCACCGGCGTGGGGTCAACCTTATTCAATAAAGCGAGATAATAAGAAATAAAATCACCTATATAGACCAACGAAAAAGTGCGCGCCAAGAGAGACTCTCCTCTTGACCAGATTTCCAAAATCCCTGCCTTTTCTTTTATAATCTCCTGAGAGACACAAAATCTCTTTTTGATAGGGGTATTTTCTTTCTTGTCGCGCAAAAAAAGCACCCTGAAGTCTCTAAGCAAATAAGGAAACTCCCAGCCTACTATCTCATTGTGATTCATCTCCGGCAGAAAATTGACCGATGATAAGGTCTTACTATTCTCAGCCAACTGCTGTTTTAGGCGGATTGCCACGGCGGCAAAAGAATTAGCGGTATAAATAATAGGAAGTTTATTTAAAAAAGAAAGCGAAACTTTTTTTGCCTCATTTTCTTTCTCTTCCATAATCTCCTTCTTGACCTTTTCTAAAGTAAGAATCGTCTCGCCGATATCTTCTTTCTTTTCAGAAATGAGTCCATATTGAAAAAGAAGAATCAAAGGAATAAAGAAAGAATAAGCCAAAGCAGTGCGCGGGGGCATCCCGGAAGGAATAGTTATAAAGGAAACCTTGTCGCGTTGAGCTTTTTTAATCAGTTCACCTCCTGAACTAATAACCACTAAATCTGCCTTTTTTTTCTTTACCTCTTCATAGGCAGCGAGCGTTTCCTCAGTATTTCCTGAGTAACTGTTTACAAAAATGAGCGTCTCGCTACTTACAAAATTAGGGAGGGAATAATCTCTGTTTACAAAGATAGGGATTTTTATTTCGTTATTCAAATAACCTTTAAGTAGCTCGCCGGCGATTGCCGAACCTCCCATCCCGCTAAATATTATATTTCTATAAGCGCTTCGGGCTTTACGCTTTGCAGTTTGCGCTTTCTTTCCTATCTCCACCGCCTCTTTAATTTGCTGAGGAAAAGCGAGTAATTTCTCCCACATATTTGATTTATCCAGATTCTCCATAAAATAACGATTACGGCGATTAAAGAATAATTACGGCGATAAACCCTCTCAAATTTCTTTTAGAACTGTCTAGTAGGGTAAATACATCGCTGTAATCGCTGTATATTAAATCTGCTTCGGGAAAAACGTTTTATATCTTTTATTGTCTCTAAATTCAAAATCTCTCTAGCCGCGGCCTTTGCTTCCTTTAAAGATACTGAACGAATTACCTTTTTTACTCTCAATAGCATTAAAGGGCTGACGCTAAATTTAGTCAACCCTAACCCCAAGAGCAAAGGAATGAAAACTGGCTCGCTACACATCTCTCCGCACATTCCCACCCAAATACCTTCTTTGTGAGCAGCCTCAATGACAGTTTTGATCAATCTTAATATCGCCGGATGATTGGGTTCATACAAATAGGCAATCTTTTCATTTATTCTATCTACTGCTAAGGAATACTGAATGAGGTCATTGGTTCCGATGCTAAAGAAATCTGCCTCTTTTGCCAGAATATCAGCGGTGAGAGCCGCTGATGGAATCTCAATCATTGCTCCTATTTCTACTTTTTTGTCAAAGGGAATACTTTGTTCTTCTAAATCTTTCTTTACCTCTGCTAAGACTCTATTTGCCTGTCTAAATTCCTCCACACTGGAAATCATTGGATACATAATTTTTAACTTGCCATATTTACTTGCCCGCAAAATGGCCTTTAACTGTGTCTTAAAGATATCTGGCCTTGCCAAACAAAATCTTATTGCTCGCCAACCCATAAAAGGATTCATCTCTGCCGGGATATTTAAATGCGATAAAAATTTATCGCCACCCAAATCTAATGTCCTGATGACTACCGGATGCGGGTTCATCTTTTGAGCAACAAACTTATACGCTTGATATTGTTCTTCTTCGGTAGGCAGAACAGAACGGTTGAGAAAAAAATATTCTGTGCGATACAGTCCAATGCCCTCAGCCCCTTCTTTTAAAACGGAGTCAATCTCTTCAGGCAACTCTATATTTGCAGTTATCTCTATCGGGCAGCCGTCCTTGGTTTGAGCAGGCAAAGCCCGTATCTTCTTCAATTCTTGATTAAACTTTAAAACCTCTTCTTTCTTTTTATAATACTTTTCAATTACCTCAGGCCGAGGATTTATAATTACAATTCCTTTGTCTCCGTCGATAATTAAAAGATCACCATTCTTTGCCTTGGTGCTAATTTTTTCTAATCCCACAACAGCAGGAATCTCGAGGGCGCGAGCCATAATTGCCGTATGGCTCGTCTTTCCGCCAACATCGGTAGCAAAACCCATAATTTTTTCTTTACGCATTAAGGCAGTATCCGAAGGAGACAAATCATAAGAAATGACAATGACATTTCTCTCGAGATTAGCCAGATTCGTCTTTTTTCTTCCTAAAAGATTTCTAATTATCCTCTTTCCTACATCCTGAATATCACTTATCCTCTCTTTAAAATAGGCATCGTCAATCTTAGAAAACGCCTTTTTATAATTTCGGATAATCTGCTGAAAAAGATATTCCGCGGTGAGTTTTCTTTTCTTTATCTTCTCAGTCATTTGCTCCGTTAATACAGGGTCGTCTAAAATTAATAAATGGGCATTAAAGATGTCGCTATGTTTAGAGCCGAGTTCTCTATTTAACTTCTTCTGAATATTGATAATCTCCTCACGGGTTTGCTTCAATACCTGTTTAAAGCGCTCAATTTCCTCAGGAACCTCCTCTTTTTTTATCGCTATCTTAGGAATAACAAAACTCTCCATATTCAGCAAGAACGCCTTGCCGATTGCTATTCCTGGTGAGACGGCAATTCCTTTTAGAGCCATTAGCCCTCCAAATCACTCATCAACAATTTTTCTAATTCTTCTACTGCCTTGCGGGCATCTTTCCCCTTTGCCTCTATTTCCACCTCGTCCCCTTTTCCCGCAGCCAGCATCATTACACCCATAATTGACTTTCCGTTTATCTCCTGAGCCTCTTTTCGGATACTAATATCGCTTTCAAATTTGTTAGCTAATTGTACAAAAAGAGCGGCAGGCCGAGCATGCAGACCTAATCTGTTTTTTATTATTACTTTCTTTTTTATGGAAGACATCAATAAAATTTTATAACCAAAAATTCCTGATTTATTTAGAAATCCTCTAAATCAAATTCCTCTGCAAGAGGTTGATTAAAAGAGCTGCCAATTTTTCGGAGTTATGACGCACATAATTAGAGGTGTCGATTATATCTCCTTGCACTACTGCATAACCTCTCTTTCGAATTCTTTCTGTATCTAAAACAACAGGGTAGGCATTTTCTTGTTTATATTTAGCCAGTAACTCATCAGGTACAGGGGCGCTATTTATAACACAATAATTAACAATTTGAGGATAGGTATGTTTTATTATAGCCGCTAAATGCTCAAAAGCAGTATACCCATCAGTCTCTCCGGATTGGGTCATTACATTGCATACATAAACCTTGATTGCTTTACTTCTCTTTATTGCTTCCTGAATTTTTCTAATTAGAAGATTGGGAATTACACTGGTATATAAACTCCCAGGACCTAAAATGATAAGTTCGGCATCCTCTATCGCCTGAATAGCCTCAAAGGTAGGTTGGCAGTTATCAGGCTTCAGAAAAACCCGTTCTATAGAAAGATTGGCTTTTGTAATATTTGTTTCTCCTTCGATTACTCTCCCGTTTTTCCCCCGGGCAATCAAAGAGACGTTTTCTAAGGTAGAAGGAACTACTTTTCCTTGAATAGCTAAAACTTCGCTTGATTTTCTTATCGCTTCTTCAAAATCTCCGGTGACATCTGTAAGAGCAGCAATAAATAGATTGCCAAAACTATGTCCACTTAAATCACCATTCTTAAAGCGATAATTAAAAAGGTTCTTCATTAAAGGTTCGGTTTCTGCTAAAGCGACCAGGCAGTTTCTGATGTCCCCCGGAGGGAGCATATTAAATTGTTTAGTCAGTCTCCCCGAGCTGCCGCCGGTATCCGTTACAGTAACAATTGCAGTAATATTATCTGTATACTTCTTAACCCCGTGCAAAAGTGTAGAAAGACCCGTCCCTCCGCCAATGGCTACAATTTTGGGGCCCCATCTTAACTGCCTTTTTTGGTAGATGATATCTACTATTTTTTCTTCCTGTTTTGGCAAAAGAACATTTATGAATACCTTTATTATTTTCTCTATGCTTAAAATTACCGCCCCTATTCCTGCGATGAGCAGCAGAAGTCCCGACTGCTTAATAGGAAATTCGGCAGAAGCCCATCGGACGGCTCCCGAAGTAATCATAATAATCCCGAGGGTGCATAAACATATCCATCTCTTTATGCGCATTCCCGGGTATAGCCATTTTATCAGTTTCATAATATCACTGATGACACTGATTATTGCTGATTACACTGATGAACTATCAGTGTAATCAGTGTTGTTTAGAATACCTCATTCAACCCTTTTTCTTTATTCATCTTTGCCAGGAGTTTTTCGTCCAATTGTTTAGCCGGATGGAGCCCCATCCTCTTTGCTCTCTGGGTTAAAGCAGCGACCTCAATAAGTGTGGCTATATTCCTTCCTGGACGCACCGGGATTATTAAATAGGGCAATTTAACATCCAGGATTGCATAAGTTTTTTCCTCTAATCCTAAACGTTCGTATTCTTGGTTTGAATCCCACTTCTCTAAGCAAACAACCATTCCAATCCTTTTTTGATTTCGAACCGCTCCTACTCCAAATATATCTTTCACATTTATAATTCCTAACCCTCTAATCTCTATATAATGCTTTATTAATTCATCAGCACTTCTCCCAAGCAAGATTTTCTTTCCTTTAAGTTCAATATGTACCATATCATCAGCAACTAAGCGGTGTCCTCGCTCTATTAATTCTAAAGCACATTCGCTTTTCCCTGCTCCGCTTTTGCCGGTAAGTAATACTCCCACACCATAGACATCTACTATAGTACCATGAAGGGTAAGGGTATTTTTCATTATTCCTGCCGTTTATCCTCAGCAATTATTATCTTCAATAATTCTTTCTCGCTCTTTGCCTGCCGCAGAGAGAGACAAAAATTCTTATCTTTAAGAAGACGGGATATCCTTGCCAATGCTTTTAAATGCGGTCCTGAAGAATTCCGAGGAGCTACCAATAAAAAGAAGATATAGACCAATTCTCCATCCAGGGCATCGAATTTTACCCCTTGCTTAGAAATCCCCACAGCGCCAGTTAATTTCCTTATTGTATCTGACTTACCGTGAGGAATAGCAATCCCCTGGCCAATTCCGGTGCTTCCCAACTCCTCTCTCTCCATAAGGGTTTTGACCAAGACATCTTTCTGTTCAGCCTCCCCCGCTTTTATCAATAAATCTACCAATTCTTCAATCACTCCTTTTTTGTCTTTAGCCAAGAGATTGACGCTGACTGCTTTCTGGTTTAAAAAATCTACAATTTTCATTTTTAATAAGCACGCGATTTACGGAACGAAGTGCTCGTAAATCGCTGTGCACATTGAGCCCAGCGCTTATTTTACCAAGAACAGTTGAGAATAAAACATAAGCATAGCTTTTAAAAAATTGTTTTATTTAAAAATTACCTTGATGATAAAATAAGCGCTGGGAAATTCCACTAACAAATTTGCGAAGCACTTCGTGCAACGCAAATTTGAGTTTCATTTATTTTTTATCTTATCCTTTAAATGAGAGAGCTGTTCTTCTACTTTGTCAATCGCTTTATTTAAACAAAAGCGAAGGTCCTCATTCTCTTCTTTGGCTGTGCAGGTTAACTTCTTAGCTGATAGAATTATTTCCGTGAGGTACCTCTCCTTCTGGCGAGAAATAACAACATGCACATTAATAATATGAGTAAAATATTTCTTAAATCGCTCTACCTTAGTTTCAATATCTCTTTTTAAATTATCACTTAGTTCAAAATGCCTTCCGGTAATTGTAAGATTCATCAGCTTCCTCCTTACAACCTAAACTTCTCCCCCAGATAAATCTTTCTTGCCTGGGGGTCATTAACCAATTCCTCAGAGGTTCCCGAAATTAAAATTTTCCCTTCTGCCATTATATAAGCGCAATCAGTTATAGCCAGCGTTTCTCGCACATTGTGGTCGGTAAGCAGAATACCAATTCCTTTTTGTTTTAAATGAGCGATAATTTCCTGAATGTCAGCAACGGCAATGGGGTCTACTCCACTGAATGGTTCATCTAAGAGAATAAAAGAAGGGTTAGTAACTAATGCTCTGGTAATTTCTAATCTTCTCTTCTCTCCTCCGGAGAGTGTCCAGGCTTTATTTCCGGCTAAATAGGTTATATTTAACTCTTTTAGAAGCTGTTTTAATCTATTTCTTCTTTCTGCGCGCGATAAAGGAAAATTTTCTAAAATTGCCATAATATTTCCTTCTACAGTAAGGTTTTGAAAAACAGAGGTCTCCTGAGAAAGATAGCTAATTCCCAATCTTGCTCTTTTATACACCGGTAATTTACTTATCTCTTGATTATTGAAGAATATTCTCCCAAAATCTATCTTTATTATACCTACAATAGAATAAAAAGTAGTTGTTTTTCCTGCTCCATTAGGACCTAATAAACCAACGACCTCTCCCGTATGCACTTCAATTTCTACTTTGTCAACCACTTTTTTTTGGTTATAAATCTTTACTAAATTTTCTGTCCGCAATAATGAAGTCATCTCTTTAAAAGTAGAGAGATATCAACGAATTTACCCCGTTAGAAAGCCCCGTTTCCTTCTTCCTTATAGGGGCAAATTCCTTATAGGAACGATAAAGAAGTTGTTCCCATTTATACTTGATAGTCAATATCTCAGGCAACTTTTCTATGTTTCTAGCTGTGGCTTGGGCAAAGTCAACCTTCCCCCCGCCTCTTCCATCCAGCTGCTCGGCAATTTCATTAATCACCTGTCCACAGTGAATTTTCCCGCTTAAATCTCTCGTGGTAGTCATTATTAAATAAATCTTATTATCCTTCACCGAGGCCAAGCCAATAACATCTAAATCTATCTTTTTTCTGAGAACATCGGAGATCTCTCTTAATTCAGGAAAATCAAAACCGAAGAACTGGCGAATAACTACATCCCTTTCCTTCTCCTGATTAAGAGAAGCAAAGATGTCCTTAGCATAATAACCAAATAATTCTCTTTTCAATCTCTCATTTCTCTTCTTCGACTCTTTTAGCTGCTGAATAATATCCTTTGCTTTCTCAATTATTTTTTTACGCGAAGCAGAAAAGATTTGGGCAAGCTCTTCAATCTTGTTTTCTTCTTCTTTTATTAATTGATAAAGTCCTTCGGACATGGACACCACCACAAAATTCCTTACTGTAATTACCGATAGAAACAACTTGCACTTCTTCTCCATATTTCTCCTCAAACAAACCAATTGCCCCAGCCTCAATTGCTTTTTGTTTGGGCATTAATTCCCTTTCCACGGCGTCATTGTTTAAAATTCTATTATTAACCATTTCCTCTACCTTTGTCAACTCCTCTTTGGTTAAACCCCGGGGGTGGGTAAAGTCAAAATGGAAATAAGCCGGAAAGATAATGGAACCGGCCTGTCTGATATGTCTGCCCAGAATTTCTCTTAACACACTTTGCAAAATGTGAGTGGCTGTGTGATTGCGAGCAACATCTATCTCTTCTTCTCCCCACACCCCTAGCAAAGGTAATCCTTGCTTTTTTGCCCTTTCCTTTTCATCTTGCTTAGTAAAAATTTGTTTATTAAAAACTGATTTTTCTCTTGAACGCCGACGTTGTTTTTCCACATATTGAATGAATTTCTGCCTATTTAACTCAATTCCTCTCTGGGAGACCAAATTTTCAATTTCTTCATAGGGAAGACCATAAGTATCATAGAGTTCAAAAGCGGTTTTTTCGTTTATATCCTTTTTGTTATCTAAAATTGATATCGCTCGATTTATTGTTTGGATAAATTTCGCTTCTTCCTCTTTTATTGTTTCTTTTATCCTTTTTTCTGCCTCTTTGACCTCAGGATAAACGCCCTCGGCGAGTTTGACAACAACTGGCACTAAATTATATAAAAAAGGAGATTCTATCTTTAAATCTCTCCCCAAACTGGCTGCCTTGCGAATCAACTTTCTAATTACATAGCCTTCCCTTTCATTAGCGGGAATAGCACCATCAGCAATGGTAAATACGACCGCTCGGATGTAATCAGCAATGATATAATGAGCGGGTAGCGGGTAGCGGGTAGCGGGTAGCGGGAGAGATTCTACGATTAGCTTGAAGAGGTCGGTTTCAAAGTCGTTTCGCACACCTTGGAGCACTGCAGTGAGTCGTTCCAGGCCCATCCCGGTATCAACATTCTTATTTTTCAATTCTTCTATTTTGCCCTTATCGCGATTAAACTGGGTAAACACAAGGTTCCACACCTCTATAGAGTTATCGGGGCAGAATTCTTCCCTGCCTTGCTGGCCAGTAGCTTCCCAATCATAGAAAATTTCCGAACAAGGACCACAAGGCCCATCCGGACCCTCCTCCAGGGCATTGCTTGGCCAGAAATTCTCTCTCGAACCAAATTTTTTAATCCTTTCTTCAGGAAGCCCGATTTTCTTTTTCCATATTTGCGCGCTCTCTTCATCGTCTTCAAAGACTGAAACCCATAACTTCTCAGCCGGGAGGCTTAACTTTGAGGTCAAGAATTCCCATGCCCACTTAATCGCCTCTTCCTTATAATAATCCCCAAAAGAAAAATTGCCCAGCATCTCAAAGAATGTGTGGTGGCCTGGAACCCTCCCTACTTCTTCTATATCGGCTGTCCGCAAGCACTTCTGACAGGAAGCCGCTCTTTTTAGATCTTTGGGTGGATGCAAAAAGAACTCCTTGAATTGATTCATCCCTGCTGAGGTGAATAATAAGGAAGGGTCATCTTGGGGAAGCAGAGAAGATGAAGGAAAAATCTTGTGCCCCTTTTCCTTGAAGAAACTCAAAAATTTCTCTCTGATTTCATTAGCAGTTGTCATATTTCCCTTCCTGCCACTTCGGCAAACTCTTTAAGTTCCTCCATCAACTTTTCAAATTTCGCCGGCAGCAGGGATTGAGCACCATCAGATAACGCCTCTTCTGGACAAGGATGAACCTCAATAAGTAAACCATCACTTCCACAAGCAACAGCGGCTCTGGAAAGAGGAAAGATTAGTTTCCAGCTCCCACTGGCGTGGCTGGGGTCAACAATAATGGGCAAATGGGTCAAACTTTTGACTATAGGAATAGCAGAAATATCCAGGGTATTACGGGTAGCCGTTTCAAAGGTTCTAATGCCTCTTTCGCAGAGGATGACATTGGAATTGCCCTGGGAAAGAATATACTCGGCGCTCATCAACCATTCGTTAATAGTGGACATCAATCCTCTTTTTAACACCACTGTCTTTTTAGATAGACCAACTTCTTTCAAGAGATTAAAGTTCTGCATATTGCGAGCACCAATTTGGAGAATATCAGCGTATTTTTCTACGAGCTGGACATCGCGAGTGTCCATAACTTCAGTGACTGTAAGCAATCCTACATCTTTTCCTACCTGCTTTAAGTACTTTAGCCCTTCTTCTCCTAATCCTTGAAAACTATAGGGAGAGGTGCGCGGCTTAAATGCTCCTCCTCTTAGAATAGTCACTCCGGCTTTCTTCACTGCCCTTGCCGTCTGCAATAAATTATCATAACTTTCAATCGCACACGGCCCAGCCATTACCACGATTCTCTTGCCTCCAATCTGTTCTCTTAGGCCTCCATTAGAAACACTAATTATACTGTTTTCAGGATGAAACTCTCGAGAAACCAATTTATAGGGCTTAAGGATAGGCATTACCTTCTCTACGCCGGGAAATGCCTCCAGTGGTTGAACCCTTAATTTATCTTCTTCCCCGATAACGCCGATAATTGTCCGCTCAATCCCCTTGGAAACAATGGTCTTTAGCCCCCAAGATTGAACCTTCTCTGTAATATGCTGAATTTCCTTTTCCGTAGCAGTTGGTTTCAAGACAATGATCATAAGTTCCCCTTTTTAAAAATGATTACAGCGATAAATAACGATTACGGCGATTGACAATCTCAAGTTTTTAAAACTATCTATCCTTTATCTCTAAAAGTGCCTTAATAAATTTCTCGTTCTCTTCTTTTTTTCCAATAGTTAAGCGCACAAAGTTATTCAGTTTATAAGGTTTTAAATTGCGCACGATTATTCCATAAGCAAGCATCCTTCGGCAAAACTCTCTACCGTCTTGTCGAACATCTATGGTAACAAAATTGGTAGCGCTATTTATGTAAAAAAAATTCAGTTTATCTAAGGAGTTGCAAATATATTCTTTCCCTTCGCTTACCACCTCTTTTGTTTGGTTTAAGAATGTTTCATCATCTAAAACTGCTGCTGCGGCTTGTTGGGCTAGATAATTGACATTAAAGGGAAGGCGAACACGGTTCAAATAATCAATAAATTGAGGATTGCTGATTCCGTAGCCAATCCTCAGGCCGGCCAAGCCATAAAATTTAGAAAATGTCCTCAAGAGGATGAGATTTTGTTTATCTAAAAACTCAAGCATCCGGGGATAATCATCGGCCTGAACAAACTCTATATAGGTCTGGTCTAAAATAATAACCACATTTTCGGGAATATCCTTTAAAAAATCTTCTATTTCACCTTGTTTTAAATAACTTCCTAAGGGATTGTTGGGGTTGGAGATAAAAATCAATTTTGTTTTGTTGTTGATTGCTAATTTTATTCTTTTTAAATCGGTCCTAAAATCCTTGACAGATACACAAACAATCTTGGCGCCAGCCGCCTTAGCCGCCAATTTATAAATTAAAAAATCGGGTTCACTCAAGATTACTTCTTCTCCGGGATTTAAAAATGCTTTAATAATCAGCTCAATAATCTCATCCGAACCATTGCCTAAGATTATATTTTGGGGATTAAGGCCGCATCTCTTAGCAATCTTTTCTCGCAGAGAAAAGGGTCTATCCGGGGGATAACGATAGATATTCTTCAGCGAAGATTTTATCGCTTCTATCGCCTTCTGCGAAACCCCAATTGGATTCTCATTGGAAGCGAGTTTAATAAGCTCTTTATCAATGCCGACATCCTTTGCATTCAGCCCTGGCTGATATGGTTGTAAGCCAAGAATGGATTCTTTGGCTAAATTTTGGAGTTGGGTGGACATTTCAGAAAGTGCTATTTCCATATTCTTTTTTTCTGCTCTGTCTTTTAGCTTGAAGTCTGGAGCTTGTTGTCTCCAGCCTATAATCTATAACCCACTCTTCGGATACGCCCCTAATATCTTTAGATAAATGCACTTCTTATTCAGCTCTGTGAGGACTTTTTTCACCTTTTTATCCTCAGAGTGCCCCTCTAAATCTACGAAGAAGTAATACTCCCAGGCTCTTTTTTTGGAAGGGCGGGATTCTATTTTGGTAAGGTTAATTCCTTGTTTTTTAAATGGCAGAAGCGTTTCATAGAGTGCTCCTACTTTATCTTTTAGTGAAAAGACGATTGAGGTCTTATCCTTACCAGTTTTAGAGACCTCGTTTTTACCAATTATCAAAAAGCGAGTGATGTTATGTAGGCTATCCTGAATGTCCCTTTTGACTATCTTTAGATTGTAAATCTGAGCAGCTAACTCATTAGCAATTGCCCCCGAATATTCCTCCCCGGTGGCAATCTCTGCTGCTTTCGTTGTGCTGGAAACCTCAATCAGTTCAGCATTGGGTAAATTTCTGTTTAGCCAACCGCGACATTGCCCAAACACCTGAGGATTGGAATAAACCCTTTTAATCTCGGTGAGGGGAAAATTAGAAAGAAAACTGTGTGAAATCTTCAGAAATATCTCTGAGCATATTTTTATATCAAAATCTATAAACATATCCAGGGTGTAGTTCACCGCTCCCTCAATAGAGTTTTCAATAGGAACTACTCCATAATCCGCCTCTCCTTTCTCCACGAGTTTGAATATACCGTCAATATTTGAGGAGTTAAGATATTCTACCGAGCTACCGAACTTTTTTAAAGCCGCTAAATGGGTGAAGGTAGCCGCTGGTCCTAAGTAAGCAATACGCATTTCCTTCTGGAGAGAGAGGGTGCCAGACATAATCTCACGGTAGACTGCTTTTACAGTTTTCTCGCGCAGGGGTCCCTTATTCAGTTTAATAATCCGGCGATAGATATCTTCTTCTCTCTGGGGTGCATAAACAGAGATACCCTTCTTATCTTTTATCTCGCCAACCCTGAGAGCAACCTCTGTGCGCTGATTAAGAAGTTGAATTATCTTTTTATCTAAGTGATCAATCTCTCGGCGAAGTATCTCTAATTTTTTCTCTTTCATTTTTCTTCAGTTTCGGAAGGTCGCTAAGCGACCTTAAACCAAAATACTGCAAAAAATGGGAAGTTGTGCGGTAGATTAAGGGCCTACCCAGCGTTTCTTTTCTGCCAGCAATCCTAATCAATTTTTTTTCGGTGAGCAATCTCAAGATTCCTCCTACCTCTACTCCTCTTATAACTTCGATATCGGCACGGGTTACCGGCTGACGATAGGCAATAATAGATAAGGTTTCTAAAGCAGCGGCAGAGAGTCTCTCTTCTCGCTCTCTTCTAGCTATCCTTTTTAACCAGGGAGCATAAAGAGGTAAGGTGCAAATTTGAAACCCTTGGGCAATCTCTACAATCTGGAAACTCCGTTTCTCCTTCGCATATTCATTTTTCAATTCCTCAATAATCTCTCTTATTGCCTTATTTCCGAGCCTTAAAACCTTATTTAGCCCTTCAATTAACAAGGGTTTAGGGCTAGCAAATAAGGCAGCTTCAATTATTCTCTTCGCTTCCTCCCTACTTATCGGTTTCTCCATATATAGAGTGAGCTCCACCCTTTCTGCTTTCAGGAAATTCTTTAGGGTAAGAATGGGCGGGATAAATCCAAATTTCTCCAAACAATTCATCTTGGCGGACAGTTATCTGCTCAGTCTTTATTAATTCCAGAGTAGCCAAGAAAATAGCAATCATCTCTATTTTAGTCTCTGCTGATCGGAATAACTTTCTTAGAGAAATGAAAGATTCGTTTTTTAACCTATTTAAAATTTGCGAAATCTTATCGCGGATAGTCCATTTTTCTTTAACCAGTTTAATTTCTTTATCTGGGATAAACGAGGAAATTTGAGCAAAAGCAGTGATTAAATCCTGAATATTTACCCTCTCTTGCTTGGTATTATCCTCCTTGGTATCTTCCTCTATTTTCATTCTTGGGCGGCCAAAAAACAAACTCCGTTCCTTCTCCTTACTCCTTAACTCCTTTGCTATATTTTTAATCTGCTCATAGGCCCAGAGTTTTTGCTCCAAAAGATTCTTCAGATTCTCCTTTTCCTGCTCGGGAGCAACTTCTCTTTTTGGCAAAAGTGAAACCGACTTCAAAAAAATCAAACTGGAAAAAATTAATAAAAAATCCGCGGCAATATCTATACTTCTCTGAAAATCTAATAGCCAATCAAGATACTGATTGACTATTTCAATCAAGGAGAAATTGCAGATATCCAATTTTTCTTCTTTAACTTGCTGGAGAAGAACTCGGGGTTCTCCGAAGAAATTTTCTAATTCTAAATTTAGAGTCATGTTGTCTCGCTAATGCAAGCTCCAATAACCAAGATACAAGATACAAATAAATTCCAATATTCAGTAATCAATAACCAAACCAAAACAATAACCTCTGTTTGGTTATTGGAATTTGGTGATTGGTTATTATTTGGTTATTGTATCTTGGTTATTAAAGGAACAAATCCTATCCTCTCCCGCACCTCTTTTAATGTTCTCTCAGCCCGTTCGCTCGCTTTCTCTGCTCCTTGCTTTAAGATGGTAAGTATATATTCTTTATCACCAATAAGTTTTTTATACCTATTTTGTATCGGACGCAACGTCTCAATAATTAACTCGGCAAGTTCTTTTTTAAATCCAGCATAGTTTTCGTCTTTAAACTGTTCTTCTAATTTGGCTATAGGTATCCCCGATAGACAAGAATAGATAGTCAAGAGATTGCTTATACCTAATTTTGTTTTATTTGCCTTTATCTCTCTTCCTGAATCTGTAACGGCTTGTCTAATCTTTTTGAGCACCACCGATGGTTCATCTAATAAAGCAATATAGTTGTTAGAATTGAGGTCGGATTTGTCCATTTTACGTTCGGGATTGAGCAAACTCATTATTCTTGCTCCTGCTCGGGAAATATAAGCCTCGGGAATTTGGAATACCTTTCCGTATAAATTATTAAATCTACTGGCAATGTTTCTGGTTAATTCAAGATGCTGCCTCTGGTCATCTCCGATAGGCACAATATTGGCTTGATATAGCAATATATCAGCAGCCATTAGCACAGGGTATACATAAAGTCCGGCATTAACATTGGAGGAATATTTCCTTGCTTTATCTTTGAATTGGGTCATTCGGTTCAATTCACCGACGTTGGTGAAGCAGTTCAGAATCCAAGCCAATTCTGCATGCGCCGGGACATTGGACTGAATAAATATTATACTTTGTTCTGGGTCTATTCCCGAGGCAAGATATTGAGCGGCAAACGATATAGAGCGCTCTCGCAGAGTAGATGGGTCTTGGCGCACTGTAATTGAATGCATATCTACAACTATAAACAGACAATCATAGTGGGCCTGCATCTGGCTCCAGTTCTTTAATGCCCCGATGTAATTACCTATGGTGAGATTTCCGGTAGGGGCAACGCCGCTCAAGAGTATTTTTTTATTATTGATTTTCATACCTTTCTATCTCTTCTGAGAGGACCTTAAGTTCTACACCTGCCTTTTTGAAGAGCCCTCTTGTATCGGCACCAGCGTGATATCTCTTATTACAGACCACCCTTTTTATTCCACAGTTTACAATCATCTTTGCGCAGGTAAAACAGGGCTCCATTGAACAATATAAAGTAGAACCATTTAAAGATATGCCAAATTTAGCCGCCTGACAAATAGCATTCTGTTCAGCATGGATGGTTCGTATGCAATGTTTGCTCACAGAACCATCGGGTGTAATGACATCTCTTAACATATGGCCTGCTTCATCGCAATGAGGCAAGCCGGAAGGCGCTCCTACATAACCAGTAGCAAGAATTCGCCGGTCTCTTACTATTACACATCCACTCTTTCCTCTATCGCAGGTTGCCCTTGTTGCTACTTCCCGAACAATTCCCAAAAAATATTCATCCCAATCTGGTCGCATAACTCTTCCTGAAAGTCTCCAGCAAGAAGAAAAAGGGTTAACATGGGTGATAAGGGGTAGGAAGGGTTAGAAAAGGAATGGGGAATTCCCCTGCTACCCCCTACTAACCCTTGCCATCCCTTTCTAACCCCTGTGTTTTCTATTCTACCACATTCCCCTATTTATACAAACTCCCTTAGAAATATACATAGAAACTTCAGCCAGAACTTTTAAAAACCTCTCTTACATTATAACAGGAGTTTTCTAACGGGGCAAGGGGAATTTTGCTACTAATTTATCTACTTCTTTAGTTACCTCTGCGATTACTTCTTCGTTATTGATATTACTAATTACTCTATCAATCAAATGAGCAATTTTTTTCATCTCCTCTTCTTTCATCCCCCGCGTGGTCACCGCCGGTGTGCCGAGGCGAATCCCACTGGTCACAAAAGCACTTTGGCTATCAAAGGGAATTAAATTCTTGTTTACAGTAATTCTTGCTTTGTCTAGGGCAGTAGTGGCATCCTTGCCGGTTATCTTTCTGCTGGCGAAAACATCTACAAGCAGCAAGTGATTATCTGTCCCGCCGGAAACAATTCTATAATTTAGTCTTTTTAACTCCTCGGATAGCACAGCCGCATTTCGAACAATCTGGCGTTGATATTGCTTGAACTGCTCACTTAAGGCCTCTCTAAATGCTACTGCTTTGGCAGCGATAACATGCATAAGGGGCCCCCCCTGGATTCCCGGAAAAACCGCAGCATCAATCTTTTTCCCAAATTCCTTTCGGCATAAAATCATCCCTCCCCGCGGGCCTCTTAGCGTTTTATGAGTGGTGGTGGTAATAAATTCAGCATAAGGAACAGGGTCAGGATGAAGTTTTGCCGCTATCAAACCAGCAATGTGGGCCACATCTGCCATTACAAATGCCCCACTTTTATCGGCAATCTCTCGTACTCTCTTAAAATCAATTATTCGTGGATAAGCAGAGGCGCCAACCAGAATCATCTTCGGTTTATTTTTTTTAGCCAACTCCTCTAATTCATCATAGTCAATCTTTTCATCTCTCGAGCTAACACCATAAGGAATAATCTGAAAATACTTCCCGGAGTAATTTAAAGGATGACCATGGGTTAGATGCCCGCCATGAGTCAGATTCATTGCCAGGACCTTATCTCCCGGCTTCAGCATTGCAAAATAAACGGCCATATTTGCCTGTGCCCCCGAATGGGGCTGAACATTGACATATTCGGCTCCAAAGAGTTCCTTTGCCCGTTCGATGGCTAAGGATTCGGCAACATCGACGAACTGGCAGCCCCCATACCAGCGCCTTCCCGGATAGCCCTCGGCATATTTATTGGTCAAAACCGAGCCTTGAGCTTCTAATACTGCCTGGCTCACAAAATTCTCCGAAGCAATTAGTTCAATATTTTCCTGCTGTCTTTTGAGCTCATTTTGAATTGCCTCGAAAATCTCATTGTCGACTACCTTTAACTGCTCATTTACCCTCTTAGAGCTTCGTTCATCAACAACTAACTTTTCTTCCATCTTTTCTCCTTCTTTTAGCCTGTTAAAACTCCTAACAGGGCTTATCAGCTTGCTCTTGTCTTTACCTTGCTAGAAAGCCCCACCCTTTCTAACGGGGTTTACTTCCACTGTTACTCTTTCTTTTCCTATTAACTGCTCGAGTTGAAGAAGAAAACTTTCAGTGCACTTAGCGGTTAAGGAAGAACGAATAGTGTGCTTTCCTCGCGGAGAGGAGAAAATTAAATAAAGCGGAACATCTCCTTGGTGAGCAGAAACAAGCCTTTTTATCTGCCGAAGAAGATTTTCATCGCTGTCTGCCTCTAAATTCAGAGAAATAGAAGCAGTATATTTCTGAGAAATTTGCTCTATTGGAATTAATTTCTCAGCAATTATCTTGCGTTCATTATTTCTTAAACTAATCTTTCCTTCGACAAAGATTGGAGCATCTATTTTAACATAATTGCTTACTTTATTAAAGACCTTTGGAAAAAGGATAATCTCAATCGCCCCATTAGAAATCTCTAAATTAAAAAAAGCCATCTTCTCCCCGCGTTTGGTAACAATTTGTTTAATCTTAGTAACAACTCCCCCGACTAACACCTCTTCGTTTTCGCTGTAGTTATTTAATTCAGTAAAGGAAACGGAATATCTCTTCAGTACCTGCTCATACTCTGCTAAGGGATGACCGCTGAAATAAAAGCCCAGAAGCTCTTTTTCAAAGGCCAATAACTGATTGCGCGGCCATTCTTTTATTGTTATCTTTTTCTCTTCTTTTCGAGGTTCAAAGTAAGAGAGATTATCAAGAAGGGATAGTTGCCCCCGACTTTTATCTCTTTGGAGCCGATTTGCCCTCTGGAGGCTACCCTCTAAATCCACTATTAACTGGGCTCGTGGCAAATTGAAACAATCAAATGCTCCGCATTTTATCAAACTCTCAATTACCTTTTTATTTACGAGTCTCAGATCTACTCGCTGGCAAAAATCTTCTAAAGAAAAAAAATTCTTTCTCGTCCTCGCTTTAATAATAGAATCGATTGCTCCCCTTCCTACATTCTTCACTGCTAACAAACCAAATCTGATGCTATCTTTCTCAACAGTGAATTCAGCAAAAGATTGTTGGACATCGGGAGGTAAGATTCTTATACCCATCTTCCTGCATTCTTCTACATAATCAGCAATCTTGTCCGTATTATCCTCTTCACTGGTTAATAAAGCAGCCATAAACTGCAGAGGACAATTTGCCTTTAAATAAGCTGTCCGGTAAGAGATAAGGGCATAGGCGGCGCTATGGCTTTTATTAAAACCATAGCCGGAAAAATATTCGATAAGATTAAATACTTTTTCCGCTACTCTTCTTCGTATCCCATTTTTTAGGCATCCTTCAACAAAAGATTCTTTTTGTTGCTCGATGACCTCGGGAATCTTTTTGCTTATTGCTCGACGCAGTAAATCTGCTTGGGTTAAACTAAACCCGGCCAGAATATGAGCAATTTGCATTATTTGTTCCTGGTAGAGGATAATCCCATAGGTCTCTTTTAAGATTGGTTTCAACTTAGGATGGTCGTATTTGATTAATTTAGGATTGTGTTTTCTCTGAACGAAATCATTAATCATTCCACTCCCTAAAGGACCTGGGCGATGCAAAGCGAGAATAGCTATAATATCCTCAAAATTCTGGGGTTCAATCCTCTTCAATAAATCCTGCATTCCTGCACTTTCTAATTGAAACACCCCTGTCGATTTCCCCTTGCAAAGCAGATGATAAGTCTTTTTATCGTCAAGAGGAATACTCTCAACACTGATTTCTTTTCCGGAAAACCTCCTTATGTTTTCTATTGTTTTACTAATTACCGTTAAAGTACGCAATCCTAAAAAGTCCATCTTTAAAAGACCTATCTTTTCCAGAGAAAACATAGAATACTGAGTAGCAATCTTCCCATCAGGGCTTTTAAACAAAGGTACAATGTCGCTCAGGGGCTGCTTGGAAATTACAACTCCGGCTGCATGGGTAGAAGCGTGCCGGGTTAAACCCTCTAGGCTCTTAGAGATATCCAACAATCGTTTTATCTGTTTGTCCTGCTCGTAAAGCTCCTTTAGGCGTGGCTCCTGATAAAGTGCTTCTTGAATGGTAATATTGAGCGTTAAGGGGACTAGCTTAGCAATCCTATCTACTTCTGAATAAGGCATTCCCATTACCCTGCCGACATCTCTGATTACTCCATGCGCGGCCATTGTGCCGAAAGTAATTATTTGAGAAACGTTTTCTTTGCTATATTTTTGAGTGACATAGTCAATCACCTCATCCCTGCGCTGATAACAGAAATCAATATCAATATCAGGCATCGTTATCCGCTCATAGTTCAAAAACCTTTCAAATAAAAGATTATATTTCAGAGGATTGATATCGGTTATTCCTAAGATATAAGCGACTAAACTGCCGGCCACAGAACCTCTACCGGGTCCAACGGCAATATTATTCTTCTTAGCAAAGTTAATAAAATCCTGCACAATAAGGAAGTAAGATGCATAACCAGATTCTTCAATTATTTTTAACTCCTGGTTCATTCTCTGGATAACCTCTTCATTTACCCTGCTAAATAATTCGCTTGGGCGAACAGCGCCTTTGGCGGATTTAACAGGGTTTATCCCATTAAATTGCGCCTTTGACGCCCCCCCGACGGAAGTGTCGGAGAATTCGGGGTGAACTTCTTTAAACCTTTCTTTCAACCTCTGCTGACAGAGTTCTTTAAGATATTCTTTATCTGTTAGACCCTGGGGGGGAGAAAAAACAGGCATATACTTCTTACTAAAATCGAGCTCGAGATTGCATTTATTAACGACCTTTAGCGTATTGGTCAAAGCAGAGGGAATTTCCGAAAATAACTCTTTCATCTCTTCTTCACTCTTGAGATAAAATTTATTGGTAGAGAATCTCATTCTTTTAGGGTCATCTAGGGTAGTTTGCGTCTGAAGACAGAGAAGGATTTCATGGTTGTAGCTATCAGATTTATGTAAATAATGCACATCATTTGTAGCTACTAATTCTATATTCATCTCCTTTGCTATCTTAATCAACTCTCTATTTACCTTTTTTTGTTCAGGGATTAATTGGTCCTGAAGTTCTAAATAAAAATTATCTTTTCCAAATATATCCTGAAAGTCAATAATTGCTTTTTTGGCTTTATCGATCTGGTCATTAATAATATAATTGGGAATCTCTCCATGGAGACACCCACTGAGCCCAATAAGTCCCTCTGAATACTGAGATAAAATTTCTTTGTCTATTCTTGGTTTATAATAGAAGCCTTCTAAATAAGCCGCTGTAGCGAGTTTAACCAAATTTTTATATCCTTTTAGGTCTTTTACTAACAGAGTGAGATGTTTTCTTCCTCTCTTTTCCACTTCTGGATCTCGGTTGAATCTGCTTTCCGGAGCGAGATAAGCCTCATAGCCAATTATTGGCTTTATCCCTTGTTTCATTGCTTCCTGATAAAACTCAATTGCCCCAAACATATTTCCGTGGTCAGTAATGGCAATAGCCGGAAATTTTAATTCTATACTTCTCTTGATTAAGTCAGGGAGTTTACAGGCGCCATCGAGAAGACTATATTGGCTATGAACATGAAGGTGAGCGAAATTTGCGTGAGTCACGTTTGGTAGGGAGGTGTTGGTTTGGTTACTAGTGCCGAGGATATGCAAAACTGCCTTCAGCAGGACATTAGGTCCTTCGTCGCTCGCTTACGCTCACTCCTCAGGATCAAATCTGCCGAAGGCAGATTTGGTAGCGGGGAGAGGATTCGAACCTCTGACCTTTAGGTTATGGGCCTAACGAGCTACCAGGCTGCTCCACCCCGCATCGTATATGCTTCGCTATTGGTCGGCATTGATTATGTAGATTAAATACTCATTGCAGCGATAACAGAGAGGGTTTAATCTCTACAAACTTCTGAAATCCCTGCCTGCGGCAGGCAGGGATGTAACCAAGTTAGTATTAACTTCCTTAATACTAACCGATTTTTGTTAAAATGTCAAGAGATTTTCTCCAACGCCCTCCATCTTTTGTATCCTCTAAAATAATCCCTCTTTTCTTTAATTCTTCTCTTATTCTATCGGCTAATTCAAAATTTCTCTTTCTACGGGCTTCTTCTCTTTGTTCAATTAATCTTCTCTCTTCCTCATCAATCTCTTTCGGGGAATCAAATTTGAGAATTCCTAATACGCTATTAATCTTCTCAATTAAACCTGCGGCTTCTCGTAAATCGCTTTCTCCAATCCTTTCTTCACTGATTGCCTTATTGATATCCTTAATTAGGTCAAATAAAGCAGCAAGGGCAGAAGAAATATTCAGGTCATCGTCCATTGCTTTTTCAAAGTCCTTCTTCGCCCTTCTTACCCTATCTTTGAAAGATAGTTTACTTGCACGCCTGGTGTGCAAGTAGCTCTTGATATTCAAATAAAAATCGCTCAATTTTTTGAGGGTTTGTTTGGCTTGCCTTAAACCGTCAAGGGTAAAATTCAAACTATGCCGGTAATGAGTGGACAAAAGCAAAAATCTTATTACCAAGGGATCATATCCCCTCTCCAATAAATCGCGCAGGGTAAAGAAATTTCCTTTTGATTTGGACATCTTCTCATTGTTCACCAACAAAAATTTACAATGCAGCCAATAATTAACAAATTTTTTGCCTGTAGCCGCTTCGCTCTGGGCAATCTCATTTTCGTGATGGGGAAAGATGTTGTCCTCCCCTCCGGTATGAATATCAAAACTTTCTCCTAAATACTTCATTGACATTGCTGAACATTCAATATGCCAGCCCGGTCTGCCTCTTTCCTTCCCCGGCCCTGGCCAGGATGGTTCATCCTCCTTCACCTTTTTCCATAAAACAAAGTCGGCCGGGTTTTCTTTATCGTACTCATCGGCGTCCTCCCGCCTTTGTTCGCCTGCGGCAGGCCTCGGTGACCAAGTCGGGCGCTGAGTATCAGATAAAGGTTTGCCTGAGAGTTTCCCATACTCTTTAAACTGAGAAATCTGGAAGTAAATTGAGCCATCTTTCTCGTAAGCAAAACCTTTTTTTAAGAGAACCTTTATCAACTTTACCATCTCAGAGATATGCTCTGTTGCTCGGGGGTACTCCTCTACTCTCTCAATATTCAGTTTTTCCAAATCCTCAAAAAAGGCATCGGTATATCTTTTAGTAAAATCACTTAGTTTAATTGCCTCTCTTTTTGCTCCGGCAATTGTCTTATCGTCAACATCAGTAATATTCATCACCTGAAGGACACGGTAGCCCTTATATTTTAGATAGCGTCGCAAGAGGTCTTCAAATACATAAGCTCGAAAATTACCGATATGGGCGAAGTCATAGACCGTCGGCCCGCAGCTATATATCTTTACAATTCCTTTCTTTAAGGCAGTGAACTTCTCTTTCCTGCGGCTAAGGGTGTTATAGAAACAAAGCATTTTTTAAATTATCAACACGACTTTTGAAAAATGAGATCTATATTGAGCTATACTTTTTCATAAGGGTCAAACAACTTTTTATATTCCTCGAGAGCAAATCTATCGGTCATTCCGGCGATATAATCACAGATTGTTCTCTCTAATCCTTCCTTTTTAATTTTCTCCTGGCAGGAGAAAGGCAGTTGCGTCGGTTTCTTTAAATATATCTCGAAAAGCTGCTTAATAAACCGCTGAGCTTTGTTTGTCATCCGCATTACCCGATAGTGGTAGTAAAGATTCTTGAATAAAAAATCTTTCAATTGCTTACGCTTCTCAAATATCTCTTTGCTAAAGGAAATTAAACCCTCTGATTTATGAACCTCTTCTCTACTTTTAATATCCTTTAATCTTCTTTCCGATTCGTTTATTAAATCAGTAGTAGCAAGATTTATTAGGGACTTTATGGTCTGATATTTCAGTATTTCTTTGTTAGTAATTTTTTTAGCTAATGGCTCATAGATGTCTCGCCAGATTTTTACCTTTAAGAGCTGCTCTTCGTCAATTAAGTTAGCGGTAAGCCCATCGTCTAAATCGTGGCTGTCATAGGCAATCTCATCGGCTAGATTTACTACTTGCGCCTCTAAGGTGGGTTGTTTATTCTTGAATTCTTTATTTGCCTGGTCAAAAAGAGTTTTATGCTTGGCAATGCCCTCCCGTGTCTCATAGCTTAGATTTAACCCCTTAAAATCGGGGTATCTCTCTTCCAATAGGTCAACTACTCTTAACCCTTGCTGATTGTGCTCAAAACCGCCAAAATTCTGCATTAACTCTCGGAGAGCATTTTCGCCGGCATGACCAAAAGGGGTATGTCCGATATCGTGGGCAAGGGCAATTGCTTCGGTTAAATCCTCATTCAATCTTAGAGAACGGGCAATAGAAACAGCAATTTGGGCTACTTCTAAGGTATGCGTAAGCCGGGTGCGGTAATAATCGCCCTCGTGATTTACAAATACCTGGGTCTTATATTCTAATTTACGAAAGGCATTGGAATGGATTATTCTATCTCTATCACGTTGATAAACCGAACGAAAGGGGTGTTCTTCTTCTTTATGAACCCTTCCTTGTGTATATTTACTTTTGGCCGCATAAGGAGCAAGAATTTTCTCTTCTCTTTGCTCTAATTGCTCACGGGTTAGCATTCAATGAGCACGTAATCCCGAAAGCTTTCGGGATTGCTGTGCGAATTGAACCCAGCACTAATTTTCATAGAAATCAGTGATTGCTTTGTTTGAAGATGTAAGGTTGTTAAATTTATAGATTAATTTTGTATCTCAAAAATTAGTGCTGGGTAAGTTCGACTAAAGCTTTGCGAAACAGCAAGTGCTTCGCAAAACCAAGTTTCATTTATTCTTCTCTACATATTTCATCATCACTTCATAAAGCAAATTCTTTAACATCTGTTCCTCATCTTTATCCAGATTCCCTTTGGTTTTTTGCTCTAAAATTTCTAAAATATCAATTGTTTGCTTTGCCTGTTTTAAATCCTGTTCTTTTTTATTAGTCAGGGGATTGACAATCTCTCCCAAATGCATCAGCGCCTGCATTCCTAAACTGGAAATGAACAAACTAAAACTCATCTTGAGAGGAGGTATCTGATTTTCAGACTCCCTTTTCTTGCTATTTTCTTCACTCTCTTTTTCTCTATTCAGCACTTCCTCTTTAGCGTCCATTTTCCCTCCATACCCTTATTCCCTTCCCTAACATAATCAAGGCAAAGATAATCAAGGTTAAATCGATTACAAATAAGAGATATTTTCCAGTGCTAAAGAATCCTTTGCCTTGATAGAACAAAGCGGCTATGGTAGTGACAAAAATAAAGAGACACGGAGCAAGGGTATAAATTACCTTTTTCCGTTTTCTTTTTAAATAAACACTAATCACCAATAAGGTTAAAGCGGCGACAAGTTGATTAGAGGCGCCAAATGCGGGCCAGAGAACCTGCCAGCTCCCCAGGGTTAAATAACCAGCAAGTAATATAATAGCCGTAGTAATCAAATAGCGGTTTTTACCTATTTTAATTTCTCCGAGAAGTTCCTCTCCGATATAACGGCTAATTCGGGTCGCTGAGTCCAAAGTAGTCATTACAAATGTCTTTAAGGTAGTAATAGCAATGAGTGCCCCTAATCCACCAAATATAGGTTTGGTCAATTCTCCATATCCCATACCAAAGGTAACAATCCAACCTTTCTCCTTGACCAATTCAGGATAAACCAAATTGGGAAATTGCTTGCTTTTCCAATATAAACTGGCAGAGACAGCAACAAGGGTTAAAACCGCCAGCACCCCTTCTAAAAGCATCCCTCCATAGCCAATCTTTTGGGCATCCCCTTCGCTGGCCAATTGTTTTGAGGTTGTTCCCGAGGCAATCAAAGAATGAAAGCCGGAGAGTGCTCCGCAGGCAATCAGAACAAAGAGCATTGGCCAGAGATTTCCCTGTCCTGATTTCCAGGAAACAAAAGCCGGAGCGTGCATCTGGGGATGGGTCAGAACAATCCCTAAATAACCAAAAAATAGACCAAAGAAAAGCACAAAAGTAGCCAGATAATCACGCGGTTGCAAGAGAAGATTTACCGGGAGCACAGAAGCGATGAAGGCATAGATTAAAAGGACGATTGTCCAGATAGTTGCTGCATTCGCTCCTAATTTTATCGGAAAATGATAACCTGAAATAATCAAACCAAACAGCAAACCAACGCCAGTCAAAGTAGAGATTGTTTGATTAACCCGCCAGCGATAGAGCATAAAACCGAGCAACGTAGCAACTAGGATTAAACCAAATGTAGGAATAACTACCTGCGGCTGGACAGCAAGCGTCTTTCCACCCACTGCCGCAAATACGGCGATTACCAGAATTAAGCTCAATAAAAGAAAAGAGGCGAAAATTACTTTTACAAAATAACCGAGGGTAGTTTTAGAAACATCGGCAATAGAGATACCCTGATGGCGCAAGGAAATCATTAGCGTAGAAAAATCGTGTACTCCCCCTAAAAATATTGAGCCCAAGACAATCCAGATTAGAGCAGGTAACCAGCCAAATAAGGCGCAGGCAATTACTGGTCCAATTATTGGACCCGCCCCGGCAATAGAAGAAAAATGGTGGCCAAATAGAATTGACCAATGTTTTGCCGGTACAAAATCTATTCCATCCTGCCGGCTATAAGCAGGAGTGATATTTTTAGGATTGATTTCCCAAAAGCGGGCAATTTTTCTGCCATAGAATCGGTAACCAAAAATAAATAGAACCAAACTACCAAAGGCAATAATTAAAGAGTTCACCGTTTTACACTCCTTTTCATTAGCCCAATAGGAGCCTTTTCCCCTGTCCAGAGCTCAAAAGATAGAGCGGCCTGCTGAATGAGCATCCCCAGACCACTTACTGCTTTTAGCCCCTTTTTTCTTGCTGCCCTTAACAACTTTGTTTCTGCTGGGTTATAAATAAGATCAAAGACAAGCAATTGCGGAGAGAAATAAACTGGATTAACGAGTAAATTATCGTTGAGATTCATTCCTATCGGCGTGGCGTTAACCAAGAGGTGCGAGTTTCTAATTGCCTCTTGATTGTGAGTATGAGTTAATTCTACTCTTGTATTCGGAAAATTCCTTTGAATATTCTCGGCTAAAGCCTTTGCTTTCTTCTTATTTTTCTCAACAACAAAAATTTGCCTTGCCCCATATTTTGCCAGACTGATGCCTACTGCCTTTCCTGCTCCCCCGGTGCCCATAAGAAAAACAGTTTTATTCCCGGGGTCAAATCTTAAATCCTCCTTCAATGCTTTGATAAAACCCTCAGCGTCGGTATTGTAGCCAATCAACCTATTTTCTCTGCTGACAATTGTATTTACCGCTCCGATGAGTTTGGCAGTCTTTTCTATTTCATCTAAATGAGAGAGGCAAGTTTCTTTATGAGGAATGGTTAGATTTACCCCTTGAATATTTAGCACCCTTATTCCTTCTATTGCTTCCTTTATATTCTCGGGTTTAGTCTCAAAACATAGATAACAGGCGTCTATTTTTTTTGCTTCAAAAGCAGAATTATGAATTAAAGGTGAAAAACTATGTCTCACCGGATAGCCCAATAGCCCGTAGATTTTTGTTTTGGAAGTGAGCATACTTCGCGCTTCACACTGCAAACTGTTATCTTATCAAAACCACTTCATCAATCCAACTGATACACCTTCTCTTATTTGCACATGACTGATTTTCTCAGCGTTAGATACCTTGATTATGGCATAAGCAGAATATTTCTTTCCCTCAGGTGGAGGTAATACTTTTACTTTAACACCCGTATTTGCAATATCTAAGTAACGATAGGAAGGAAGATACTTTTTCTTGTTCTTTATTCTTTGTTTTTCCGACCTGCAGCCTGTCTATTCACCGCCTCCAGATATGCCTTTGCGCTTGCTTCAATAATATCGGTGCTTGCTCCGCGGGCGGTAATTATCTCATCTTTAAATCGAACCTTGATGCTAACCTCTCCGAGGGCATCCTTCCCCGAAGTAATTGCCTGCAAAGAATAATCCAGTAGTTTCCCCTTTAGCCCCGTAATTCTTTCAATTGCCTTATAACAAGCATCAATAGGGCCATCGCCACAGGCAGAGTCTTCTAATATTTCCTCACCCCTTTTCAGTCTTATCGTCGCTGTAGGCACAGTTTTATTCCCGCTACTGATATGGATGTATTCTAATTGCCAGATTTGGGGAATCCTCTTTTTGACTTCATCTAAAATTATCTCTAAATCCTCATCGAAAACCTCTTTCTTTTTATCAGCAATTTGCTTAAAATGAATAAAGAATTTGGCAAATTCCTTTTTTGTCAGATGATAACCCATCCTTTTTAGATGCTCCTCTAATGCGTGACTACCTGAATGCTTACCCAAAACCAATCGACTTTCTTTTACCCCTACATCTTTGGGGTTAATTATCTCATAAGTTGTTCTCTTCTTCAGAATTCCATCCTGATGAATTCCGGCTTCGTGGGCAAAGGCATTGCTTCCGACAATAGCCTTATTGGGTTGAACCGGAATGCCCGTAAGATGGCTGACTAAACGACTAACCTTAAACAGCTCCTCGGTTTTTATATTCATCTCCCTTCGGAAAATCTCCGGATGCAGTTTTATATTCATCGCCACTTCTTCCAGAGAGGCATTGCCAGCACGTTCGCCAATGCCATTGACCGTGCACTCAACCTGGTTAGCCCCCTCTTCCACGGCAGTTAAGGAGTTAGCCACAGCCAGTCCTAAATCGTTATGGCAATGCACACTCAAGTTAACATCCTTAAAAGAAATTTGTTGTCTTAGGTCTTTGATTAGTTTAGTAAATTGGGATGGGAAAATACAGCCCACCGTGTCCGGGATATTGATGGTAGTCGCTCCGGCCGCAATCGCCGCCTGAACTACTTCCACCAAAAAATTAAAATCGGTGCGCGTAGCGTCCTCGGGAGAAAACTCAATGTCGTCGATAAACCGCCTGGCATATCTTATACTCTCCACAGTCAACCTTAGAATCTCCTCCTTTGCCTTTTTTAATTTGTATTTTAGATGAATCTCAGAGGTAGCGCAAAAGATATGAAGGCGTGGTTTATTTGTCTTATCCAAGGCTTTTAGGCAACAATCAATATCCTTCCTGAGGGTGCGCGCTAATCCGGCAATTATTGGCTTCTTTACCTTTTTGCAGATCTCTCTAATTGCCTCTATCTCGCCCGGTGAAGAAGCCGGATAACCAGCCTCAATTATATCCACATTAAGACGAGCAAGCTGTTCGGCAATGCTCAACTTCTGCTCGGGAGTCAAACTTGCTCCTGGTGACTGCTCGCCATCTCTAAGAGTTGTATCAAATATCAGTATTTTGTCCATTTCTTACCCCTTTATCAAAACTTTCAAAACCTCCCTTGTGTTACAAGAAATTTTTAATAGGGTTTAGTTCATTTAAAAAAATAGTATAACACCTTTCCTGCCCACTGTCAATGCACCCTGTCAATAATGCAACATTTAAGGTAAGACCTCTTTTGTTGCATTAGACACTAAACCGAAAGTCAATTATATCTCCGTCCTCAACAGGATAATCCTTTCCTTTGAGTAAGGCAAGCCCGGCCTTCTCAACTGCCTGTTTACTGCCCAATCTGAACAAATCAGCGCATTTGATTACCTGGGCCCGGATGAAGCCTCGTTCTATGTCAGAATGCACCTTGCCGGCAGCTTGGGGGGCTAATGTCCCACGGCGGACGCTCCAGGCGCGCACTTCATCCTTTCCGATGGTAAAAAAGGATATGAGACCCAAGAGCTGATAAGCCACTCGGGTGAGTTTGTGGGTAGCTGGTTCACCGATACCTAATTCTTTTAAAAACTCTTCCTGCTCCTTTTTTGATTCTAATTGAAAAAGCTCTTGCTCAATCTTTGCCGAAATCTGCACTGCCCCCACATTTCCATCGCTTTCTATCTTTCTTAGCAAATTTGGATTGTCCAGTTTATCTTCATTCACATTCAGAACAATGAGTTTCCTCTTGAGTGTCAACAAGGGATAATTATTAACGATTTTTTGCTCATTTTCATTCAAATTCAAGGTGAATAAGAATCTTTCTTGCTCTAATGTGGCTTTAAAATTAAGTAGAAGTTCTCTTTCCTTCTCCTGAATTCCTCTTTTTTCTTTTTTCTTTTCTTTATCTAACCTCTCCAGACGGAGTTCCACAAAAGCAAGGTCCTTTAAGAGCAATTCGCTATCAATCTTTTTAATATCGCGCAGAGGGTCTATACTCCCATCAATATGAAAGATAGTTTCATCTTTAAAAGCACGGATAACATAACAGATTGCATCTACTTCCTCTAATGATTTAAACAACCATCAATAATGCCACAATTTAGGCGACTGATAAGGAGACTAAATTGTATGGCAGAATTGACCCAGCACTAATTTTCTGCTGTGCCCTAAACCATTTTTTAGGGCTGTGGATTAAGCATCTCTAAAAAATTAGTGCTGGGTAAACTTGAATATAATACTAACTCACTTTTGTTCTCCCCAAGATTGTGTTCTTGCTTATCCTATGGCCGATAATAAATTCCTTACTGCTCATCCTTCTTCTTCCCTCTATTTGCAGTTCCTCTATCCAGAGGCCATTCCTTCCGGTAGAAACCAAAATTCCTTTATCTTTATCAATCTTTAATATTTCTCCAAAGAAAGAAGAGGAAGATCTTTTAGGAGCTACCCTTGTCTTCCAGAGTTTTATCCTTCCCCCCCTCCAGAAGGTAAACGCTCCTGGTTCGGGGGTAAACCCACGAATTAGATTATAGATCTGAGAGGCCGGTTTTGACCAATCAATTTCCCCATCGCTCTTATTTAATTTGGGAAAATAAGTGGCTTCTTTCTCATTCTGGGCAGCGAGCACTACCTTTTTATGTCTGATTAATTCTATTGTTTTAAGCAAAGCCAGCGCTCCTTCTTCTGCTAGACGCCGACCTAACTGGCCAGCGTTCTCTTCCTCCTTTATCTCTATCTCTTTCTGATAAATTATCTCCCCGGCGTCTATCCTCTCGCTAATCTTAATTACTGAAATCCCCGTTTTTTTTTCTCCGTTGATTAAAACCCAGTTAATCGGGGCCGGGCCGCGATATCTGGGCAGTAGAGAAGGATGGAGATTTATAGAGTAAATTTTGGGGATGCTCAGAATTTCTTTAGTTAACTTTCGGCCGTAATTTACTACTATAAATAATTCCGGTTCATCTTTCTTTAAGGTATCTATAAAATCCGACAAGAGATTCTCGGGTTGATAGATGGAGAACCTTTGCCGTTGAGAAAATTCCTTTATCGGGTCAATACCTATTTTCAGTCCCCTTCCCTTTCTTTTATCTGGTGAAGCCACCACTCCTAAAATCTGGTATCTGGGAACAAGTTTTTTGAGAGAAACTAAAGCAAATTCTCCATTTCCCCAAAATATTATCTTCATTTTATCACTGATTACACTGATTATCAGTGACATCAGTGTTTAATATCAGTGTAGTCAGTGTTTGATCAGTGCCATTAGTGTTATTCAGAAGAAAAACAAAGGGTCAACATCTACTATTATCCTTTTATCTACTCTCTTTCGCTGAAACTCGGCTAATACTTTTCTCAGAGATTGATTTGTTTTGAGGACATTTTCTGTCCTCAAGGTAATATACCAGGAATTTAAAAAATTGGCCGGTCCTAAAATCCTCTCTTTGCCAAATTCCCTTCTTAAATCCTCTGATAACTCCGTTATTCTTTTCTTTAATCTCTGTTCGTCTTTGTCCTTTAAAATTATATTAATAAAATGTACAAAAGGAGGATACTTTAACTGGCGGCGATAGGTTATTTCCTGTGTGTAAAAATCCTCGTAATCTTCGCTGATAGCCGCAGTGATGCTGAAGTGAGCAGGGTTATAGGTTTGAATAATGAGTTCTGCTTTTGCCTGCTGGGCTTCCCTGGCTATCTGAAAAAGGAGCTCGAAGGTACGCTCACTTGCCAGGAAATTAGGAGAATTAAGGACACTATCGGCGGAGAGAACTCCTATTAAGCCCACCTGGAAAAAACTCTCGCCCTGCACTTTCCTCTGTCTGCCTAATTTCTCATAGATAATAACTCTTTTCTTCTTGGCCAGACATTCATCTATCTTTGCTTTTAAAAAAGGAGAAAGAGAAAGCCTCTCTTTGTTTCTATCTATTATCCTTATATTGGGAGAGATGTTATTGCCTCTTGTCTTTAACTTTAAAAGTTGATATCTCCCCGAAATGGTTTTATGATAGGATTCCAGGCAAGGGATAACGCTGCCTAAGACTACTATTGCTTTTTCTATCTTCGCTCTCTTGATTGCCACATTGCGGGCATTATAGCGAGGGATATTCTCCTCTTTGTAAGAATTGTCCTGCTCTTCGTCGACAATAATCAGCCCCAAGTTTTTCAAAGGCGAAAAGACCGCTGACCTCGTGCCAATGACAATCCGGGCATCTCCCTTCTTTATCCTCTGCCACTCTTGAAATTGCTGGCGAGAAGAAAGTTGAGAGTGGTACTCAGCAATTATCTCTCCAAAATGAGAAATAAATCTTGCAATTATCTGAGAAGCTAAAGAAATCTCAGGCACTAATATAATTACCCCTTTATTTTGGCTGAGAATGCTTTCAATTATGTGCAGATAAATCTTTATTCTTTCCTCGCTTTGTCCATACACCAGAAAAGTCCGTGGCTGGTTCTCCTTCATTGCCCTGATAATCTTATCTGCGCCTAAAGGCGCCTCAGGTTTCAAATCTAAATTTTCTTTCTCCTCCACCCACCTGTAGCGCGGAGGTGCAAGCGAGGTCGCTCTTGTCTTTTGCACTCCCCTTCGCAAGGCCGGGGGGAGAGTTATCGCCAATGCCTCCCCCCAGGAGCAAAAGTAGTATTCCGAAAGCCATTTAACCAAAGATAACAAAGAAGAGGTGATAATCGGCTGGCTATCGATTACCTTTTTAATCTCTTTAACCTTCTTTAACTTCGATTCCTTGACTAATCCAACTATATAACCAACTGTCTTTTTGTTCCTAAATTCTACCCAGACCCTTTTGCCGATTTCAGCTTCTTCTCTTAGATGGTCGGGAACGGCGTAATCAAAAACTTTATCCACCGGAAGGTTTAAAACAATTTGGGCATAGTTCATAACCAGGCTGTCGACTTTTCTAAAAGTAGCGAGTACCAAGAAAAGTTTAAAATGTCTAATTGCTCTAATTAAATAATAAATCACCAATAATCAAGATATACCCTAGCGGGCACAGGCAAGATACAGACAAATTCCAATAACCAAACCAAAACAATAACTCTGTTTGGTCATTGGAATTTGGTGGTTGGTTATTGTTTGGCTATTGTATCTTGGTGTTTGGTTATTATCTGTTTAGGTCAATTAGACATTACCTGTTAAATAATTTCGCTGAAGGTGAAATTCCGCCGCCTAAGGCGAGGGAATTAACAGGGCAAATCCCTTCATAATCATAAAATCTTCCTCTTAATTGTGAGATGGGAGAAACCACACCAAGCAGGGTTTGAGCGGCAAATTTCCCCAATGCGCAAATTATCCGCGGACGGATTATCCTTATTTGCTCTTTTAAATAAGGAAAGCAATTTTTAATCTCCTGAGGTAGAGGATTGCGGTTTCCCGGCGGTCGGCACTTTAGAATATTGGTAATATAGACATCTTCTCTCTTTAGACCTATGGACTGGATGATTCGGGTAAGGAGTTGTCCGGCTTTACCCACGAATGGTTTTCCTTGCCTATCTTCCTCCTCCCCGGGCGCCTCTCCGACAAATAATAGAGAGGCCTCGTTATTTCCCTCGCCAAATACATAATGTGTTCTAGTTCTGGCAAGTGGGCACTTTGTACATTGGTGAACTATTTGAGAAAGAAGCTCGAGCTCTTGAGAAGAAGAAATAGAAGGATCAACTTCTTTCCCCTGAGTGGCTTTCAAAAACAAACCAATCTTGGGTTTGCGGCAGTCGCAACCATCTTCTTCGCGATGCGGGCAGTAATAGACCTCCATCTTTCCCCCTTCTCTTTTTACCTCTTCAATCATTCGTCGGGTAATCTCGTTTAGGGACTCCTGACTATAAATTCCCTTAGCTATTCCCGATTGATTAGAGATAACCTTAATTTCGTACCCCTCTTCAGTCAATCTGCGGATTGCTTTTAAAGCATTGGGCAGAAAATGAAATTCCTCCCATCGAGTAACAAATTTTCTCTCGCCGGGATATCTATTAATCACTCCATCGCGGTCTAAAAAGAGTATTTTTTGCATATTAGGTCCTTCGCTCAGGATCACCCAGCACTTTCAGAAAGTGCTGGGTGGTGCCCCTAACCTGATTTGAACAGGTACTTCTGGCTCCGGAGGCCAGCGCTCTATCCAATTAGGCTATAGGGGCAAACAAACTTCAAGCTACAGGCTTCAGGCTTTAAGTTTTTTGTTTTTAACTTGCAGCTTGCGGCTTGTAGCTTCAAGCTTGTAGCATTTATATTATCTCAATTAGAGAAAAAAGTCAAACAGAAACAAAAAAGGACAGATTATCTGCCCTTTTATAATACCAAACTCAATGCAAAATCTGGGTAACCCCTTCGAAATTGGTTTGCCCCGTTAGACAACTTTATTGAGAATAACATTACCCCAGCAAGGTGTCAATGTATCTATTTTAGAATAGAAGTTATCTAATAGGGAGAATCATCAACTATCCGATTGAAAATCCGATACCTTAAAGAACAACCAATTCTTATCCTCGCTTAATTTGGGCCTTAATTTTAGCAAACAATAATTGCCTCTCAATCTATCTCCCTTTAATTCAAAGATTATTTTTTGAGGACCCCACTCCTGCAAAGCATAACTCCCTTTATCCCAAATCTTCACTTTGCCGGCACCGTATAATCCATGAGGAATTTCTCCGGCAAAATCTGCGTAATCTAATGGATGGTCTTCTACCTGGATTGCCAGACGTTTAATATTAAACTCTGTGGGCGGCTGCTTAGGAATAGCCCAGCTCTTCAGAACTCCATCTTTTTCCAAACGAAAGTCATAATGCAAGTGAGTTGCCTCGTGTCTTTGGATAACAAATATTGGTTCTTTTCCTCGTTTGAATTTTCTGGTTGCTTGTGGCTCAGGGGATTTGCTAAAATCGCGTTTTTTAAAATACTCGGTTAACTTTTCCATCGGAGAGAATTTCGTTCAGGGCATCTATCCCCTTTTTCTCAAGGTCCTGAACAAACCTCTGAAAAATCCTCTGCGTTGTTCGCACATCGCCCATTGCCCGATGTTCTTGTTCATAGTCAATCTCAATACCTAAAGAGCGAGCAATGCTTCCCAGATTATTACTCCAGAAGTCAAAATAGCGGCGAGCAAGGGACAGCGTATCTACTATCGGGCAGGAAGGAAGGGGTAGATTAAGGACATTAAGTTCAGCCTTCAGAAAACCCATATCAAAGAAAGCATTATGACAAACAATAACTGTTCCTTCTAACCTCTTTAATATATCCTTGGCAACCTCGCTGAATCTGGGTTTGCCCCTTAGCATCTGGGGGGTTATTCTGTTTACGGCATAAGCCCCTTCTGAGATCGGACGTCCGGGGTCAATAAGGGTATGAAAAGAAGAAACATCCTTACCATTACGGCTTTTTAGAATAGCAACTTCACAAATTTTGTCTCCATTATAATGTTCCAGCCCGGTCGTCTCCACATCAAAAAAAGCAAAAGTAACATCCTTCATCATTTGTTTTTTTTTTCTACTCTTCATCCCGGGGGCCAGCTTAGCTTTCTTCCCCCTAATAGATGAAGGTGAATATGAAAAACCGCTTGCATCCTTGTTGTTGTTTAACACCAAACGATAGCCACTCTCGGCTATTCCTTTTTCTTCGGCGAGTTTTTTAGCAGTAAAGATGAGTTCGGAGATGATATCTTTATGCGATTCTTCTAAATCGGAAATTCGAGAAATGTGTTTTTTAGGAATGATAAGGATATGCACCGGCGCTTGGGGATTAATGTCCTTAAAAGCCAAAACCTTCTCGTTTTCATAGAGAATATCAGCAGGAATCTGCTTTGCTATTATTCTGCAGAAAAGGCAATTCATTGCTTCCTCCTCATAATCTTACCTCCATATCATCTTGGCCGGAGAATGTATTGGGAAATATTTTTTTCGCCTCTCTTTCGGCTCTTTTTCTATCGGCTAAAGTCGGATAAAAATGGGGATTAAAATGAATAAGGGCTAATTCTTTGGCAGAAGCCTTTTGGGCTATCTGGGCAGCTGTTTGCGGATTTAGATGCGGCCAATCCTCTTTAGTCTCACCTACTTTTAAAGAACATTCGCAGAGCAGTAAATCGGCATCCTCGGCTAATCTTAGAGCGTTATCGCAGATTCCCGTATCCAAGCAATAGGCGATAATTTTATTATCTATCTCCAGGCGATACCCAAAACAGGGTACAGAATGAAGAAGCGCCCACCCTTCAACAAAAAAGGGTAAATCTTCCTTGTCCTCTCCCAGTCTGGTAGAGCGCCCCTCTTTAACTTCAAAGAGTTTTACCGAATAAGGCAATTCATCCAAAGCCACTGTATAAGGAAAAGAGATAATCTTATTTAAAATTTCCTTTATCCCTTTATAGCCGTAGATTCTAAGCCCCTGGGGAAATTTGAATTTATTTAAACTGTGCAGACCAGTAATATGGTCTAAATGAAAATGACTCAGAAAAAGATAGATGGGCTTCTGAGTCTTGATAAATCTATCAATTTTATAAAGACCATCCCCCGCGTCAAGAATAATATAGCAATCCTTGCTTTCTATAAGGATGCAGGTTGTATTCCCTATGCTTGTATTGAACCAACCGTTTGTTCCCAAAAAAATAATTCTTAGCTTCACTCTGTTACTTTATAGACCTTATCGTGCTCATGCACTCTTTGGTTAACCTTGATTCCCACCTGGTCCCCGGGCTTCCCTTCCTGCACCTCTTGATGCTCAATCTGGAGAGAGTCTACTCTCTGGCTGAAATCGCTGGTATGTCCTTTGATATGGATGGTATCGCCAAGTTTTAGGACATCGGTCAAAGCAATTATCCCTACACCAATCTTGCCAAAATAATGAGTAATCGTACCGATTTCTTTTTCTTCCATTTTTAATAAGCACGCAACTTACGGCACGCCTACCTAACGGCAGGAAGTGCTCGTAAATCACTGTGCGCATTCCGTCATCGCCAAGGATCTGGCGGAGAGAAAAGCAGGCACTCATCTAAATTATGGTTTCATTTACCCCAACGTTTCAATCGCCTTATCATTATCTTCAACCTTCAAAATAAAACGACAGGGAGAAGTGCCCTCAGAAACAGTGCCATAGCAATACAGTAGATTAACACCTGCTGACTTTAATTTCGCCCCAATCTGGCTCAGTGCACCTATCTTATTTTCTAAATCAATCCTTACAACTTCTTCCTCTTCAACCTGCCACCCCTTTGTTTTAAGAGCGGGGATAACTTTCTGATTTTCCGAAGTAATGATGTAAAACTTCGCTTTTCCCTCTAAACCATGGGCATTGATTGCTTCAATATTTACATCTGCCTCGCTTATGGCTTGACTTACCTCGGAAAGCATCCCAGCCTTATCTTCCGTAGTTATAACTAATTGACTTATCTTTATACCTGACTTCGGTTCAGGTCCTCTTTCTGTCATTTACACCTCCTTTCCTTACTCGCGAAGCGAGAGCCGAAGTTCCCCGTAGGGGAACTGAGGATAGGAAATCTGCAAAGCAGATTTCCGCTTTTGTTTTTTTCCTTTCCTTACTAACGGACAACGCCCACAATCAGGTTTTGTCTTTTTGCAGATATCCTTTCCTAGACGCACAAAAAGGGCGTGGAACTCGTTGAACAATTGAGCATCTAAAGGTAGGTTCTGCATAAAAAGCTGTTGAATCTCCTGATAATCTGCCTTCTCGGAAATCAATTGGAGACGCGATAATATCCGGCGGGTATAAGCATCCACCACAAACACTGCTCTATTTCCCGCATAAAGCAAAATAGAATCGGCGGTCTCCCGACCAATACCTTTAATCTCCAATAACTCCTGACGGAGAAGATGCGTCTCTTTTTTAAACATCCTTTTGACACTACCGCCGTAATTAATAAACAGAAAATCTATAAACGCCTTCAGCTTTTTTGCTTTTTCATTAAAATAACCCGCAGAACGAATTGCCTTGGCTAAATCTTCGAGCGGCACATCCCTTAACCCTCGCGCCGAAAGCAACCCTTGTTCTTTGAGATTTCTGATCGCTTTCTCCACATTTGTCCAGGCCGTATTCTGGGTCAAGATTGCTCCGGCAATTATCTCAAGGGAATCTTCTCCAGGCCACCAATTTTGTGGACCAAATGCCTTGTAGAGCCGCTGATAAATTGTCTGGATTTTCACCATCTCTTTCCCCCCTATAAAAACAGCAGATTCCCGCCTGGATCTAAAAAGAGAAGAGAATCTCCCGCCATCTCCCTTTAACATCCTGCGCGATAACTTTAAATTTATACCAATATCTTTATTCAAACTATTATCTATGAGAAGTGCACCTTTTCTTTTATTTTCCAATACCCTTTGAAAATCAAGGCGTGAATTTCCTTTGTTTTTCGCTTAAGATGGATCTTTTGACATTGATATACAATTCCCTGATTTTTATTTACCTCCCATTTACTTTGAAATGTAAGGGTGCTTATCTCTCCTATTCTTTAATTAGCCGATTATAGGAACCTATTTCATCTCTTACTTTTGTCATAAATTATGCCTCACAGATTAAATGCAGATTGCACAATTCTCTATCGTATTTTTATCGCTGTAATCAGCATCGGATTGAAAATCCGGTGCAATAAAAAACCTTCGCAAAAACAGCAAAGGTTTTTTCATAATTCACTAAAAAATATGGCCGGCTAAACCCCGTTAGAAACGTTGCCAAATAATTTCATTTTGGAAGGGATCCCTAACGGGGTAAACCGGCCTCTTTGTCTTTTTAGGTTATAACTTCACTACATTTGTGGCTTGTTCACCTTTAGAGCTTTGCTCGATATCAAACTCAACCTCCTGGCCTTCCTCCAAAGACTTAAAACCTTCACCCTGAATTGCACTATAATGTACAAATATGTCATTGCCTCCCTCAGGGGTAATAAATCCATAACCTTTCTGGTTGCTGAACCATTTCACCTTTCCTCTTGCCATTACTTATTTCACCTCCTTTCCTTACTCGCGAAGCGAGAGCCGAAGTTCCCCGTAGGGGAACTGAGGATAGGAAATCTGCAAAGCAGATTTCCGCTTTTGTCTTTTTCTTTCCTTACTCGCGAAGCGAGAGCCGAAGCCAGCCAATTTCCTTTTAAGGACAATAGAGAAGTTGTCCCTAATAATACCTGTAGCTTTAGCGCAGGTAGGCTGAGGATGGTCCCGAAGTTTCGGGGGGAATGGAGCAGGATAAATCTACTCTGCAAATTTCGCTCTCGTTTCCCTAATAAAACGAGTATAGCATATACTATTTTTTTCTACTTGTCAACCCTGTTAAATAACCTGGGGCAATTCGCCATAGGCGAATTATTTAACAGGGTTGACTAAATTAATCTAAAAATTATTCTATCTCCTCAAATTCCACATCCACAGCATCTTTGTAATTAGATTTATCATTCTTGTTTCTCTTGTGATAACCTTTATGGCTAAAAGTTTCTTTCCCTAAAATAAGCTTAAACAGAAAACGAAATAATAAATAAAGAAGCAACAATCTCACGATCAAACTTACCATTTTTACCCTCCCCCCTACCTTACTTCCACCGCCCAGGTGAGGTAATTGCGAAGTAGGAGTTTAAATTACGAACTCTCACGGTGTAAATCTAATCAAAAATAACGGTTTTATTATTATAGACAAGAATTTTTCTCTCTAAATGCCACCTCACGGCGCGACCCAAAACTATCTTCTCTAAATCTTGACCTTTTCTTATTAAGTCATCGAGAGAATCCCGATGGCTTATCCTGATAGTATCTTGCTCAATAATTGGGCCGGCATCCAACTTTTTTATAAGGTAATGGCTGGTAGCACCGATAATCTTAACTCCTTTTTCGTAGGCTTGTTTGTAAGGTTGGCTACCTGCAAATGCAGGAAGGAAAGAATGGTGGATGTTTATAATTTGCTCCGGAAATTCTTCTACAAATTGTTTGCTAAGAATCTGAGTGTATCTCGCCAGAACAATAAGGTCAATCTCTTCCTGTTTTAATAGCGCTATTTCCCTCTTCTCTTGTTGCAACTTATTTTCCTTAGTAATAGGGAACTCTACAAATCTGATACCGAAACTATCGGCGGTTTCCTTGGCAAGGGAGTGATTACTTATAATTAAAGGCAGTTCACAATTTAGCTCACTCCCTTTAAAGCGCAAGAGCAGGTCGTGGAGACAGTGTTCATATTTAGAGACAAAAATAGCCATACGCATGACTTTATCAGCGAAGTGAAGTGCCCAGCGCATTTTGAACCTATCTGCCAAGGGTCTAAAACTTTCAGCAATCTTACCCTTCTCGATTTTAAAATCCTTCAGTGACCATTCAATTCTCATAAAGAAGGTATTGGTCTGAGAATCTATATGCTGGTCGGCGTGTTCTATATTGCCGTTATTTTGATATATAAAATTAGCAACACTGGCGGTGATTCCTTTTGTATCCGGGCAGGAAATAAGAAGCATGGCATTATTATTCATAACAAATTCAAACCCTCCTTAAATTTCTTGGTAATCCAATTCAATCGGGAGCTCAAAAATATCCCGTCTAATTGGCTCGCGTTTTTTCTTGCTTTTTCCTATTCCCCTATCAAATGCGGAATTACTATCCACAAAAGATACCAGTTTTCTTCCTTCTCCAGAGAGACAACTCCCCCGGGATAAAATTTAATCAAATTTAGGTCCTTATTTCCTGATAAGAGCAGAGAGGCTAAACTTGCCAAAAAAGGCAAGTGCCCGACGAGCATTAAATCTAAATTAGATTTAATAATCTCCGAGGGAAGTTTCTCCACCGGGTCAAGGGGATTAATATCCTCTCTTTCAACCAGATCTTCACCTATACCTACCTCCTTAAAAATCTGAGCAGTTTGAATTGCTCTCAACTTCTTGCTATGCCAGATGCAATCTATTTTTACCTTTCCTTTTAGAAAATTCGCTATTTTAAAAACATCTGTTTTTCCTTTTTCAGATAAGGGTCGCTCTGGAGCAGTTTCCTTAGATAAAGCCTCTCCATGTTGAACTAAATACAACCTCATTCTTCACCTCCTTTTCCAGCTTTAGTTTATTTTAACAGGTAAGATGAAAAGCGCCTACTGCTTTTTTACCCTTCTCAATATACTCGTTAAAAATCTGATAAGCTTGGCTGATATTCTTCTCAATGAGCTCTATCTGCTTATCTTTAAGCACTTTCTTGGTGCACTTAGGTATATCTACAGCGCCGTACGCCCCCGTGCCAACTATCAACACCTCTGGTTTATAATCTATCACTTCTTTTAAATCCTCTATTGCTAAACACTGCCCTTCCCTCCGCCACCAGTTGGTCCTGACTCTTTCAGGAAAAATAATCAAATCTCTATTATATACCTTGCTATCAATGGTCATCAAACCGAATGAGTAGGTCTCAATTTTCATCTTTGATTAATTCAAATAGAGATATTCATTATGGAACGCTCATTTTCCCTCTCGTTTTAACCAAGGGAAGTTTTATCACCATCCTCTTCGTTTCTTCTGTAACATTGGCTGTGATAGTTAAGACACTGACAATCAACAAAGATAGAATCTTTTTCTGCATCTTATCCTGAGATTTTCTTTAGTAAATCTGCAAATCTCTTGGCAAATCTTTGGCAGTTAGCTTCTACCCTTTTGTCCAAAGCGCCAATGGCTACCGGGCCATAGTGGTCGCCCTCGGAGTCGCCCTGAACAACCATTCCGTGAATAAGCATTGCCTCTAAAATGCTCAAGATAGCGGTTTCATTTCCTCCGCCGATATTATTAGAAGAAGTGAATGCTCCTCCTATTTTTCCATCCAACTTTCCTCAACCCTTTTAAGAATAACCTCCAGATTTTCTTTTTTAATGGACTCAGCGATTGTCTCAGCCATCTGTTTGGTATTCCCTGTCTTTGAATAATAAGCAATCAATACCTTCATTTTGTACCTTTTTTCCTTACTCGCCGAAGGCGAGAGCCGAAGCCCGCCTACGCTCGTAGGCGGGCTGAGGATAGGAAATCTGCAAAGCAGATTTCCGCTTTTTGTCTTTTCCTTTCTCGCGAATCGAGAGCCTGCCTGCGCCCGTAAGGGTAAGCGAAACGAAGGATAGAAATGGACGAAGTCCATTTCGCTTTTATTTATTTCCTTTCTTTGCTCGCCAGTTCCTTTTAAGGGCAATAGAGAAGTTGCCCCTAATTATACCTGAAGGTGAGAGCCAAAGCCTCGAGAGTTCAAGGCTGAGGATAAAAGTATAGTTAGCCATAGACATGCTGGTAGAGATTACTCTCATTTTTCAATGCATCTTTGATTACTTCGCTTGCTAAACTTTGTTTATCAACCTTTGACTCCTGAATAGAAAATCTAAAAATTTTCTTTGCACCTTTGTTTCTCACTTCCTTCTCCATTATATTTAAACATCGCCTTACACCGAGTCCACTCCCATAAGTAACAAATAGAATGATATCCTTGCCCTGCATACCTTTGCATTCTTCTAAATATTTATTCATTGCCGGAGCGGGTGCAAAAGCCCAAACCGGCGTTCCTAAACAAATAAGAGCGTATTCAGAAAGGTCTATCTTTATAGGTTTAATCTTCGTCTTTGCTCTCTTAAAGGCTTGCACCGCTTGAGTAAAAAATGCTTTTGGTTCATTAATAGACTCTAATTTGATTAACTCACCAGAGCCATTTTGCCTAATATGCTCAGCCAATATCTCAGCAACCTTCGCCGTATTACCGCTATGGGAGTAATAGATAATGATTGATTTCATTATTTAATCCATCTTCCAAGAGATATTACTTTAATTTCGAAACTGCTTCCATAAGCGCTCAAACCGAGATTCATATATTAGATAGTAAAGATAGGCCTTATTGGGAAATAACTTCTTTATCAACTCCTTAAACTTATTTTTCTCTATCTCTCTATGCGGGGATAATCAGAATTAAAATAAGGGAAACTATCTTTTCTGAAGCCCTCTTTATCTTTGAGAGTTTCTCCTCTTCAACTTCTTGCTCATAGTGCTTGAGTTCTTTTCCTAAGTTATCTGTAAACTCCTTATGTTTTAATCCGATTCTTTCTCCGCATTCACAGATTACTCCTTTTTCAAATTCAAACAGGGTTACGTCGTATTCTCTACCACACTTAGGACATCTTATGGCCATAACTTCTACAGCTCTATCTTTTCCAGACATGCTCATGACAATTAGAAATGGGAAATAGAAATTTAATGTTTATTATCGTTTCTACGCCTCTGACCCTGCTTTCCCAATAAAGTTCTTTTTCTCTATTTTTAAAATGGTCGTCTAAAAAATCTGAACCTAAGTGGTTTTAAAAACCAATCAAAATCATACCAATAACCTTCCTTTACTCCCTTTGCATCACATAAAAGAAGGATTGATTCTTTGGTTCATCAAATTCTATCTTAGAATTAATAATGTTTCTATTATACCTCTGGATATTTCTTTTAAAAGAATCAATTTCTTTAGTTGTAAATTCTTCTTTAGAATTTAAAATTTCATAAAAATCCTCTTCATCCCAAAAAGCTTCCTTTTGGCAATGAAGAACCCCTCCTTCTGCTTCTATTTTATATCTTCTTTTATCGCATTAATATCTATTTGTTCTGATATGCCAATAGATCTTCCCGCCAAAAAACTCCCAAGCTAACTAAACCGATTATTACTAATTTCCTCATTATAACGCCCTCTTCTTTGCTCGCTATACCTGCCTGCCGGTAGACAGTCGTTTATCCCGTTAGAGAAAGCCAGCGATTTCAATCGGTGGCCATTACCGATTGAAGCTGACGGTGGTTTAATGCCACCATCAGCGCAAACCGTTAGAGGACGAAATTCTCTAACGGGGTTTACTTTTCTCAGAGTTCATTTTTCACACTAATTTCTGAATGAGTTTATTTCTCGTTTTTTCTCCCTTTATAATTCTCAACTCAGATTTCCTGCAGTTAAAATGTCTAGCTAAAATCTGGATGAGTAGTTTGTTTGCTTTTCCTTCAATTGCTGGTGCAGTAAGATAAACCTTAAATCCCTTTTCTTCCCTTTTGATTTCATTCCTTCTAGCATTAGGAATTACCTTTACGGGGATAACATTAGCCATCTATCTCCATCTCATCTGGTTCCGGCCGATAAGAACGCATCTTTCTCTTCTCTGACCTTTCCCTTTTGGCTTCCAACATCTTCTCTTTGGCCCGCTTTGAACGTTTGCGCTTCTGCCTTCTTATTTTTTCTATCCGCTTCTTCTCTTCTGATAATACTCCTAATTTAATTCTCTCAATTTTATTTACCAGAATTCTCCTTGCCAAAAATCTATTCAAGGCCTGTGAACGCTCTTGTTGGCATTTTACCTCTATGCCAGTCGGTATATGCTTTAAATAAACGCAGGTGGATACTTTATTTACATATTGGCCCCCTTTTCCACCTGAACGGATGAATTTCTCCACAAGGTCCTTTTCGTAAACCCCTAACCTGCGCATCCTTTTCTGCAATGCTTCTTGTTTAACCTCACTTACACCGAAGTTCATAATACATCAAAGAGTTTTCTCATTTCGGCAATATAACCTAATTAGCTAAAATTCATAATGCTTTTTAAATGATCAAATTCTAATAACCTCTCCACGGTTAATCATATCCTCTATCTTTTGCCTAATCCAGTGTTTAAGCGAACCCCGCGTCAAGGGAACTGATCCTATAAGACCTATTATGTCTGTTATAAAGCCGGGCGTCAAAAGCAATATGCCGCTGCAAAAAATTAAAACGCCGTCAAGCAATTTATCCGCCGGCATCCTGCCTTGACTTACATCTTCCTGTATCCTCCGCAGAGTAATAAACCCCTGCATTTTCGCCAGATACGCCCCGGCTATGCCGGTAGAATAACAGCAACAACCATCCAGCTTATTCCTATATCCTGGCTAATTTTCACCACGAGAGTTAGTTCTATAACCGGAATTAAGATAAATAGTAAAATCAAATATCCTAACATGTGCACCTACTTTCACTCCCGTATTATTAAATTTTGTTTTCCTATGTGAACTAATAGCCATGGCAATAATTTCTTTATAGCATCTTCAGGGCAATGATTTCTTGGTGTTCTTTGAATTGCTTGTGTATTTGCTTCTGGATCTCTACTCAACAGCTCAATTGTTTCGTCGAGCAAAAAAAAGATAGACTAAAATCCTTTTGCCTGATAAAAAAATAAACTTCCAGAAGCCTCGGGAGAACCTATGAAGCGGATAAACTTTCATCAATACTCCCATCAGGGAGCATATTATCAGGATGGTATTCGCCTCTCTCTTCCATCTTTCGCCTGAGACAATCCGGATTGCTTAACATGCAGTAGTTCTCAATCCATTTTCTATCTAACTTCCCTTGCTCGTAAAACTTCCTCATTGGACAAACAGGGTACCATTTGCATTCCTTCTTTTCCATCACTGCACTCCCGTGTCGGCTGACTTGAGAAACTCTCTTATCCCCGAGAGAAAGACCTCCCCGGAATCAAGAAAAGCAGAATTGTGGCTTCCTTTTATCTTTAGCAGTTGTTTGGGTGGAGGGGCACCCTTAAACAATTTTTCGGCTACAGAAATCACATTCGTCATTAGGTCGGTTCACTCCACAGTTGTGTGGGCAGAGCCGACAATTCTCAAGTGCTCTTATTAAATTCTCTTTTATTGAATTTAACCTATTCTGTTTATATAATTTAAGATAGGAGGGGGAGCATTAAGTTCTTCGGAAAAGGCGAAAAAACTTTCTTCTTTTCTTCCTTTTTATCAGGGCTTTGATTTCGGCGATTTTCTTCCTCGCCTCCTCTTCCCCGGCTTTTATACAAGTTTCGGCTCTGGAAAAGTGTGCCCATTTTATATTTTTGATTGCCGGTTCAAGAACAACATCGGCAAATTCCAGCTGTAAGGCGTTCAAGGCTCTCGCTCTCATATCGCAAACCTGATAAAATGCATTCATCCCCTTGGAAAAATCCCGCCGAGCAAGTTCTGGTTGTAAATTAACCGCAATTATCAAATCCGCTCCCATTTTCTTAACTACTCTTACAGGAACAGATGTAATTGCCCCACCATCGGTTAAAAGTCGGTCCTTGATTCTCACCGGAGGAAATATAGCTGGAATTGAAGAACTGGCAAGAACCGCCCTATCCAGCCGTCCACTGTGTAAAACAATCTCCTCGCCACTGTTCAAATCTGCGCAAACAGCATAAAAAGGAATTTTAGTATCGGCAAATACCTTTCCTCCCAACCAGTCTTTAATTCCATCTTCTATTAGCGAAGAATCAAGAACAAACCCTTGCATTTGTTGCTTACTGAGAGCGTATATCTCGCGGATAAAGGTGTTAACTTTTTTTTGAATAGCGCCTTTACTTTTTAAAAACTCGGGCGACACCGCTCTTTCTATTCTGGATATATTTATCTCTTTTAATGCCCTGAGTAATCTCCTCTCCAATGCCTCGACGTCGGGATTTAAGGCATAACCTCCTCCAACAATCGTCCCCATACTCACCCCGGCAATCAAATCTATGCTCACGCAGGCTTCTTCCAGTACCTTTAAAACACCTAAATGGCTCAATCCCCTTACTCCTCCGCCGCCCAGAGCTAAGCCGATTCTAATTTTATACATTTTTTAACCTGAAGCTTGCAGCCTGTAGCTTGAAGCTTATCCCCAAATCTCCACCTCCAGTTTTAAATGAATATTAAACCTCTTTTGGACCTCTTTGCGCATTATTTTAATAAGGGCTAAGACATTCTCTGCTTTAGCCTTTTGGTTATGATTGATAATAAAATTGCTATGCCGAGAAGAAATCTCTGCTCCGCCTATTCTTTTTCCTTTTAAACCGCATTGCTCAATCAGCCAACCTGCTCCTTTTCTCCCTTCTGGATTCTTGAAGATACAGCCTGCCGAAGAGAGGGTTAATTCCTGCGTCCTCTGGCGATAAGCAATAAAATCATCCATCTTCTTGGCAATTGCTTCTTTATCGGCTCTTTGCAGACTGAATTTTGCTTCTATGATAATATGGGGAAAATCCTTTTCTTTTTTTTCTCCATCAAGCATCTTCACATGATCAAGCACTTCCTTAATCCCTCTTTTGAAGGGATAGGATACGCTCAAATTTGTCTTTATCGCCCCGCCCACGGTAGCCGGAACTCCGACAACGAACTCCAATCCGCTCAATCCATTATCCCTGGCTACCTTTAGGGCTTCTCCCACTTCTGCTCCGCCTCCACAACGCAAGCTTTGTCCTTCTCTTTTGACATAAGTGAACACAGGAGAATTTAGGCGAACCACTATCCCTTTTACGCCGTCATCCCTGACTAAAAGATTACTTCCCCTGCCGATGGCAAAAAGAGGGATTTTTTCATCAATAGAAAATTTAACGAGTTTAGTTAAAGAAGGAATATCTGTCGGTTCAACCCAGGCTTCTGCCGGGCCACCCACCCCTAAAGTAGTATGTTTAGCAAGCGGCTCATCAAATAGGACCTTTCCTTTAATCTCTTTTAGCAAGAAATCTTTTTGAGAGTTGGTCATCTGATTTTTATCTTCGCCAATTCCCCGCTGAGCTCCCCAATATCCCCTGCTCCCAAAACCATAATTATATCTCCTTTCCGCACAATTCCTTTTAGGTAATCAACAATCTCATCTTTGGGAAGTAAAACCGTTGGGGGCCCCTCTTTCTCGTTTATTGCTTCTGAAATGAGGTCAGTGCTTACCCCCGGGATTGGTTTCTCACTAGCAGGATAAATATCGGTTAAAATTATTAAGTCTACTTTCTCAAAGCATCTGCCAAAGTCTTTTGCCAGGAATTTTGTGCGAGTATAACGGTGAGGTTGAAATATGGTGATTATTCTGCCGCCACTGTTCTTTTTAGTAGGTAAATAGCTGGAAATTACCGCGGCAATCTCAGTAGGATGATGAGCATAATCCTCAACGAGCAGAATCTCATCCCTCCTTTTTATTTCTCCTCGCCGGGCTACCCCTTTATAATTTCGGAAACTCTCCTCTAATTTCTTAAAATCAAGGCCTAAGTGCAGAGAGACACCAATTGCCGCCAGACAATTGGCCACATTGTATTTCCCTAAAAGGGGAATTTCTATTCGCCCTAATTTTTCTCGTTTTAAAAAACAGTCAAAGGAGGTGGCTATACCGTTTTCTTGTATATTCTTAGCGAAAATATCATTCTCGGGCAAAAATCCAAAACTAACCTTTTTAGAGAACTCCAACTCTTCCAAGATCCTTTTTGTCTTTCTGTCTTCGCCGTTATAAAAAATAACCTCTTTTACTTTTCGGGAGAACTGAAGGAAGGCCGCGATTATTTTCTCTTCGCTTTTATAAAAATTTAGATGCTCGGGTTCAATATTGGTAATTATCGCATAAGTAGGGGAGAGATGCAGAAATGAACCGTCGCTTTCATCGGCCTCGGCTACAAAATAAGGGTCTTTTCCCAGATAAGCATTCCCTTCGATATCAAAGGACTCTCCACCCAGAGCAACACAGGGCTGGAAATCGGCACGAAGTAAAGCGGTGGCAAGCATATTTGCCACACTGGTCTTGCCGTGCATCCCACTTACCGCAATACTCATTTTATCTTTCAGTAAATCAGCCAATAACTCTCCCCGATGCATAAGCGGAATATTTTTTTCTCTTGCTAATCGGAGTTCGGGATTATCTAAAGAAATTGCCGAAGAGAAGATAACTATTTCGGCATCTCTTAGATTAGAAGGATGGTGTCCCAAAAATATCTTTGCCCCTTGTTTTTTTACTCTTTGAGCATAAGAACTCATCTGTAAATCCGAACCACTTACCTCTTTGCCAGCCTGCAAAAGAAGAAGGGCAAGCGCACTCATCCCTGCCCCGCCAATCCCCACAAAATGAAATCTTTTCTGTTCGAGCATTTCCCTCTATCCTCTTCGCTCTACCCTATTCCCTAACTTTATCACTTCCTCGGCCAATAATTCATCGGCATTGGCCACGGCGAACTGTTCAAGATTTTTCTTTATCTCCAGAATCCTTTCGGGGTTATTTTCTAAGGTCAAAATTATCTGTCTTAAATATTGAGGATTGAAATCCTTTTCTTCAATCATCAAGGCTGCATCCTTTAAAAAGAGAAGCTCAGCGTTTGCCTTCTGATGCCCGGAGGCATAAGGATAAGGGACTAAAACCGCGGCTTTTTTTAAGGCGATTATTTCGGCAATAGTGGTTGCCCCCGCCCGCGAAATAAGTAAATCGGCAGCCGCATAAGCCCTTCCTATATTCTCTAAAAAAGGGAAAAGTGAACAGTCAATATCTAACTCTGAATACTCTTTTTTCAAAAAAGGATAATCGGACTCGCCTGAGAGATGGATTATGTTTATCCTTTCTCGCTCGGACCGAGAGAGCTCTTTTAAGGTTCTCAGAGTCGTCATGTTTATTCTATGGGCACCCTGGCTTCCGCCCATTATCAAAATGGTAAACCTCCTTAGAGATTTATCCCATAGGCTTGTCGTATGGGATAGGTCAGCCAACCGGCTATTTACGCTAAGGTCCTTAAACAAAAGTTTATCTTTCTTATCCACTGGTTCAATTACTGCAGATGCATTAGATCTTTTAGTAGAAGAAAAACTAATTGCGATTTTATTCACAAATTTAGATAGAAACCGATTTGCTCTCCCGGGCAAGACATTTTGCTCGTGAATAAGCGTAGGGATTCTCTTAAATACCGAGAGCAAAAGGAGAGGGATGGTATTTTTACCACCAAGCCCTACTACTACTGCCGGTTTATATTTGTTTAGAATCCGGTTTACTCTTAAAAAGGATAGGTAAATTCTCCAAGAGAACTTTGTCCCCTTAGGAAACCGCGCCCCTCTCTTGGCGGGAAAAGAGTATTTAGCCCGCACCAATGTTTTGGTGCGAGGTTTATTATTAAGAAAGGGCGGGGCTTTGGCCCCGCCCTTTCTAAGGAGGTTTAGTTCAAGATAAATAATCTCCCGAGGATAATCCCTTAAATTGCTTATCTTTTTATCTATCTTTTTGGAAGAAATTACCAGAATAACCTGCTTGCCTTTTTCTTTTAATCTATCGGCTAAGGCCAATGCCGGAAAAAGATGTCCGCCGCTCCCGCCAGCGGCAATGATAACATTCTTACTAAGTTTCATTAAAATCGCTGGAGTTATTGGCAATATTAATGAGAGTGCCTACTCCGAACATATTGAATACCAACGCTGAACCGCCATAACTGATAAACGGCAGAGGTAGGCCCTTGGTAGGAAGTAAACCCGTAACCACGGCAATATTAATTACTGCCTGTAAGCCAATTAGCATCGTAATTCCTAAAGCCAAGAGATGTCCATCCAGATCCTTTGCTCTCAAGGTAATTTTTATGCCGCTGGTGATTAATAAGATGAACAAAAAAATAACCGCTGTGCTTCCTAACAGCCCTAATTCCTCACCGATAATCGAGAATATAAAATCCGTATGGCAACCGGGCAGATAAAAGAGTTTCTGCCTGCTCGCCCCCAGACCTATACCCAATAATCCTCCGTTTTTAAAGGCAATAAATGACTGAATAATCTGCCAGCCTGTTCCCTGTGGGTCCCTAAAGGGATGAAAAAAAGAAATAACCCGCTTTATCCAATAAGGGCGAATAAGAATTAAAAAAGGAGTTAAAAGGAGGGAGGAAAAAAAGAGGCCTAAAAGGTATTTTAATCTAACCCCGGCAGAAAAAGCGATGATAAAAAAGAGACAGAATAAAAGAAAGGTTGTGCCCAGGTCGGGCTGGATAAAAATCAAAGATGCCATTAATAGGGTAATCAACAGAGGAGGGAAAAATCCTCGCCAGAAGTTTTTAATCTCTATTTGATGGCGGCTAAAAAAACTGCTCAGATATAAGAGTAAAGAAAATTTTGCCGCTTCTGATGGCTGAAAAGAAAAGTTTTTAAAATATCCCCAAGGAAGTAATGTTAACCATCTCTTTGCTCCACCAGCCATTCGAGAGAAAGGAGGGATGAGGGCGAGCATTAAAAGAAAAATAGAAAAGAGCAAAATTTTTCTGCTCTGCTTTTGCAAAAGATGATAGTCAATATTCACTGCGGCGGTCATCCCGGCAAAGCCAATAAGCAGAAAGATAAACTCCCGACGCAAAAAGAAATAAGTGCTGCTAAAATACTTCCAGGCGTAGATGGCACTACTGCTATAGACCATCATAGCCCCGGTGAAAATTAAGGCTAAAGTAGCAATAAGGAGGATATGCTTGACACGCACAAATTTCTAATGTCTAATTGCTCTAATGTCTAAAACCCCAATGTCTAATTTAGTCATTAGAAATTGGAACAGCCATTATTTAGGTCCTAGGGGACTTGCCCGTGGGGCAAGTATATTAGAAATTAGGTCAATTAAACATCTTTTTGATATAATCTTTTAAAATTCTCCGATGATCAAAGGCAATCTTGTCAGGCAATTCGTTTAAAGAAAAGAGTTTTGCTTCTCGGGCGTCGCTTCCTGATTGCAGATTCCCTTTCGCTCTGGCAATAAATACAGTGGAGATGGTGTGAAAACGGGGGTCGCGTTGAGAGTTAGAATAAGTATGAAATTGTTTTAGATTCTTTAAGTCCAAATTTGTCTCTTCTTTTACCTCACGCATAACTGCTTTCTCTAAGTTTTCTCCATAATCAACGAAACCACCGGGCAAGGCCCAGCCAAAAGGCGGATTTTTTCTCTTAATCAAGACAACTTTATTATCGACACTAATGATTGCGTCGACGGTTACAAAAGGACCTTCTTCAATTTTCTTTTGAATATAGCTTAAATAACTGCCGGCTACTTTATCAAAAATCTGCCAGTCGTTTTTGCTGTACAGAACAAAAATAATCTCTTGCAGAGAGGATTCGCATTTATGCAAATGGGAAAAAACCGCTTGCGACATAACCTTAGCCGCTGTCTCTATAGGAAGCCTGCCTACGCCACAACCCAGAGCCGGAAAGGCAATAGATTTAATTTTATACTCCTCTGCTCTGTTTAATGTATTTGCTGTGGATTGTCTGATTGTTTTTTCGTCCGTTTTGAAATCCAGAGCCATCGTAACGGCGTGAATGACATATTTCGCTTTTAGATTACCAGCGCCAGTGACTGCTGCTTCGCCAACAGGAATCGGAGAAATCTTGTCTGCTTCTTTTTGAATAGATTGCCCGCCTTTCCTCTTTATTGCTCCAGCAACCCCACCACCCATACGCAGCTCATTATTGGCGGCATTAACAACTGCCTCTACCTCCTGCTTGGTAATATCTCCTTGAATAATTTTGATAGTGGTCTTTTTTACCTTTATCATTCTGGTATTGCTTCTGCTTTAGCGCATATCTCTTTTGGCGCCTTTTTGTAATACTTGAAGAGAGCTGGACACAACCAGCCCTCCATTTTCAAATCCTCTGAATAATACCAATTTCCCCCATTCTCTTTTCTTCGCCATGTTAATCTCATTTGGTAGCCCGGAAAGGGGCTGGCTGAAAATAACAATCTAAATCCATTCTTAGCATTGGGAATATCCTTCGTAATACGATTAATCATTTCGGGTATCCCGGCAACAAACGGTTCTCGATACAGATTTACCCTTTCATCATCAAAAACCCAGGTTCCATTATACCAATAGGGTTTTATTATTAATATTGCGTTATCTGGTGCATTCAGCCCCTTTTGTCTATATGAAAATACTATAAATACGATTGTGATGGCTATTAATAAAGTAAGTAAATACCTCATACAACTTTCCTTTTAGTCTAACCTTGCATCCAAACCCATCTCTCTCGTTTTCTCACTGATATCTGCACTCTTCAAAAATACCTCGCCAATCAACACTGCATCTACGCCTAAATCGTGTAGATATTTAATATCCTGTCTTGTGCTAATTCCACTTTCGCTGACTATCAATCTGTCGTCAGGGATTAGTTTAATAAGATTTTCTGTAGTTTTTATATCAATTTCTAAACTGTTTAAATTGCGGTTATTAATCCCGATGATTTTGCTTGGGGTGGATAGCACTTTTTTTATATCTCCTTCATTATGCACTTCTACTAAGGCATCTAAATTCAACTCTCCACAGAGTTGCAGAAAATTTTTAAGTTCTTTCTCAGTTAATAAGCACGCAATCAATAAAACTGCATCGGCTTTATAGAGAAAAGATTGGCAGACTTGATACTCGTCGATGATAAAGTCTTTTCTAAGAACAGGTAGAAAGGTATTCTCTTTGATTTTGCTTAAATGCCTTAACTCGCCACCAAAAAATTCCTTGTCCGTAAGCACAGAAATTGCTTCTGCTCCTGCTTTCTGATAAATCCGGGCAATCTCTAAATAATCAAAGTGCTCTCGGAATCTTCCATAAGAGGGCGATTTCTGTTTAACCTCGGCAATCAAACTCAATCCCGGGTTTTCTATTGCCTTTTTAAAATCCCTTTTTTGATAAAATTCTCTGAAATCAGGAGAATCTATCTTCTTAAGCATTTCCTTAAGCGGAAAATTCTGCTTTGCTTCTTCTATTTTCCTCTTTTTGTTTGCAATAATTCTGTTAAGCATAATACTATCCAATCACCAATAACCAAGATACGAGACACAAACAAATTCCAATAATCAATAACCAAACAAAAAATTCTATTGCGATTTGTCGATAATCGAAGAAAGGATTTTCTT
>MZGK01000017.1 GCA_002085025.1 Candidatus Omnitrophica bacterium 4484_213
GAGAAGAGAATAAGAGAAAAAGTGTAAGGTTAGCGTAGGGTTGTTCGCTAAGAAGCCGTTGCGGAGCCCGAGCCCCGTAGGATAAACCTGCGGTTTCCCTACGGGGTAAACGGGCACAAGGAGCGCCTGTCTCGTAGCCCCCGACGAATGTTGGGGTGCTTCGGGGAGGGCGAGTACCAGTTCCTTGTATCGGCGATAGAGAAGTTGCCGATAGATACTTGAGCCGTGATTTGCTCGCTGGGTAAATCAACGGCGTGCTTTCGTGTGACCAACCCTACGCTCTATAAATTATGAAACCAAAAATCTGGCGATTTGGTGATAACCTGAATACCGACGATATAATTCCGAGAGAATTTTGGTTGCGGTTCCTCGCGCGAACACGCCCCGCTTGCGATAAAAGGATGTAGTGTTTCCTCTGTGATAGCAAAGAGTTTTGCCCGTATCTTTTTTCGGAATTGCATAAATATTGGCTTACCGATATTAGAGATTGTGGATGCCGATAAACTAAGCGATGAAGAGATAATAAAAAGAGTAGGAGTATCCGCTTTTCCGAAATTTATTCAGGATATAATTGATAAGGGTGGGTTGATGGGGGCGATAGAATAAAATGTCTAATTATACTTGCCTTTGGCAAGTCCCCTAGCTAATTGCTCTAATGTCTAATGAGCAACTTCTCTATCGTTCCTAAATGAATGTTAGGCCAATTAGACATTAGGTTAATTAGGCATTGTTATTAGATTATTTAAGTTATTGCAGGTAGATTAATTAAAATTAGATCGATTGATGAGGAGTATGATGCATAGAATTGCCGTAATCCCTGGTGATGGCACCGGTCCAGAAGTAATCAGAGAGGGCTTGAAGGTACTCAAGGCAGTGAGCAAAGTTGCTAATTTTGAATACCAGACAAAATTCTTTGATTTTAGTGGCGAGCGATATTTAAAAACAGGAAAACTTTTAGAAGACAGAGATATTGAGGAATTAAGAAAATACTCGGCTATCTACTTAGGAGCAGTAGGACATCCCGATGTCCAGCCGGGGATATTAGAGCAGGGCGTTTTGCTCAAATTAAGGTTTTCTCTCGATCAATATATCAATCTCCGGCCGATCCGATTATACCCCGGTGTGGAGACTCCTTTAAAGAATAAAGGCCCCGAGGATATTGACTTTGTAGTCGTGCGCGAAAATAGTGAGGGATTTTACAGCGGCAAAGGGAGTTTTTCCAACAAGGACACAAAAGAAGAAGTAGCTATTCAGGAATCAATAAACACGCGCAAGGGGGTAGAAAGGTGTATTCGCTACGCCTTTGAGTTTTGCCGCCAGCGGAATAAGAGAAAGAAATTGACCCTTTGCGGAAAGACAAATGTGCTTACCTATGCCTGGGGCTTGTGGCAGAGAACCTTTAATGAAGTTGCCCGAGAATATCCGGATATTAAAACCGACTACAGCCATGTAGACGCTCTCTGTATGTGGATGATAAAGAGTCCGGAATGGTTTGATGTGATTGTTACCGACAATATGTTTGGCGATATTATCACTGACTTGGGAGCGATGATTCAGGGCGGAATGGGGATTGCCGCCGGCGGGAATATAAATCCTGATGGTGTTTCAATGTTTGAACCGATTGGCGGTTCGGCTCCTAAATACACCGGCAAAAATGTTATCAATCCCCTGGCGGCAATCTCTGCCTTGCAGATGATGTTAGAGCAATTAGGAGAGCAGGAAGCGGCCGATTTGGTGGAAAAGGGAGTGATTCATACTGCCCAGAAGTTAAAGAGTTTATCCGCCGGCAAGATGGGTTATTCTACCGAGGAGGTTGGAGATTTGGTGGTTGAGGCGATGCGATGAAGAAATATAGTGTTGCGGTAGTTGGTGTGGGGATGGTCGGGATTGAGATGCTCCGGGTTTTGAAGGAGAGAAATTTCCCTCTCGGGGAATTGCGGATTTTTGCCCGTAGTGCACGAGATATAGATGTTGATGGAGAGAATTATGCTGTCAAGACAATTACTCCAGAGAGTTTTAAAGATATTGATATTGCCTTGTTTGCTGGTACCGAAGGGGAGAAGGGAGCGGCAGTTAGATTTGCTCCTCAGGCAATTAAAAGCGGAGCAATAGTAATTGACAACGGAGGTGATTTCCGCCTGCGTTCGGATGTTCCCTTGGTTGTTCCAGAGGTGAATCCTGGGGCCATTAAAAGACACAAGGGGCTAATTGCCAATCCTAATTGCACCACTATTCAAATGGTTCTGGCTCTGAATGAGATTTATAAAAGATTTGGTCTGGAGCAAATAATCCTTAGCAGTTTTCAGGCCGTTTCCGGGGCAGGGAAAAAGGCAGTAGAGGAATTGTGGGAAGAAACCAAGGAAGCCGCCGCACGCCGCACGCCGCACGCCGCACGCCAAAAGATAAATACAGATATTTCAAGTGAAAAGCGTGGAGCGTGGAGCGTGAAGCGTGGAGCGCCTCAATTAGCCTTCAATGCTATTCCTCAAATAGGCAGTTTTGGAGAGCAGGGTTATACTACTGAAGAATGGAAGACGGTAAAGGAGACGCACAAGATTTTTGAAGATTCATCCATCAGGATTACTTCTACCTGTGTGCGGGTTCCGGTGTTTGTTTCACATTCAGAGGCAATCTATTTTAAAACAAAGAAAAATACTTGTTTAAAAGAGATAGAAGAGGTGCTGAAAAGATCAGAAGGGGTGGTATTTTTTAAAGACCCTCAGGATTTTCCCTTGCCCTTAGGTACTCAAGGCAAAGATGAGGTTTTTGTAGGCAGATTGCGCGAAGACCCCTTTAATAAGGATTGCTTCTGGCTCTGGTGCGTCTCTGATAATCTGAGGAAGGGGGCGGCTCTAAATGCAGTGCAGATTGCTGAGTTGATATGCTCTGTCCGAGGCGAAACTTCGGACAAAGACCTTGATGCGCAACATTAAGTTGACTCTTGAGTATGATGGGACGGATTATGGAGGATGGCAAACCCAAAGAACAAAGAGCAAAGCGCAAAGCGCAAAGTGTGAAATAAAGACAATTCAAGAAACGATTGAAAAAAATTTAGAGAGGATTCTGCAAGAGAGAATAAATCTTATTGGCAGTGGAAGGACTGACGCCGGGGTGCACGCCTTGGGGCAGGTAGCGAATTTTAAGACAAAAAATCCTCTCAGCCTTAACTCTTTGCAAATGGCTTTAAATTCTCTGCTTCCTGACGATATTGTAGTCAAGAAGGTGGAAGAAGTAGATGAGAAATTTCACGCCCGTTATTCAGCAAAGAGCAAGGTCTATCAATATACAATTCTAAACAATCCCTTGCCTTCACCTCTTTTGCGGAGGCAGACATATTTTTATCCCTATCCACTAAATTTGGGACTCCTTAAAAGGGAAGCAAAATATTTATTGGGAAGGCATAATTTTAATTCTTTCTGTGCCAGCGGCTCAGGGGTTAAAGATACAACTCGGACAATAAAAAAGATTTCGGTGAGGAAAAAAGTTGCTTGTAGGAAAAATTGCCTACTGCTAACTGCTTGCCCCGTAGGCTTGTCCTTCGGGGCAAGCTGCCAACTGGTTATTATTGATATCGAAGCCAATGGTTTTCTGTATAAAATGGTGCGCAATATTGTTGGGACCCTTATTGATATAAACCGAGGAAAGATAAAAGGGATAAAAGAGGTTTTAAATGCTTTCAACCGCAGAAAAGCCGGCGAGACCGTGCCAGCGCAAGGGCTTTGCCTACTAAAAGTTAGATATTGACCCTGTTAAATCTTTTGCTAGTTTCCGGGAGGAAAAGATGATAAAAAAGATCTCTTTGCTCTTTGTTCTTTGCTCTTTGTTCTTTGCCAATGGGGGTTGCGCCACACTTGATAGACAGAGGGATACAGAATTGGGGCTGGTTGAGGAAGAGAAATTAGAGGTATCTGCGGATTTGAAATTTGAGGATCTTCCCGTTCCTTATAGTTTTAAACTCAATAAACAAGAATCCTTCATTTTTCAGAATGACTTCACACGGATGGGCCTGTTCAAATATATTGGCAAGGCCAAACCTAATAAAATTGTTGAATTTTACAGGGAACAGATGCCTTTATATAATTGGGGGTTAATAAATATTGTTGAGCACAATGAAATAGTCCTTAATTTTGAGAAAGAGAGAGAAAGCTGTATTATTACCTTAAAGCCAATGATGGCCAGAATAGGGCTTACTATCTTTTTAACCCCTAAGTCAGGTCCAATAAAAGAAGAAAAAGGGAAAGATTTCTGAAAGATCAGAAATCTTTAAAAATCGCTGTAATCAGAGATTGCTAAATTTTTCAGCAATCTCAAAAAAACACTTGACAAGAATGTGGAATTGTGTTAAAAAGAGAATGTTGTTGGTTCTCTAAATTTGGGGGTGAAGTTTCTAGGGGGGGGGGTTGAACCCGTTAGAAATCCTTGATATCATTTTTGATAGAAGATTAAATAAGAAGAGGGATAGCGAAAATCTGCTTCTGCAGATTTTCTATCCTCAGTCCCGAAATTTCGGGGCTTCGGCTTCCCGACATAGCGTCGGGATAAGGAAAGGAGGGAAAGATGAGAAAAATAGGGATGTTTTGTACTGCGGCGCTGCTCGTAGGTTTGCTCAGCCTGCCGGCAAACGCTGAGGTGCAAAATGTGAAGGTGAGCGGTGATATCACCGTCCGGGGCATCTACCGCACCAATTATGACTTGACAAAAGAGAATCTTGATGCCACCACGGCTAAAGATGACAAGAGTTTCTATATGTCCACAGTGCGGGTGAGATTGGATGCCGACCTGACTGACAATGTTGCCGCAACGGTCAGATTTATTAATGAGCGGGATTGGGATGCCAGCGATGGAAGTACTGACGACATTGATTTAGACCTCGCCTATATTACACTGAAGGAACTTAATTATTGGCCGGTGACATTGACGCTTGGTCGTCAGGAACTGTGTTATGGTAATCTTTTGATTATCGGTGATGGCGATGTAAATTCTAATGTTTTAGGTGGAATTACAGCCAAGGACCTGAGCAGTCGCAAAGCATTTGATGCCATCAAAGCCGTGTTTGACCTTTCGCCATTGACCCTGGATATCTTTACGGCAAAGGTAGATGAGGATACTTCAGCCGGAACTTCCAGCGACGCCGACCTCTACGGTATTAATGCCCGCTATCAGTTTGCCGAGTATGATGCTGTAGGTGAGGCATACTATTTCTGCAAGAAGACCGGTGGCACAGATCACAGCCGGGTAGACACTGTGGGCGTGCGCACAAACATTGCTCCGATTGAGAATCTAACCTTGAATGCCGAATATGCCCATCAGTTTGGAGAATATGATGCTTCCCGCAATCGTTCAGCTAATGCTGTGCAGTTAGGCGTTGACTACGATATGCAGGGTTATCAGCATTCTCCGAGTGTAGGTCTCTGGTACACCTATCTCTCCGGTCAGCAAACAGATCCTAATGGGACTCTCGGGTATAAGAATACAGGGACTTATGAAGGATGGGATGCAATGTATGGCGACCAAACACCCGGTGAAATTGTCTCGGCTCTTGGTTTGGCTTCCAGCAATGTCCACATCATCAATGCCAAGGCAAGTGTCAAACCGATTGATAAGTTGACCGCATCCCTGAATTACTTCCATTTTAATGCGGTTGAAAAATATGCGGCTGGAAGTGTTAGCAAGACAGGCACCGGTCTTACTGCTCGCAGCTACACAATGGAATCTGACAGTGATTTGGGTGATGAGTTTGACCTTAAACTCACCTATGATTACACCGAGGATGTCCAGTTTGGCTTATTAGCCGCCTATTTCATCCCAGGGACTGCCTTTGCTGATGTCAACAACAGCACAGCAAAGGAAGTGATTGGCTCGGTGAGTGTGGTTTTCTAAATAGCGATTCAGCGATTGAAGAGTGGATTACAGCGATGGCTGTAATCAGAAGCTGCCCTTCTGCTCTCTAAATTCTACCTGTCGGTAGACAGGCTTTGAGGGCAGAAGGGTTTTTATTTTAAGAGTGATTGCAGCGATGGAAAATACGATTACGGCGATGAAAGACAGCAATAAAAGACGAGATTATAAAGATAGAGACCCGCTTACTGCAAAAATAATTTCAGCCTGCTATCAAGTTCATAATGAATTAGGCCCTGGATTTGTTGAACGGATATATTCATAAGCCCTCAAAATTGCTTTAGATAAATTGAAGCTGAACTATCAAGAGGAAAAGGAGTTTTAGGTTTTATTTGCTGGAAAGAAGATCGGCAAATTTAGAGTAGATTTTGCCATTGAAGATAAAGTAATTGTAGAGTTGAAGGCGATAGAGGGTAAATTAGCAAAAATTTTTGAATCTCAAGTTATTTCTTATTTAAAAGCTTCTAAATTAAATGTAGGATTACTGGTTAATTTCGGTAATCGGCGATGTGAAATCCGTCGTTTAATGCACAGTATTTAATCGTTGCATTCCTTAATCGCCGTAATCATTTTTATATGAACATCCGTAATTTCTCTATTATTGCCCATATTGACCACGGGAAGTCCACGCTTGCTGACCGTCTTTTGGAGTGGACCGGAGCAATCTCCGAACGCGAGTTTAGAGAGCAGGTTCTTGACGATATGAACCTCGAGCGCGAGCGGGGAATTACCATAAAGGCGCGGGCAGTTCGGTTGACTTACAAATATAAAGAGGAGGAATATATCTTAAATCTGATTGACACCCCCGGTCATGTAGATTTTAACTATGAGGTGTCTAAGAGTTTAGCGGCCTGCGAAGGGGCGCTGCTTTTGGTAGATGCCAGTCAGGGAGTAGAGGCGCAGACAATTGCCAATCTGCATTTAGCCCGCCAAAATAATCTCGTGATTATCCCGATTATCAATAAGATTGACCTCAGGAATGCTGATATTGAAAGAACTAAAGCCCAGGTAAACAGTATATTGAAGATGGAAAGGGTGGGGGCGGATGAGATAATTTTAGTAAGCGCCAAACAGGGCCGGGGGATTGAGAAGATCTTTTCGGCAATAATTGAGCGAATTCCGCCGCCCAAGAATAATTCTAAGAGGCCGCTGCAAGCCCTTATCTTTGATTCTAAATTTGATACCTATCAGGGGGTAATTGTCTATGTACGTATTTTTGGAGGTTCTCTCAAGCCGGCGATGAATATTCGGCTTCTGTCCACTAATAAAACTCATCTTGTGCAAAAAGTGGGTATCTTTGACCCTCACCCTCGTGCTGTTGAAGAGTTAAATTGCGGAGAGGTAGGGTTTTTTAGCGCCAATATTCACGAAGTTCAGGATGTAAAGGTAGGAGATACGATTAGCGAAGCCTCTTTTTCGCGCGAAGAATCGAGTTTAGTAGAATTTAACCAACCCTCGCCTCTGGTATTTAGCGGAATTTACCCTCTGCGCGAGGGCGATTTTCTGCGCTTGCGTCAGGCATTAGAAAAACTGCGATTGAATGATAGTTCATTCGTCTTTCAAGGTGATTCCTCTCCTTCTTTTGGTCAGGGGTTTCGTTGTGGCTTTTTAGGGCTTCTGCATATGGAGATTATCCAGGAGAGATTGGAGCGAGAGTTTAATCTGGAGTTAATCAGTACTGCGGCAAATGTTACCTATAGAATCAGAAAGAAAAATGGCGAGGAAATAGAAGTGAACAATGCCGCTGAGTTTCCTTGCCCCGTAGAGATAAAGGAAATTAGGGAACCCTATATAAAAGGGTTTATTATTACCCCTGCGGCCTATATTGGTAAGGTAATGGAGTTATCAGAGAAGCGGAGAGGGATTTATAAAGGTTTGGAATATCTGGATGAAGGACAGGCATTGCTAAATTACGATTTTCCCCTATCCGAGATTATTGTTGATTTTTATGATAAAATAAAATCAATTACCCAGGGTTACGGCTCTTTTGATTATGAATTTAAGGGATATTTTAGAGGGGAACTGGTCAAGCTCTCTATTTTAATCAGTGGCAAACCGGTCGATGCCTTATCTCTTATTGTGCCCCGGGCTCAAGCCCGAGAGAAGGGGTTGAATTTGGTAAAAAGATTAAAAGATGTAATTCCCCGGCACCTCTTTGAGGTAGTTATTCAGGCGGCAATCGATAGTCAGATTGTTGCTCGGGCAACTATAAAGCCACTAAAGAAGAATGTTACCGCTAAATGCTACGGCGGCGATATTACCCGCAAGAGAAAACTCTGGGAAAAACAGAAAGCTGGCAAGAAAAAGATGAAGCAGATAGGGGAAGTGAAGATTCCCCAGGAGGCGTTTCGGGCAGTGCTTAAAATATAAATTGCTACATGTTACAGGCTCCACGCTCCCCGCTAAAAAAGAGTTTTAAGAAAAGCGTGAAGCGTGCGACGTGAAGCATGAACCCTAATCTCAAGCAGACAATTCGCGAGTATGGCGAGTCAATCTTAATTGCCTTTGTTCTAGCAATGTTCATTCGCACATTTTTTGTCCAGGCATTTAAGATACCTACCGGCTCGATGCGCCCCACTTTAATAGAGGGTGACCGCATTCTGGTGAATAAGCTAATCTATCGCTTTAAAGAACCCCGGCGAGGTGATATAATTGTATTCAGATACCCCTTAAATCCAAAGAGGGATTTTATCAAACGGCTGATTGGCCTTGAAGGAGAAACAGTGGAGATTAATAACGGCAATATCTTTATAAACGGTGAGCCCACTGACAACGAGATTTTGAGAAAGTTCTATTATTATAACTATGGGAAATACGGCAAGGAGGGTGTGGGTGTAAAGGTTCCCGAGAGGAGTTTTTTTGTCCTGGGAGATAACAGCGCAGTAAGCAGAGATAGCCGTTATTGGGGATTTGTTTGGCGCAGGAATTTATTGGGAAAGGCGTTTTTGATTTACTGGCCACCAAAAAGGTTTAGGATTTTACGATGATGAATCTCCCTAACAAACTTACGATTTTAAGGATTTTATTAATTCCTTTTATTGTTGTCTCCCTTATTTGTTACACCCCTCAAAACGACATTCTGAGATGGGTTACTTTCTTCCTTTTTTTGGTAGCGATTCTTACAGATGCTATTGACGGCTATATAGCTCGTAAGCGAGGCGAGCGCACAGAATTAGGCAGTTTTTTAGACCCCTTGGCTGATAAATTTCTTATTAATTCTACCTTTCTTTGTCTCACAATAGGCAAGTTTCCTTTTCGTATTCCATCCTGGGTTACCATCACTGTAATTAGCCGTGATTTGATTATTGGAATAGGATTTGTTATTATTTATATAATTAGCGGGAGAAAAACAGTGACTCCTAATAGATTGGGGAAACTCACCACCTTTTTTCAGATGTCCACCATAGTTTTGGTCTTGTTGAAATTTCCCTACTTTAGGCTTGTAGCAAACAGTACAGGTTTGCTTACTATTGTTTCAGGTTCAGGATATATCTGGCGGGAGAAGAGTATCACTGATAACACTGATATTGAACACTGATGTCACTGATAACCCATCAGTGTAATCAGTGTTGCTATGAAAGATAAAATTGCTATTGTTGGGCGACCAAATGTGGGTAAGTCAAGCTTATTTAATCGCTTGATAAAGCAGAGAAAATCTATCGTTGGGGAAGAAGATGGTGTTACGCGCGATAGAATTTACGGTGATTTGCACTGGCGGGGTTACTCTGCGCAATTGATTGATACAGGCGGATTGATTGCTTCTCCCGAGCATTTTTCTTCTCTGAAAAAAATAGAAATATTGGTCAGGAAACAGATAGATATTGCCATCGAAGAGGCCACACTCGCCATTTTTGTTACTGATGTTAAGACAGGACTTACCCCTCTTGATAAAGATGTCTCTTTATATCTAAAAAGAAAAGAGAAAGAGATAGTATTGGTGGTGAATAAAGTAGACAATGAGAGATTAAAGAATGAGGCGGCTAACTTTTATCAATTAGGATTTAAAGAACTCTTTCCTGTTTCTGCGGCTCATGGTTTAGGAATAGGTGAACTACTCGATTGTTTAGTCAGCAAACTTCCTCCTATTTTATCTCCGTCAATTAAAGAAGAAACAATTAATGTTGCTATCGTGGGCAAACCCAATGTAGGAAAGTCCTCTTTTATAAACTCTTTGCTTGAGGATGAAAGGATGCTTGTAGATGATCAGCCGGGGACTACCCGTGATAGCGTGGATATTTTTTTTAAAAAAGGTGGGAGAAGTTATCTTTTATTAGATACTGCCGGCATAAGAAAAAAGAGGGTAATCAGGGATACCCTGAACTTATATAGTTTATTCAGAACCTACAAAGCTATTGATAGAGCAGAGATCGTTCTGTTATTAATTGATATCCGGGAGGGGCTAAGCAGACAGGATATTACAATTCTAAATTTCATTATTAGAAAAAACAAAGCAGGAATTATTGCTGTGAATAAGAAAGACCTGCTTAGGGATGTTTGTTTAAGAGAGTATGAAAGGACGCTCCGACAGCGAATAAGGCATCTAAATTTTCTCCCCATTGTCTTTATTTCGGCTTTAAAGCGAGGAAATATCCATGAGACCCTTGATTTAATCGCCAAGATAGCCGAGAGCAATAGGCGGAGAATAGCGACTAATTTGTTGAATAGATTAGATATCTCTTTTCCTCATAGTCGTATTTATTATCTTACTCAGATAAAGACAAAACCTCCCAGGTTTCTTGTCTTTGTAAACAACCCTGATTCCATAAAAGCCCATTATTCTATTTATTTAAAAAACCTGCTTAGAAAGAGATTTGGCTTTATGGGAATTCCTATAGATATTGTTTTTAAGGCAAAACAATGATGTTTTTATCACCGTAATCGCTATATTCCAATGTTAAAGATATTAAGTTATTTCATTCTCTTTTTGAGTATAGCTCTCCTAACTTATTACTTTTATCCTTCTATCGAGGAGTGGTTAAGAGAGTGCCAAAGTAGTCAACGGATAAAAAAGACCTCCAATTATTTAGGGCAGATGTTTATTAAACTCCCTCTTTCGACCCTTGTTTATATCACCTTTCTCGCTCCTTTCATTTTGGGGGTAATCGGTTTTTTAATTAGCGGTAGCTTTTTCGTTGCTTTTATTTGTGTAGGCTTTGGAGTAATTTTGCCGAGTCTCTTTATTAAAAATTTTCAAAAGAGGCGCTTGAAGAAATTTGAAGCTCAATTGGTAGATGGCTTAACCTCTCTTTCCAGTTCTTTAAGAGGAGGATTGAGTTTTCTTCAGGCAGTGGAGGTATTGGTAGAGGAACTTCCGCCTCCCATCTCCCAGGAATTTAGTTTGATATTGATAGAAAACAAATTGGGTATTCCTCTGGAGGAATCTCTTCAGAAGTTAACCCGCAGAATGAAGAGCGAGCCATTGTCTCTGACGATAAGAGCAGTGCTTATTGCCCGCCAGAGTGGTGGAGATTTGACCGCAGTTTTTTCCCAGATTGTGAATACAATTAAAGAGAGGAATAAATTAGAGCAACGGATAAACACCTTAACCTCTCAAGGGAGAATGCAGGGGGTGTTGATGGGGGTTCTGCCGATTATCTTTGCTGCAGTTGTTTCGACTACTAACCCCTCTCTGGTTCAAACAATGCTTGAAGAGCCGGCCGGACAGGTGATGTTGATTTACGCCTTGATTTCGGAGATTATCGGTGTGATTTTAATCAGAAGGGTTTGTCGGATAGAAATATAGATAGAATTTTAATGTCTAATTGCTTTAATTTCTAAATAAATTTAGGTCAATTAGGTTAATTAGAAATTAGTCATTCCTAGAAGAGAAAAACTATGGTTTATTTCATCTCTTTACTATTTATCTTTACGGCGATTTTTATTTTGGTAATTTCCCTCTTTCCCAAACGTAGTGAACAAAGAATTCGCGAGCGTTTGATTTCCGAATCCGAAGGAGAAAAGGAGAAAAGACAGGTTATTCTGGATCTTCTAATTCCTTTGAATAAACGTTTGAATCTTCCTCGGCTAAAGCAGGGTTTGCAAAAAAGATTAGTTTGTGGAGGGGTAGAACTTACAGCTGAGCAATTCTTATCCTTAAAAGAGATAGCAAGCGTTCTTTGCGGTTTATTTTATTTATTGATCAGTAAAGGGATAACTCCCCTTCATTTTATCTTTTCGCTTGTAGTTGGTTTTTTCCTTCCCGATTTATGGTTGAGGAATAAGATTCAAAAGAGACAGCAAGAAATTAGACGTGTGCTCCCTGATGTTGTGGATTTGTTGTCTCTTTCTGTGGAAGCAGGGCTTGATTTTATGTTGGCCGTAAATCGGGTAGTGAGGGAAAGCAAGCTTAATCCCTTCATTGAAGAGTTAGGACGGATGTGGCAGGAAACCAGAATTGGTAGGTCGCGGCGGGAAGCCCTACTGCATATGGGAGAGAGAATAGATATCCCTGATGTTTCTTCTTTTGTGCGCACATTAGTTCAAGCCGAACGAATGGGCACAAGCATTGCTGAGGCACTGCATAACCTTTCCCAGGAGGTTCGACTCCAGCGGTTTCAGCGGGGGGAAAAACTTGCCCTGCAGGCACCAGTAAAACTTCTTATTCCTTTAATGCTATTTATCCTGCCGGTAGTTCTGATAATTGTTGCTGGCCCTATTTTGCTCCAATTTATGAAGCAGGGGATTGGATAGGCGGACGTGGCGGAACTGGCAGACGCGCATGGCTTAGGACCATGTCTCGGTAAGAGATGGGAGTTCAACTCTCCCCGTCCGCACCAACGCTATGCTTTACTCTGAAGCAATAACCTATCTTGATTCTCTTTGTAATTACGAGCAGAATAGAAGGGATTATGATTTTGGTCTCAAAAGAATAAAGAAATTTTTGCAAGGAGTAGGGAATCCCCAGAGAAAATTTTTGTCTATCCATATTGCCGGCAGCAACGGCAAAGGAACAGTTGGGAATTTTATTTACAGTGTATTAAAAGAAAAAGGTTATAGAGTTGGTTTTTTTTCTTCTCCACATCTAATTTCAATAAGAGAAAGGATTCGTGCTTCGTTTAATTCTTCGCAAGGGTTATTCAACGATATAATTTCCAGAAGAAATTTTGCTGATTTAATAGAAAAGATTGCTTTCACAGAGAGAACCAACAAGGATAAACTTACCTTCTTTGAAACACTCACCGTTGCGGCTTTTCTTTATTTTGCCGCAGAGGATGTGGATTTAGCAGTTATTGAGACCGGCTTAGGAGGAAGATTGGATGCAACCAATGTGCTTAATCCCTTAATTTGTGTTCTTAGTCCTATCACCCTTGAGCATTATCAGGAATTAGGTAATAGCTTGACCAAAATTGCTCGTGAAAAAGTCGGGATAATCAAGAGAGGCGCTTGTGTAATTTTTGCTCGGCAAAAGGAAGAGGTTAAGAAAGTAATTGAGAAGAGATGTAGGGAGAAAAAAACGGAACTGTTTGAGGTTCGGCTTGGTCACACGAAGCACGCCGTTGATTTCCCCAGCGAGGAAATCATGGCTCAAGTATCTATCGGCAACTTCTCTATCGCCGATACAAGGAACTGGTGCTCGAGATTTCCGGTTTCACAGAAAGCGATAAAGCGGGGTTTTAGAAATGCATATTGGCCGGGAAGGTTAGAGAGAATTTCAATTACAAAGAGAAATAGAGACTATCAAATTTTATTGGATGGGGCCCATAATCCTTCAGGGGCAGAGTTTTTGAAAAAGGTCATAGAAAGACAATTTCCTTTTAGACAAATAACCCTTATTTTTTCTGCCTGCAGAGATAAGGATATTGAGGGAATAAGTAGGGTTATTTTCCCCATTTGTAAGAGGGTAATCTTTACCCGCTTTAAAAATCCGCGCTGTGAGACAATAAAAGAGTTAAGAAAAAGAACCGGCGTGCAAGGAGAAGGGACAGGGAATATAAAAGAGGCATTAGAACTTGCTTGCAAAAGTGCCTCAACCAATACCCTGATTTTAATCACTGGTTCGCTTTATTTAGCGGGAGAAGCACTCCAAGCTACAAGCCACAAGCTACAAGCTAATAAGCCTCAAACCTCAAGCTCCAAGGTGCAAGTCAAAAACAAAAAACCTGAAACCTGAAGCCTGTAGCTTGCAGCCTGAAGATGCCTGACACCATTGCGGCTATTTCCACCCCTTTAGGAGAGGGAGGAATTGGAATTGTACGCATAAGCGGCAAGAATGCTCTTTCTATTGCCGATAAAGTTTTTCGCTCTCCCCAAGAAAAAAAGCCATCCAAATTTGAAAGTCATAAATTGCATTATGGACATATCATAGACTCAGAAGGTAGAATAATTGATGAAGTGCTATTAAGCGTAATGTTTGCAGACCGGAGTTATACCCGAGAAGATAGTGTAGAGATTAATTGTCACAGCGGGATTGTTGTTTTGCGGAAGATTTTGGATTTGGTTATTGAAAACGGAGCGCGATTAGCCGAACCCGGTGAATTTACCAAAAGGGCGTTTCTCAACGGACGTATTGACCTTTCTCAAGCCGAGGCAGTTTTGGGTATTATCGAGGCAAAGACCGAGGCCGGTCTGAGGGCGGCAATAGGGCAGTTAGAGGGACATTTAGCAGTTAAAATCAAGGAGATTCGCGAGGCTTTGTTGGATATAAGGACACAGATTGAGGCTGAGATTGATTTTCCTGAGGAGGATATTCCTTTTGTTGCGCCGGAGGAGGTTTTAAAAAAGGCAGAGAGAGCAAAAACAGAGATCGAGAAGGTCTTAGAGAAAGCAGGGCAGGGAATTATTTTGCGAAAGGGGATTCTGACGGCTATCTGCGGCAAGCCAAATGTGGGTAAATCGAGCCTTTTTAATGCTTTGTTGAAAAAAGACCGCGCCATTGTAACTCCCGTCCCGGGAACTACCCGGGACACAGTTGAGGAAGTAATTGATTTAAAAGGGATTCCTTTTTATCTTGTAGACACCGCCGGGATAAGGGAAAGCGAAAACCTTGTAGAAAAAGAGGGGATTATCCGCAGTCAGAATTCTTTAAAGAGAGCAGACATAGTTCTATTTATAATTGATGGCTCTAGAGATATTGAGAAGGAAGATAAGCAGATTGCCAGAGAAGTTAAGAATAAAAAGTTACTCCTGATAATCAATAAGATTGATTTACCTCAGAAGGTTTCTCTCCAAAAGCTCTGCCAGGATTTAGATTTAGAGGCAGAAGTAGTAAGTATTTCGGCAACCGAGGAAAGGAATTTGCCGTTGTTAGAGAAGGCGATTACGGATTCTGTTTGGCAGGGAGATGTGTATAGTTCAGCAGGCGACTTACTGATTTCTAATCTTCGTCAGAAGGAGAGTTTGATAAAGGCGAGGCAAGCACTGATAAACTTTAAGCAGGGAATAGAGAAAGAGGTAAGCGAAGAGTTTTTAGCCATAGACCTGAAAGAGGCAATTGACTCTCTGGGAGAGATTAGTGGCGAGACCGCCAGCGATGATATTTTAGAGAGGATTTTTAGTAAATTTTGTATAGGAAAATAAATGAAGCTACGATTTAGGCGATCCCGAAACTTCGAGGGAGACTAAAACGTATGCCTGCCCGCCGCAGTGTACAACTTCAGCATTTCGGTAACAAATTTGCAACTTGTTTAAGTTTTTCTAAAGGGGTTTGATAATTTAAAGAACCATGCCTTCTTTG
>MZGK01000053.1 GCA_002085025.1 Candidatus Omnitrophica bacterium 4484_213
AGTTAAAGAAGTTAAGCCAAAGAAAGCAATATTGGGCTAACTCAAGGAGATCCTTTAACGCTCTCAAAGAGCTGAAAGGTTAATTAGGTCTTGACACAGGACAAATGCCTACACCTATGCATAATTTTATGCCACAGTTATCTCTTTATTAAGATATACATCCTGTATCGCATTAAATATTTTAACGCCTTCTTTCATTGGTTTTTGGAATGTTTTCCTTCCTGATATAACTCCCATACCACCTGCTCTCTTGTTTATTACCGCTGTTTTCACTACTTGTTGCAAATCATTTTTACCAGAAGCCCCTCCTGAATTAATCAACCCGCTTCTCCCCATATAACAGCTGGCAACCTGATACCTTGTCAAATCTATAGGATGTTCCGAAGTTAACTTTTCATAGACAAGAGGACTGGTTTTGCCAAATTTTAATGCTGTATATCCTCTGTTATTTGTTGGCTGCTTTTGTTTTATAAGATCGGCTTCAATAGTAGCTCCTAAATGATTGGCCTGACCGGTCAAATCAGCAGATGTATGGTAATCAATGTCATCCTTTTTGAAGGCACTATTCCTCAAATAGCACCAGAGAACAGTAAACATGCCAAGCCTATGGGCCTCTTCAAAAGCCCTGGATATTTCTTCTATCTGCCTTCGGGATTCTTGCGAACCAAAATAAACTGTTGCCCCAACTCCCACTGCACCCATATCAAATACCTGTTTAACTGAAGCAAACAATCTTTGATCATATGAATTGGGATAGCTGAGAAGTTCATTGTGATTAATCTTTAGAATGAAAGGAATTTTATGAACATATTTCCTTGAAACCGTTCCTAATACCCCCAAGGTTGAGGTAACTGCATTGCACCCTCCTTCAACCGCAAGCTTTACTATATTCTCAGGGTCAAAATAAAGAGGGTTTGGAGCAAATGATGCTCCTGCTGAGTGTTCAGCACCTTGGTCAACAGGAAGAATGGAAAGGTAACCAGTCCCAGCTAACCTTCCGTGATTAAATACAGTTTGCATATTTCTCAATACACTATTGGGCCTATCCGAAATGCTAGATATCCTGTCAACAAAATCAGGCCCCGGAAGATGAAGATTATCCTTTGAAATCGTATTGCATTTGTGTTCCAGCAAATATTTAGCATCATCTTCTAAAATCTCGGTTATATTGTTCATCATCTTTTCTCCTTAATGCTGAGGATTTAAAAAAACCCCACTCCCCAACCATTTGATAGTTCCTAATACAACTACTACCCAAACTATTACTACTAATGTATTCAAGGTTATCAACATCCCGTGTAAAAAATGAGTGGCTATGCATCCGGCTAAAAGTCCTGCGGCAACAGTAAACACTTCAAGAGGAAATGTATAAACCCACCAGCCAAACATAAAAGAATGGTCTTTTGTTTTTAGATAATGAGCAGATAAGATTGCTACCAATATAAGCCACCAAAAAGAAAAGCCCCATAGCATCGAAGCGATTATTTTAATTGACGAAAATATGGATATAAAACTTATTCCAAACAATGTTCCCTGAAAGGCTTCAATAGCTTGAATAAAATTCATCAGAAAAACGACAATAATTGCAGTCGGTGCTATTCCCACTGGCCGTAGGCGCTAATCTTCCTGAAGGAATATTTTTATAAATATACCTGTGCCATACTGCTGCTTCAACAAACAAAAAGTTAAAGAATCGCACCCCTAATGCAATCATAGAAATTATGAATAATAGCGAGGCTAATCCTGTATTTGCCCAATGAACATCCAAGATCCCGATAGCACCTAAAAAAAGAATACTATGCTTAGATGATAAGCGATAGAAGGTCCAAATAACATTGGTCCCAACTTGTTAGTCCCTGTACCGGCTAAAATAAAACAGATAGGCATTGTTGGAAAAAATTACCTCTTACTGGATTTTCCAAATCCTTTTTAATTTCCTCTGGATGCATAAAAAATCTTAGCGTCCAGGGGATTAAAAATGCAATAAACATTGCTGTGGCCAATAAATAAAATCCTAATCCCACATATAATAAAGGAGAAAAAAGCCTGGCTATCTCTGAGGACAACTGCATAGTGATACATATAGCTGCGGTTCCTATAACCGCAGCACCCCACCCAGGTCCAAAGTTTTCCACTATTTTTCTAAACATTTTGGCCTTCCGTAATTTACCTTATGTTATAAGCAAAATTTATCTTCTTCTGCCTCCACCGCCACGGCCTTGGCCCCTTCCATCTCTAGGCCCTCTTCCTAAACCTCGACCCATACCACGGCCTAAGCCTCTACCAGTAATTCTTCCTGTGCCAAAGCCAGAGCCGAGAAACGTCTGTCCTTGACCTGGAGGAAAATTCTGCTGTAATTTTGTAGCAGGACTAATTGCTCCCTGTGGACATATTGAAGCGCACCTTCCACAATCTACACACTTACTACCATCAATCTGGGCTTTACCCTCAACTAGAGTTATTGCCCCCACAGGACAAACATTAATACAATCTTCGCAACCAACGCATTTTTCTTTATCTACTCTAAACATCCTCTACTCCTCCCATTTTTATATCATCGTCTATTTTTTAGTTTCCAACAACCTTACAAATCCTTTAACTTCAACTTTTGATTTAGGATAATAATTACTCATAAAATTTATTTGCCCCCGTTAGAGATTTTGCTTCTACGAGTAGTGTCTCTGATATCTCTAACGGGGTTTGTCTTTCAGTGCTTCAATTAATTCTCTACAATAAAATGGTATATCTCCCCAGACAATATTGCCGTCTCTCAAAGCCGGTTCATCAACCCAAATGGCACCTGCATTTTCCAAATCATCTTTGATTCCCGTTGACCGGCTGAAATTCCAACCAGACCTGCATGGCAAATCATTCCTACCAATCCGCCATTTTCATAAACTTTTCTAACCAGGTTTAAAATTTTTTCGTCTCTCCTTAGTTTATCAGGGGCCCAACCACCAGGAATTAAAACTGCGTTTATTTCTTTAGGAGAAATCTCTGATGTTTCAAATTCGCTTTTTACCTTTAACCCCCCTGTTTTACTCATATATTCCTCGCCCTTTTTCAAACCAACAATCTTAACATCCGCTCCTTCCTCAATCATTCTCATATACACTACCCAAAATTCTAAATCCTCATAACCTGAACCTACTAACATCACGATTTTCTTATTCTTTAACATCTAATCTCTTTTTCGTCATATTATGTACAATAAAACACCAAACTCTGGATAATATTTAGTCATAATCTGCGCGGTTCCTTTAGACCAAAACTCAAGATAAAGGCTGCCAATAAGAATAAAGTGGTTATTGCGAAAACTATGCTATAGGAACTGCGTTGAACCAGCATTCCTCCGAGCAAAGGGAAAAACACAACAGGTAGCCTAAAAGTTCCTTCTAAACTTATATAACGGGGTCTGTCTTTGGCAGGAGCCGTATCTAATAAAAAACTGTTTTTGCCAATTATCCGACCCGAGATAAAAAAACCTAAAAGCACAAATAATATTGCAAATAGACCGGGTAAATGCCGCGGCAATATGAGGACAAATAAAGGAGCTAGTAATCCAAATAGTATGCTGAACTGAATAACTTTCTTACTCCCTAAATAGTCAGATAAATGCCCCCAGATAATATTAGAGAGCACTAATCCCAGCATTTGAGCGGAGAGAAATATACCAATCATTCCTATGCGGACTTTCAGAACATCCTTGGCATAAAGCACAAAAAAGGGCAAAGATAAAGCAATGGCCCCGGAGAGTATCTGGATAAAAAGGAACTTTCTGTAATTTGCATCCTTCTTCAAAATAGCGACCGCCTTTCTTAAAAAATTATAAAATGGCAACTGTTCTTTGTGAACTTCAGTAACAGGTTCTCGGACCGAACCTAAAGCAAAATATGAAATCGTAATAAGAATAAAAGCAAATAAGAATAACAGAGCATAATTATTAGGAAAACCTATCCCACTACTATTCAAAACAAATTTGACAACAAGCCCTGATAAAATAGCTAAAAAACCACCCAATAATTGGCGGTAACCAAAAAACCTCCCCCTTAGATTAGAAGGGATGGTTCTGCCCCAAATATCCATAAACGGGACAACGGCCACTCCACCCATAAAAGTAAATAGGGAAAGAAATAAAAATATCCCCCAGAGAGCTATTGACGGATTATTTCCGGCAAAAAGATAAGTGATTAATGCTATCAGTCCCCAGCACAATGCCCTAACTGTAATTGCAAATCTCAACAGAGGCCTTTTATGAATTCTATGTTCTATTCTACTGGCAACAAACAGCTGAGGCAAGATATTGCCGACGCCTCCGATTTCACCCATAATACTTGAAGACAATCCAATCAAAATCTTAGAACTTGTGAAATTAGTCAAGAATGCAGGCAGAACTGTAGTTGCACTACCAAAAGCAATACCTCCGCTAAAAAATATGCCGTGCAGAAGCCCCATTATGAAATTAAATTTTGAGATTGATTTTTTTTCTTCATCCATAGTTTCTACATTTATCTACCCCGTTAGAATTCTCCGCCGGGCACCCCGACGATATGTCGGGGCTGAGGATAATCTTTTATTTATTCTTACTTGCTTCGCAATTACTCCGTTGTGCTTCGTTACCTTCTTCGTCAAAGGCCGCTGGCTCCCCACCGAGGCGAACAATAATCTTATCTGCAATTTCCTCTATTGCCTGGGCTGCTTTTCCCTTTTTAGAAAGAGATAGAAGTCTGCCACTGTCACTTGCCTCCACGAGCTCCGTATCAAGACAAATCGCACCTAAAAAAGGAACGCTCAATTCGCCGGCTGCCTTCTCTCCGCCACCCTTCTTAAAAAGATCAATTGGCTTTCCGCAATAAGGGCAGGTAAATCCACTCATATTCTCTATGATTCCTACAATAGGCACTTTGATCTCTTTGGCAAAAGAGACCGCCTTTCGCGCATCAAGAAGCGCTACATCCTGAGGTGTAGTTACAATAATAATACCATCCATCTCCGGAATCAACTGGCATATACTGAGCGGTTCGTCTCCGGTGCCCGGTGGAGAGTCAATAACAAGCCAATCAAGCTCTCCCCAGGCAACATCCCCTAAAAACTGTTGTATTGCTATCATCTTCAAGGGTCCTCGCCATATAATCGCGGTATCAGGATTGTCCAATAGAAAGGTCATACTGACCGCAGTTAAATTCTCGGCGACTTTAACAGGTTGAATACCTTTTCCTGATGTTCCCATTCGCGCACCTTCTACTCCGAGCATCTTGGCTGTATTCGGTCCGTGGATATCAATATCTAAAAGACCTGCTCGGAGTTTCCTCCTGGATAAGGAAATAGCCAGAGCTACACTGACTGTAGTTTTCCCTACACCTCCCTTGCCACTGATGATGATTATCTTGTGTCTTATCCTGGACATATTTTCTTTTATACTCTTTTCCTGTTCCTGCATCTTCCTCTTTTTCCCTTCTATTGAGACGGTATCCATAGTTACTTTTTTCTATCCCACCTTCAATAAACTTTTCTGGATAAATCAAATATCTTTGAATTGATAATAGGACTTTTGCATTTTTCTCTAAACCTTTGTTTAATTAAGGGAATTTTTGCGTTTTGAGCGAACATTGGTTTTTTTAGCTAAAATCAAGTTGAGGCAGGAAGTACAAAAATCATGTCTGAGACCGCCGAT
>MZGK01000018.1 GCA_002085025.1 Candidatus Omnitrophica bacterium 4484_213
AGAAGATGGGACTTTTTATTTTATAAAAACAGCGATTACAGTGATAAAGGCAAGATTGCAGCGATGCATTTACCCTGTTAAATAGCTACGAAGCAAATTTAACAGGGTTTATCACTGTAGTCGTATTTTAACTTGTGCCCGTAAAGGTATAAGGTATCGCCGTAATCATATTTTTATGAACCAAAAAGAATTATTAATTACTTTAGAGTATATTGAGAGGGAAAAAGGAATCAACCGCGAGGTGCTTATTCAAGCGCTGGAGTCAGCATTGGTTTCTGCCTCCCGCAGGATGTTTCCTGGTGATGCCAAGATTGAGGCAAAGGTTGACCCCTTAACTGGTGAAATAAAGATTTTCTGTGAGCAAAAAGAGGTTACCCCACCTCAATTTGGAAGGATTGCCGCGCAGGTTGCTAAACAGGTTATCATCCAGAAGATTAGAGAAGCGGAGAAAGAAAATATTTATAAGGAGTTTAAGCAAAAAGAAAAAACAATTGTTAATGGCGAGGTTTATCGTTTTGAAGGAAGAAATGTTATTGTTAATCTGGGTAAAGTGGAGGCGCTGCTTCCTTTCCGCGAGCAGTCTCCTGTAGATAAATATATACAAGGTAAACGTCTAAGGGCTTATCTCCTGGAGGTTAACAAAAAAGGGAATATGCCGCAGGTGATTCTTTCTCGCAGTCATCCCCAATTTGTAAGTCAACTTTTCGAATTAGAGGTTCCCGAGATATACCAGGGTATTATAGAGATAAAAGGAGTAGCCCGCCAGGTCGGAGAGCGAACCAAGATCGCTGTTTTTACTACAGATGATAAGGTGGATCCTGTGGGAGCGTGTATAGGCATACGCGGGCAGCGGATTAAGGATGTTATTCAGGAACTGCATCAGGAGAAGATCGATGTTATCCGTTGGGACGCTGACCCCCAGATATTTATCGCTAATGCCTTAAGTCCGGCAGAGGTTGCAAGTATAAAGATAGATGAAAAAGAAAAAAGAGCCGAGGTTTTTGTAAAGGATAAGGATTTATCTCTGGCTATCGGGAAACACGGCCAGAATGTTCGCCTGGCCTCCAAGTTAACAGATTGGATAATCGATATTAGAGAAGCGGGCGCAAGAGAAAAAGAGATTTCTCTTAGTTCTATAAAGGGGATAGGAAAGAAAACCGAAGAGGTTTTGATTGCCGCTGGTTATTCTTTAAAAAAGATATCCACTGCTTCTCTGGAGGAGTGATTATTGGTTAATTATTGGAATTTGTTTGTGTCTTGCCTGTGCCCGCTAGGGTATATCTTGGTTATTGGTGATTTATTATTTAATTAGAGCAATTAGAAATTTTATCCAATGCGTATCCATCAATTAGCTAAAAAATTAAATTTAGACAGTAAGAAGATTATTAAGAAGTTAAAAGAACTTGGTGTAGAGGTAAAGAGCCATATGAGCTCTTTAGATGAAGACACGATTGAAATACTCAAAGAAGAGTTTAAAGGGAGTGTCTCTGAGAGAGAGAAAGAGAAGGAGCAAATATTTTCGTTACTGTTAACCAACCCTTAGATAAAGCAAATCTAAGAGAGATCTTTGAGCATCTCAATTACCCGCATAAGATAAAGATAATTGAAGAAGAGGAATTACCTGAGGAAGAGGAGGAAAAGCTAAGATTGGTTCCTCGTCCGCCAGTGGTTACTTTGATGGGACATGTTGACCACGGAAAGACCTCTCTATTAGATACCATCCGCAATACCTATGTTGTGGGAAAAGAGAAGGGAGGAATTACTCAGCATATAGGTGCGTATAGAGTAATTTTAAAGAGGGGAACAATTACTTTTTTAGATACCCCCGGCCATCAGGCATTTACTGCTATGCGCGCCCGGGGAGCGAATGCCAGCGATATCGTTATCCTGGTTATTGCCGCTAATGAAGGAGTTAAACCTCAAACCATTGAGGCAATTGACCACGCCCGCGCCGCTAATGTCCCTATTGTAGTGGCTATAAATAAAATAGACCTGCCCGATGCTGATATAGAAGGTGTCAAAAAGGACTTGCAGAGATTAGATTTAACACCCGAAGAATGGGGTGGAAAGACAATAGTGGTAGGGGTCTCGGCAAAGACGAAGCAAGGGATTGACGAACTTTTAGAGATGCTTCTCTTAGAAGCCGAGATGTTAGAATTAAAAGTCGATCCTTCTCGTTTAGCGCGGGGCGTAGTAATTGAAGGAATGATTTCTCCTCATCGAGGTATAGTAACCACTGTTTTGGTGCAGACAGGGACCTTAAAATTAGGAGATATCGTTGTCGTTGATTGTTATTATGGTAAGATCAAGGCAATAATTGATGACCAGGGGAGAGGAATAAAAGAAGCAGGGCCAGCAATGCCCGTGGAGATTTTAGGGCTTTCTGGACTTCCTCAGGCAGGCGATCCTTTTCGGGTAGTTCCTGATGAAAAGAAAGCGAAGCAGATTTGTTGGCTCAGGCAGGAAAGGAAAAGAAAAGAGAGGCTGACTCCTAAACAAAAGATCACCTTGGAGAGTTTTTCTCAGCAGGTTGAACAGAAGAAGCTGAAAGAACTCAAGCTTATTGTGAAAGCGGATGTCCAGGGCTCTTTGGAGGCATTAGTAGAGTCCTTAAACAAACTTTCTATTGATAAGATAAAAGTAAATATTATCCATCAAACGACCGGAGGGATAAATGAGTCTGATATTATTTTAGCCGCAGTTTCCAATGCTGTGGTTATTGGGTTTCATATCCGGGCGAGTTTAAAGGCAGAAGAACTGGCTCGTCAAGAGGGGGTAGAGATTAAACTCTATGATGTAATCTATGAGGCGATTGCTGATGTTAAAGCCTCTTTGGAAGGACTATTGGAACCGATAGTAAAAGAAATAGTTACTGGAAAAGCAGAGGTGCGCCAGCTATTTAAGGTTTCTAAGATAGGTACTGTTGCTGGTTGTTTTGTTCATAAGGGGAAAATAAACCGCAACGACCTTGCCCATTTGATTCGTAATGATGTAGTTATCTACGAGGGGAAGATAAAGTCTCTAAAGAGATTTAAAGAGGATGTTAGAGAAGTAGAGCAGGGATTTGAGTGCGGGATTGGACTGCAGAATTATGATGACATCAAAGTAGGGGATTTTATTGAAACCTATAAGAAAAAGGAAGTAGCCTAGAAGTTGGAGTGAGTGATAGATGGCAACTGATAAAAGGTGTTTGCGGGTGGCAGAATTTATTCGTCAGGAGGCGGCTCAAGTTCTGCAAAGATTAGATAATCCTGACAACCAATTTTTTACAATTACCCGGGTGAAGGTAAAGAAAGATCTGAAGTCAGCGATAATCTATTTTAGCGTTTTGGGAGGCGAAGAGGAGAAAAATGAGACCCTGAGTTATTTAGAGGAGGTTTCTAGTTACCTGAGAAGAGAAATAGGAAAAGGGATGCACATAAGATATATTCCCGAGCTCTATTTTAGATTTGACCCTTCTATAGAGGGGAGCGCGCGGATTGCGGAGTTGCTGAAGATGGCAAAAAAGTAATTGTGTCAGCGTAGGGTTGGTTGCACGAAGCACGCCGTTGATTTGCCCAGCGAGCAAATCGCGGCTCGATGCTTGCCCTCGCTCTCTCGCTCACTACGTTCGCTCAAACCGTGCCCGCTCGGGCTCCGCAACGGCTTCTTAGCAACACAATCCTACGCTTTAGCAATTTAATCTGTGTAATCGGATTTTAATCAGTGTAATCAAGGGCGAAGCCCTAAAAAATGAACGATAAAGAAAAAATAGCTGAGATTTTAAAGAAGTGTAATTCTTTTTTAATCGGTTCGCATGTTAATCCCGATGGGGATTCTCTGGGGACTGAATTAGCCCTCGCATCTTTATTAAAAAGAATGGGTAAAAAAGTAGCCGTGCTCAATCCTGATTCTTTGCCTTCTATCTATGACTTTCTTCCTTATAAAGAATGGATATCTTCCTCTTACAAAGAGAATAACTGGGAGGTAGGGATTATTGTTGATAGTAGTGAATATGAGCGTCTAAAGAAGGTTCAGAGATTTTTTTCTTCCCTGTCATTCGTTATCAATATTGACCACCATATAAGTAATAAGAAATTTGGCGATCTGAATTTTTTAGATAGCTCGGCGAGTTCAGCGGGAGAGATGGTCTACGAGATTTTTAAAACCCTTGGTGAGCGACCTACAAAAGAAGAGGCCTTGTTGCTTTATGTAGCCATTCTTACCGACACAAATTGTTTTAAATTTAGCACTACCGCTCATACTCATTATGTTGTGAGTGAACTTCTGAGTTTTGGTCTCAATCCCAGAGAGCTCCAGGAGAAAATCTATGATATCCCATTTTTGACAGTTAAGTTATTAGGATTGATTTTCTCTACTCTCCAGATTAGCAAAAGCAGAAAAGTAGTGTGGGTGGAGATAACCAGAGAAATGCTTGAGAGCATTGATAAAGGTAGAAGCGGAGAAATTACTCAGACAGATGTTTTTATCAATCAAATAATCTCAATTAAGAATATTAAGGTAGCCGCTTTATTCAAGGAATTAGATAATAAAATAAAAATCAGTTTAAGGTCAAAGGATTCTGTAGATGTAAATAAGATTGCTAAGGTGTTTGGTGGAGGAGGCCATCTTAGAGCAAGCGGTTGTTTAATCCAAGGTGCGTTAAAAGAAGTGGAAGAAAGGGTGATTGGAGAGATTGAGAAGGAGATAGGCGATAAAGTTGGCAGTAAGCAGTAGGCAGTAGGCAATAAACCAGTTGGCAGTTGGTAAAAAATTGCCGATTAGAAATTATAATAAAATTATGGAAGGAATTTTAATTATCGATAAGCCTGCCGGATGGACATCCTATGATGTAGTTAACTTTATCCACCGGCGATTTAAGATAAAGAAGGTAGGGCACGCCGGAACATTAGACCCCTTAGCCACCGGTGTTCTGATTGTTTTATTAGGGAGATATACAAAATTGTTTAGAAAATTTAGCAGCGAGGATAAGGAGTATAATGGAACTCTGCGTCTGGGGGTTTCTACAGACTCACAGGATGCCGATGGTAAGGTGATTGCTAAGAAAGAAATTTCTTCGGTTAACCGAGATGGCCTAAAAAAGGCATTTGCTAAATTCAGCGGAGAAATCGAGCAGATTCCGCCGATGGTTTCGGCTTTGCGTTATAAGGGAAAGCGGTTGTATAAACTTGCTCGCCAGGGCAAAGAGGTGCCCCGCAAACCGAGGAAGGTTTCTATCTATAAATTTCAACTCACTGATTTTAATCCTCCGGATGTTGATTTTTTTCTCTCTTGTTCCAAGGGAACCTATGTGCGCACCTTATGCCACGATATCGGTGAAATACTCGGCTGCAGCGGGCATCTATTGAGATTGAGAAGGATAAAGAGCGGGGATTTTGGCCTAAATGATAGTATAACTATTGAAGAATTGAAAAAGATAGAGCAGAAGGAGCTGGAGAAGAGGGTAATCAGGATATAGGTTAGAGGCTCGGGTTGGTCACACGAAGCACGCAATCAATCGCCCCAGCGAGGCGATTGCTGCTCAAGTATCTATCGGCAACTTCTCTATCGCCGATACAAGGAACTGGTGCTCGGCTTAGCTCTCCGCCTGCGGCGGAACCATGCCCGCTCAGCCTGCGCAACGGCTTCTTAGCAACGCAACCCGAGCCTCTCAAAGAAGAAAAAATACGGAGGTGAAATAAAAAAACAGACACAAAAATCACAAAGTTGTAAAGTCACAAGGTCACCAGCAATACTTCTGTTTTTATTTGTTTTTCTCTCTACTCTCTACTTCTTTTTCTCACGTAATGGGGAGCAGCAGGATTGATGGTATGTGTTACTGGAAAAAAGGTAGAGAATGGAAGATGCGGAGAAAGTGGGACAATAGATGCTATTGATGCTCGGGGTACCTCAGTGAATGAAACAAACAAGTCTGACTTAAATGTTTCATAAACAAAAAATAAACCCCGTTGAAGAAGTATTGGCTAATGATGGTTTTAAAATCCCTATTGTTGATTTCCTTAACTTTATCATAAACTTTGCGGGCGGTTTTCTTACGGGGTAAATACGGAAAAGCAATTCTTTATTGATTTAACGTTGATTTAACTGCTGAAGATAGATTGTGTCATAGGCATCTTATTAGACGATCTCGGGTAATTTGGTTTACCCCGTTAGAAAACCCCGTCCCTCCGTGGGCCCCGTTCAGAAGAGACTACTCTTGCTATTTGAAACAAACCTTCGTCTTGCGACATTGAACCATCTTTAGCAAGGTCTCTAACGAGGTGGGCGAGGAGAAGACATTTGTTAAGAAAGAGTGGGGTAAAGCCCCGTTCCCTTCCTTATAGGGACAAATTCCTTATAGGAACGATAAAGAAGTTGTTCCTATTTATACTTGATAGAGAAGTTGCCCCCTAAATTGTACCTTTCTAACGGGGTTTACTGTGCAGTATGAAGTGTTTATCAAGAATCAGTGGAAGCCGATTGCCCGTTACGACACCGCCCATAATTTTGTGCATCTTGATATTATTTATGCTGATGGTAGTGTGGCAAAACAACGCATTCCCATTTTAGATTACAACGATGCCTATACATTTGCCGATTTAAACTTAAAGGCAACTTTTAAAAAACATAAAGAACGGTTTATGAAAGAAAGGGAGGAGTATTATGAGGATACCGAACTTAAACAAATCAATCAGCGGTTAGCAGAGCGGCTTAAACGACAAGGAGAGCAGATAGTTTATGTCCGAATAAAACGGATTCCTAAGATAAATGTTTTTCGTATTAGTTCGCCAAAATAGCCGTGACAGTATAAATGCAATCTAACATAGTTACAATCGGGGTTTTTGATGGTCTGCATTTAGGACATCAGGAAGTTATTCGCCAGACAGTAGATTATGCTCGCAGTATAAAGACAAAGAGTGTTCTCTTGACTTTTAAACCTCATCCCCAAGAGGTTATTACTAATAGAAAAGTAGAGTTAATTACTTCTTATAAGCAAAAAAAAGAGCTGATTGCCAAATTGGAAATTGATATTTATAAAGAATTAGAATTCAATCCTTCTTTTGCTTCTCTTTCGGCAAAAGGGTTTATAAAGGAAATTTTAGTAGATAAATTAAAAATCAAAGGTTTAGTTTTAGGTATTAATTATCATTTTGGAAAAGATGAACAGGGCAATGTTCGCTTAATTCAGAGATTAGGAAAAAAATATAATTTTGGAGTTATTATTGTGCCTTCCGTTAAAATCGATGAGCAGGTTGTAAGCAGCAGTTTGATTCGTTCTTTTATTAAGCAAGGAGATTTCCAGCAGGCGAATAAATTTTTAGGCCGTGACCGGAGGATTTGTGGAGAGGTATTTAGGGATTCAGAGCGGGGGAGGAGTTTGGGGTATCCCACAGCCAATCTTCGTTATTCCCCAGAAATTCTTCTCCCTCAAGGGGTATTTGCCGCTGAGATTATTTTGAATAGTACAAATGAAAAAAAGAAGGGGGTAGTGAATATTGGCAAGAGACCTACTTTTTTTCCCCGGGCAAAAGAAAAAAATCTTGAAGTGCATATTTTCGATTTCCGAAAGGAGCTCTACGGTGATAAAATAGAAGTCATTCTGAGACATAGGATTCGCAACGAACAAAGATTTTTCAGCAAAGAGGAATTAGTCCAGCAGATTAAGAAGGATGAGCAGGAAGCAAAGAAGTATTTTCTTAAGTTCGGCAAATGACAGAGTTAAGAAATTCCAGTATATTGTCTTACGGTTATCGGTTGCGGTTGCGTAGCTTGAATCGTCGGACGTCTTACAGTTGCGCTATTAGGTTCAACGATAGACGGTAACCGTTTCCAGCTACGTAACCCTTCAACGATTGACGCTCTTTCAGAGGGGGTAAAAGATGCTAAACAAAGAGGAAAAGAAAGAGATAGTTGAGCAATTTAAGGTACGGAAAGGCGACACCGGTTCTTCGGCGGTGCAAATCGCCCTTTTCACCGAGCGGATAAACAAACTAACCGAACATTTTAAGAAGTTCAAGAAGGACAATAACTCGCGGCGGGGATTGCTTAAACTAATCGGCCAGCGGAAGAGAATGCTGGATTATCTGAGAAGAAAAGATTTCTCCAAATATCGCGAACTCATTGGTAAATTGGGACTACGAAAATAAAAAACAGCGATTACAGCGATGAAAAATACGATAACAGCGATAAACCCTGTTGAATTTGCTTCGCAGCTATTTAACAGGGTAAATACATCGCCAGTTCCTTATATCAGCAATAAAGAAGTTGGTGATGTATTATACTTGTAATCGTGGTTTAATCGCCGTAATCATTCAATTATGAAAAAACAAACAAAGATAAGAAATGAGGATTTTATTATTGAGACCGGAAGGCTTGCCAAGCAAGCCGCTGGAGCGGTTACTGTGCAATACGGGGGGACGGTGGTATTAGTGACAGTTACTTGGAGCGATGAAGCGAAAGAGAATTGCGATTTTCTGCCTCTGACTGTTGACTATCGGGAAAGAACCTATGCTGCCGGCAAAATCCCCGGAGGTTTTTTTAAACGAGAAGGGAGACCTACAGAGAAAGAAATTCTGAGCTCTCGCTTGATTGACCGCGCAATACGGACTCTCTTCCCTAAGAATTTCAATTACGAGGTCCAAGTTATAGCCACAGTTTTATCTGCCGATGGGGAAAATGAGCCCGATTGGCTGGCGATAAACGGTGCCTCGGCAGCTTTGCTTCTCTCCGATATTCCTCTTAACAAAGCAGTGGGAGCAATAAGGGTAGGGAGGAGCCGCGAGAGAAGGTTTACCCCGTTAAATAATCCCGATCAAGTCGGGATTCCCACTTCGCGGGATTTAACGAAGTTTATTGTCAACCCTTCCTATTCGGAGTTGGAGAAAAGTGACCTGAATTTAGTAGTTGCCGGGACAGAAGAGGACTTATTGATGTTGGAGGGTGAGGCAAAGGAGATAGATGAATTTGCCTTTTTAGAGGGAATAAGAACTGCTCAGGAGGCAATAAAGAGACTCATCATTTTGCAGAAGGAGATAGCAAGAGAATGTGAGAAAAAAGGGGAGAGAGAAATTTCTTTAAAGGAGATAAGTGCTTCTCCATTTTATCTGAAATTGGAACAAATTGCCGCTAAAGAGATAGAGGAAATCATTCAATTGAAGGACAGAGAGAAACGCAAGGAAAAGTTTGCTTTGTTAGTCGAAAGGGTGAAGGAAGAAGTTTTGCAAGGTGACTACTTTGGTTTCTGCGAAGAAGAAATAGTTAGAGAAGTGGGATTGATTCTGGATGATTTAAAGAGAAAGGAGTTTCGGCGCCTAATTACAGAAAAGCAGAAAAGACAGGATGGAAGGGGCTTTAAGGAAATTAGGCCTCTAAAATGTGAAGTTGGGGTTCTGCCCTGCACCCATGGCTCCGCTTTATTCACCAGAGGGCAAACCCAGAGTTTAACCGTAGTTACCTTAGGCACAAAGATGGATGAACAGATTGTTGAGGCATTGGAAGGGAAAAGCCGCAAGAGGTTTATGCTCCATTACAACTTTCCTTCTTTTAGCGTGGGAGAGGTAAGACCACTGCGCGGACCAGGTCGGAGAGAAATTGGGCACGGAGCATTAGCCGAGCGGGCTCTAAGCAGTGTTCTACCTAGCGAAGAAGAATTTCCTTACACAGTAAGGGTAGTTTCCGATATCTTAGAATCCAATGGCTCTTCCTCCATGGCAACTGTCTGCGCAGGAAGTTTAGCATTGATGGATGCCGGGGTACCTATAAAATCAGCAGTAGCCGGTATAGCCCTTGGTCTCGTGAAGGAGGGAGAAAAGATGGTTCTCCTTACCGATATTGCCGGCGACGAGGACCATTATGGCGATATGGATTTGAAGATTGCCGGGACTTCCCAGGGGATTACAGCAGTGCAGATGGATTTGAAGATTGAAGGGCTTAGTTTAGATATTCTCTCAGCCGCTTTCGACCAGAGCAGGGAAGCGCGAATTGAGATTTTAGACAAGATGGCGGCTACAATAGGTAGGCCCCGGGCAGAGCTTTCTCCTTATGCTCCGCGAATTACTATCGTCCAGATAAATCCGTCCAAGATTGGAAATGTAATTGGACCAAGTGGTAAGACCATCAAGGAGATTATCAGAAAGACCGGCGTAGAGATTGATGTAGATGATGAGGGCAAGGTTATGGTCGCCTCGCCGGATAAAAGCGCCTCTGAGGAGGCAATAGCAATGATTAAGCGACTCAGCGAAGAGTTAGAGGTGGGCAAGGTTTACTCAGCAAAGGTCAAAAAAATCACCAATTTTGGAGCCTTTTGCGAGGTTCTCCCCGGAGAGGATGGGTTTATCCATATCTCTGAACTGAGCAACGGCTATGTAGAAAAGGTAGAAGATGTGTTGAAATTGGGTGATAAGGTCAAGGTAAAAGTAATTAAGATAGATGAACAGGGAAGGGTTAGTTTGAGTAAAAAACAAGTGGAGAAGAAATAAAACATCCTATGCCAAATGGAAAGTTGCCAAATGAAATTAATTCCTGTTAACTGTGTTTTTATCCTCAGCCCCGAAGTCTCGGGGCTTCGGCTCTCGCCTATGGCGAGGAAGGAAAGGAAGTGAAGTTCTATGACCGTTAAAGAAATAGCTACAAAATTGAGTATTATGCCTGAAGAATTAGAAAGAGAGAGTTTAAAAATTTATCTGGAGCATCGACTGCGGCATTTAGAAAGCGAGGTATTTAAAATTGGCTTAAAGCACAATATCAAAGACATTTTTTAAATGGAAAAACTTATTCAGGAAGGGAAAATTCACGAAGATAAGTCATGGGAAGATTTCTTTGCTCTGGATAATTTGTAGGCAGAAAAGAAGAAGGTAGAAAACTTGCTTCAAGAGGTGATATGATTTCTCATCCTTATCATTTCCATCAAGGTTCTCATTTTAGTAAGGAGATAATCCCTGGATTTTGTGATTTTATGAAATTTGTTTCGCAAAAAATAAAAGAGATAAATGAAAATAGATTTAAATTTTCAGCATAAAATAAAAATGAAGAATATTAACATAATTATCAGTGGCTATTGCGGGAAGATGGGCCGAAGGATTGCTGCCCTGGCTTTTAAGGATGAGCAATTGAAGATTGTGGGCGGATTGGAAAATAAAGGACATTCTTTACTGGATAAGGATATTGGTGAAATAATTGGAGAGGAAAAAGTAGACGTCTATTTAAAAGATAACTTGGAAGAAATAGTCGAAGCCTGTAATGTTCTTGTGGAGTTTACCAGTCCTCAGGCAACCCTTGAGCATCTTGAGATTGCTAAAAGATTTAAGAAAGCGGTGGTAATCGGGACTACCGGCTGGCGAGATGAACAAAGAAAGAAGATAGACGACGCTGGGAAGGATATCCCTGTTTTTATCTCTCCGAATATGAGCCAGGGGGTAAATCTCCTTTTTGATTTGACCGAAGAAACTGCCCGACGCTTAAGCAAGGATTATGATGTAGAGATTACTGAATTCCATCATAAATTCAAAAAGGATGCCCCTAGCGGCACGGCGAGAAAATTAGCTAAGATAGTTGCGGAAGCAAGGAATAAGGAGATAGAGGAGATTGGAGTCTATGGTCGCAAAGGGATGACCCTGCGAGCAAAAGGAGAGATTGGCATTCACTCCTTAAGAGGGGGGGATGTAGTTGGTGAGCATAAAGTGATTTTTGTTGCTGAAGGAGAGAGAATTGAATTGGTGCACCGAGCGCATTCGCGCGATGCCTTTGCCCGAGGAGCACTTGCAGCTGTGAAGTTTATTGCAGGAAAAGAGAAAGGGATATATCATAAAATTTCTAATGTCTAACTGCTCTAATTAAATAATAAATCACCAATAACCAAGATATACCCTAGCGGGCACAGGCAAGATACAAACAAATTTCAATAATCAATAACCAAGCCGGGATAATAGTTTCTGTTTGGTTATTGTATCTTGGTGTTTGGTTATTATCTGTTTAGGTCAATTAGAAATTAGGTTAATTAGTCATTTATATTCTGGTTAATTATCTTAATCAGGCATTGATTATTTAAATTCTTGTTTACATATTGTTATTTTGATTTCGGAGGTTATTATGGCTCATAAGAAAGGACAGGGAAGTTCACAAAACGGCAGAGATAGCCGACCAAAGATGTTGGGGATTAAAGCCTATGGGGGACAGTTTGTGCAAGCAGGGAGTATAGTTGTCCGGCAGCGAGGAACGAGGTTTAAACCCGGTTTTAATGTAGGCAGAGGAAGAGATGATACCCTTTTCGCTCTTGCTTCAGGTATTGTGGAGTTTGGAGCGGGAGGGAGAGTAAATGTTCGTTGACACCGCCAAGATTTATGTCCGAGGTGGCAATGGTGGAGACGGTTGTAATAGTTGGGTTCGGAATCGCCGTGGAAAAAAAGTGCCTGATGGAGGCAGTGGTGGAAAAGGCGGAAATGTCCTTATTCAAGCAGACTCGAATTTGACCACCCTTATTGATTTTCGCTATCAGCAGCATTACTCTGCCAGCAAAGGTGGCCCGGGAGGTAGTAATTATAAACAGGGAAGAAGAGGTGATGATTGTTTAATTAGGGTTCCTCCAGGTACCACTGTATTTGATGCTCAAACCAACTACCTATTGCGTGATTTAATTACTTCGGGAGATAGTGTTATCGTTGCTTATGGCGGTAAAGGTGGTTGTGGAAACTTAAATAGGCCATCTGAAGAGGGGAAAGCGGGTGAAGAGAGGGAATTGCGTTTAGAGTTGAAATTAATCGCCGATGTAGGGATAGTTGGTTATCCCAATAGTGGAAAATCAACATTAATTTCTAAAATCTCCAGTGCCCTGCCCAAGATTGCTGATTATCCCTTCACTACTTTAAGACCTATTCTGGGAGTGATTAAAGGCAAGAAAACTCGCCAAGGCGGATATAGAAGGGATATTATTGTCTGCGAGATTCCAGGTTTGATTAGAGATGCCCACAGGGGTAAAGGTTTGGGAACATTTTTTCTTCGCCACATTGAAAGGACAAAGTTTCTTATTCACCTAATTGACTTATCGCAAGTGAATAAAAAAGAGCCATTATCTCACTTTAACTGCCTGAATAGGGAATTAGAATTATATAATAAGAACCTGCTGAAGAAGAAGCAGATTATTGTGGTTAATAAAATAGACATTCCGGAAGCAAGAAAAGATCTGCCTTTATTTAAATCGAAGATAAAAAGAGAGGTTTATTCTATATCTGCCTTAACCGGCGAAGGAGTAGAGGAATTGGTGAAGGTATTAGACGTACTAATGAGTATGCCTGATTACAACGATTTAGAAAAGCACCTGCCCGCCAATCCTGGCAGGCGGGGATTACAAAGATTAGAGAGTAAAAATTGATAATTTAATCGCTGTAATTTTCTATAATCTCCGTAATCAGGTGTAATCGAAGATTATCCCTGACAATGCGCAAAACATTTTACGCCGTTAGAGAAAGCCATGTCGACATTACATCAAAGTGATATAATACCTTTTAAGGCTGATAGTAGTTTAAAGTCACCATCAGTGCATACCGCCAAAGAAGATAGTTCTCTAAGGGGGTTTATTAATCTGAAGAAAATAGTAATTAAAGTAGGAACGAGGGTCTTGACCAAAGGCGGTTGCTTGGAAGAGAGCCAAATTAAGAATATAAGCGACCAGATCAAATGGTTAGTAGGAAAAGGCATCAAGGTTATTTTAGTGAGTTCAGGAGCGATTGGAGCGGGAATGGGAATATTGGGTTTTAAAAAGAAACGAGACTTGCTTCCTTTTCAGCAGGGTTTAGCCGCCGTCGGGCAGAATGAGTTAATGAATAAATATAGCCGATTTTTAAGACCTAATCTAACCGCTCAGATTCTCCTTACCCGTGAAGATCTCAACCAACGTCAGCGCTATCTAAATGTACACAGTAGCATATCGACCCTCTGGCAGTGGAATGTGGTTCCGATTGTAAATGAAAACGACAGTGTCTCTACTGAAGAGATAAAGTTTGGTGATAACGACCAATTGGCTGCTTTAGTAGCCAATTTAATCAGTGCCGACCTTTTGCTTATTCTCTCTGATGTTGATGGGTTATATTCTTTTAACGGTAAGGTAGTCCCCGCTGTGGAGAAGATTACTCCAGCAATTGAGAAAATGGCCTTCAAAGAAAAAGGGAGTCTAACCCAGGGAGGAATGGCTTCCAAGATTCAGGCGGCAAAGATAGCTACCGAGAGTGGTATCCCTACTGTGATTGCCTCGGGACGAGAAAGGAAAATTATAGAAAAGATAATCAATGGCGAAGAAAAGGGAACTTTGTTTCTGTCTTGCCAAAAAAGGCTCAAAGCCCGTAAGCGCTGGATTGGTTTTTCCTCTCTGCCTCGTGGGAGTGTTATTATTGATGAAGGGGCAAAAGAGGCGTTGATTAAAAAAGGAAAGAGTTTACTTTCCTCCGGGATTATCGAGGTGAATGGAAAGTTTAAAATCGGAGATGTTGTACGCATATTGAACGAGGATAAAAAAGAGTTGGGGCGAGGTTTAATAAATTACTCCAGCGAGGAGGTTCGTGAGATAAAGGGACTCAAGAGTAATCAAATCGAGGGAAAATTGGGGTATAAGGACTATGAAGAGGTTATCCACCGAGATAATTTATATTGCCGAGCAGGCGAAGAGAGCGAGTGAGGCATTGGCTAATTTGCCAAGAGAGATTAAGAATGGAGCCCTTTCGGCGATGGCCAAGGCACTGAGAAAAAGGAAAGAGGAAATTATCCGGGCTAATAAAAAAGATTTAGAATTAGCCAGAAGGAAAGGCCCCGCCTTTATTCACGTTCCTATCGGGGTTGTTGCCATCATCTATGAATCCCGCCCCGATGTTACCTCTGATTGTGCCGCGCTTTGTGTAAAATCAGGAAATGCGGTAATTCTAAAAGGGGGTAAGGAATCGCTTAATTCCAATATAGCAATTGCCAATATATTAACCGAGGCAACCAAGGAGTATTTACCCGAGGGAGCAATTGCTTTAATTCCCACCCGCGAGAGAGAAGCGGTGGATATTCTGCTTGGTTTAGATGATTATATTGACTTAGTTATTCCTCGTGGTGGAGAATCACTAATAAAAAAAGTGGTAGAAAAATCCAGGATTCCGGTAATCAAGCACTATAAGGGAGTTTGTCATATCTATGTTGATGAAGACGCCGATTTAAATATGGCTCAAGAGATATGTTATAATGCCAAGGTCCAGAAACCAGCTACCTGCAATGCAATGGAGACCTTACTTGTCCATTCCGGTGTTGCTGTGCGTTTTCTACCCCTTATGGTAAAGAGATTTCAAGAGGCGGGAGTAGAGGTTCGTGGTTGTGAGAAGACGCGGCAAATACTGGATTCAATAAGCAAGTTGAGAATAAAACCGGCAAACGAAGATGACTGGCAGAGGGAATACTTGGACCTGATTATCTCTATAAAGATTGTCCAGAGTTTAGAAGAAGCGATTGAGCATATCAGGAGATACGGTACAAAACATTCTGATGCTATTATCAGCGAGAATAGACAGAGAGCCGAGGAGTTTTTAAAGAGGATAGATTCTGCTTGCCTCTACTGGAATGCCTCTACCCGTTTTACCGATGGCGAGCAATTTGGAATGGGGGCAGAGATGGGTATCAGCACCGACAAGATTCACTGCCGCGGCCCAATGGCTTTAAAAGAACTCACCTCTTATAAATATCTTATTTATGGGAAAGGACAGGTAAGGAAATAAAATTTCTAATTTCTAATTGCTCTAATTAAATAATAAATCACCAATAACCAAGATATACCCTAGCGGGCACAGGCAAGACACAAACAAATTCCAATAATTAACCAATAATCATTTAGGCCAATTAGACATTAGGTTAATTAGACATTTTAATTATGCGTATTGGTATTTTGGGCGGGGCATTTGACCCCATTCACTTAGGCCATCTCTTGTTGGCAGAAAAGGCGCGAGAAAAGTTGTCATTAACAAAGATAATTTTCGTTCCTTGTTTTATCTCTCCTTTTAAGAAAGAAATTGCCCCCTCCTCTCAACGCTATAAAATGGTTTGCCTGGCTATAAGTGATAATCCCTTTTTTGTAGTATCTAAATTAGAAATAAAAAGAAAGGGGGTTTCTTATTCTATAGATACGGTAAGGGAGTTAAAAAAGAGATATCTCCGGGATGAATTCTTTTTTATATTGGGTTCAGATTCTTGGGAGCAATTTTCTTCCTGGAGGGATAGTGACGAACTCCTAAAATTAATCAGATTTGCGGTTATGCAAAGAAAAGGATTTTCTTTAAGAGAAAATGGCTCTATATTAAAAATTTCGGGAGAAGTTCTGCCTATTTCTTCTTCTCAGATTAGAGAAAGGGTCAATCAAAATAAATCCATTCGTTATTTAGTCCCCGAGGGAGTAAGAAGATACATTTTAAGAAAAGGGTTGTATAAATAGGGAGTTTGTGGTAGAATAAGCTACAGGTTACACGCCTCACGCCGCAGGCTCTAAGCTAAAACTGATACAACCTTACTTACACCCCCGACGTGTAAGTGAGTTCACCCTGTTAAATAATCCACCTACGTGTACAACTTCAGCATTTCGGTAACAAATTTGCAACTTGTTTAAGTTTTTCTAAAGGGGTTTGATAATTTAAAGAACCATGCCTTCTTTGATAATTATATCTA
>MZGK01000019.1 GCA_002085025.1 Candidatus Omnitrophica bacterium 4484_213
AATACCTTTAACTTCTCAAAATTTATTTTATTATCCTCAAAAACTTCAGGATAAATTGTCTTTAATCCTTCCTTAATATCTATCTTCACCCCGTTAGATAGTGAACATCTAACGGGGTTCACCGATTTATTAATCTTTTCACTCATCTTTTATCTCCGTTTTCTTAGATGGCTTATAAAAAATCTCTACTTCCTGTTTTTCCAAAGCGTCTTTTAACAATGAATCGGCAATACTGCGTTCTTTTTTCATCCTGTATTCATACTTTACCTGATTTTTCACCTCATTAAAGCTTCTTATCTTTTCTGGTCGTTTATCCTCTATGGAGAATATATAAAATTTGTCTTTGATTTTTAAAGGATCGGTGCGCTCGCCCTTTTCCCCGAGAAAAAGACTTTCAATAACATTCTTTGCCTCTCCGATACCGCTAATATAACTTGAGCCGCGGTTAATCCATCCTTCTACTTCTCTGCCCTTACCTTCATCTAACTCTTTTAGTGCTTTTTCTTTCTCTGAATCCTCACTAAATTCAACATAACTTATTTTTATCTTCGCTGGTTCAGTATATTTATCCTTATTTGCTTTATAATAGTTCTCCACATCTTGGGGGTCTATCTTGAGCTTCTCTTCAATCTCTTTGCTTATGTAATCCTGAACTACGAGCTCCTTCTTTGTCCTTTCTAAAGTCTGGCGTATCTCGGCCTTCTTATCTATACCCAATCTCTTTGCTTTCTCATACAACACCTCAGTTGCCACATAATTACGGATAAATTCGAGGCGCTTGTCCTCTTTGGTCATCTCTTTACGCATCCATTCAGGAAGGCCTGCTAATACCTTATCTATTTCACTCTGGGTAATCTCACGTTTACCTATCCGTGCCACAACCTCTCCTTTCTTTGTTGATGTATCTCCTAAAGAAACTCTTTCAGCCAGTTCATATTGAGCCTGTGAGCTCAATCCTAAGTTTTCTAAAGCCTCAACAATCTTCTGATTCATCTCTTGCATAAACTCTGCATCTTTATCCAGCATCTCTGCGCGGTAAAATAAAGCAAGGGCTTTTTCATACTGGTATAAATCCATATAAATATTGCCGAGGCGATAGCATACTTTGGCAATCTCTTTATTGCTTGCTTTTGCGCTCTCAATGTATTTCTCGAAAACCGAAGCTGCCTCCTGCTGTAAGCCTTTAGCAAGAAGTGTATTGGCATAGTCAAGCTGGTCTTTAACACTCCAGACTTTTTGTTGAGGCACGGGCTTAGTTATCCTCTCGGGTAGTTGCACCACCAAAACTGTTAATGTCCCCAGAATTAAAATGATTATACTTAACATCAATATATTAAATTTTGTCATCTTGGCCTCCTGTACAAAATGCCTAAAGTTGAAGAAAAAACTTCCCTAATTTTAGGCACTTTCTATGTCCTTGCTCTCCTTTCCCGCATTCGAAAGAATGAAAATAAAGTTTTACTGTAAGGCACATCCGTACGGATATCAATACTGTCAACTTTTATGCGCTTAAAACATCTTGAGCGCTCCTCGAATATTCTTATTGCATTTTCATTAAATTGCTTGCGTATCTCAGGATTTGAACTATCCACTAAAGTTTCATTTTCCGTTTCAGGGTCGCATAATGCGATAAGTCCTACGTCAGGTAAATTTATCTCTTTAGGGTCGGTGATAGTTATTGCAGTAATATCATGCCGTTTGGTAGCAATACTCAATAGTTTTTCAAACCCATCATCATAGAAATCAGATATAATAAAACTCACTGTCCTGCGCCTTGAAACCCTGTTTAAGTACTCCAAGGCTTCTGATATATTCGTCTTCTTACTCTGTGGTTTGTGATATAACGCTTCGCGCACAATACGCAGTGCATGACGCAGTCCCTTGCGGGGCGGAACAAACTTCTCTATTCTATCAGTAAAAGCAATCAGTCCCACTTTATCATTATTCTGCATTGCAGCAAAGGTAAGAAGCGAACAAATCTCAGCCGCCAGTTGACGTTTCAACTTATTCACTGTTCCAAAATAACCTGAGCGCGATAAATCCAGAAGGAGCATTACTGTAAGTTCTCTTTCTTCCACAAAATTTTTAACGTATGGTTCACCTGTACGAGCAGTAACATTCCAGTCAATTGAGCGCACATCGTCTCCCGGAAAATACTGGCGCACCTCATCAAACTCCATACCTCTGCCTTTAAACACACTCTGATACTGCCCGGCAAAGACATCGGTAACCATACGAGATGTAATTATCTGAATACGCCTGATTTGTTTAAGAATCTCTTTTGGTATCATAGTAAAAATTGCCTAAAGTTTCAAAATACTTAAAGTGCCCAAAAGAAATACCTAAAGTTGCAAAGTACTTAAAATACCTAAAGTTGAAGAAAAAATTTCCCTAATTTTAGGCACTTTCTAACTTTAGGCATTTTAGGCCACTTTGAAATTTTAGGCACTTCTACGGAACTTCTATCTCATCAAATATCTTCTTTATGATATCTTCAGAGGTCTTCTCTTCTGCTTCTGCTTCATAACTTACAATAACCCTGTGCCTTAATACATCAGGTCCGATAGACTTAACATCCTGCGGAGTAACATAGCCTCTACCCTGAATAAAAGCGTAAGCTTTAGAAGCAAGAGTTAGATAGATACTGGCACGAGGAGAGGCACCATATTGGATAAGGCTCTCTAAATCACCTAATTTATATTTAGATGGGTCCCTCGTGGCAAAGACAATATCAATGATGTATCTCTCAATCTTCTCATCGATGTATACCTCATTGACAACCTTTCGTGCCCTTAAGATATCATCAGGGTTAATAACAGAATTGACTTTTATCTCCTTGTCAGTAAAACTCATCTCTTTTAAGATTTTGTGTTCTTCTTCTTTGCTGGGATAGGTTATATTGATTTTAAGCATAAACCGGTCAATCTGAGCTTCTGGTAAAGGATAAGTTCCTTCTTGTTCAATAGGATTCTGGGTTGCCATAACTAAAAATGGCTCATCTAATTTAAATGTATTCTCACCAATAGTAACCTGACGCTCCTGCATTGCTTCCAAAAGCGCACTCTGAACCTTTGCTGGCGCACGGTTTATTTCATCTGCCAGAATGACATTAGCAAATATAGGACCTTTTTTAGTGGTAAATGTTCCTTCCTTGGGGTTATAAACGAGGGTGCCGATAAGATCTGCTGGAAGTAAATCTGGCGTAAATTGAATCCTCTGAAATTTGGTATTAATTGCCTGAGACAATGTTTTTATTGATAAAGTCTTGGCTAAACCCGGAACTCCCTCAACAAGTACATGACCATTAGCGAGTAAACCAACCAGGAGTCGGTCAATCAAATACCTCTGCCCGATAATTACCTTTCTTATCTCGGAAACCAGGCCGCTTACAAACGCACTCTCCTCTCTTACCTTTTCATTGATTGCACTTATTCCGGTTACCATCTTCCTCCCTCCTTTTTTGATTATTATTTTTTTCTGCTTTCTAATTTCCAAAAATGTACTTTATTTTACTAAAAAAATGCTTTCCTCGCAAGACCCTCAACTTCGGTCCGCCGCCGAAGCCTTGACAGAACCAACTTGAATAAGAAGGTCCCTCTCTTTATCCTCTATTCGCTGTTCTTATTAGGAATTATAGACTTCTTTCTTAATAACCGGTGGTAGGTAATGGCAAAGCGGTGGGCTTCGTCGCGAAGGCGGAACAAGCTCTTTTTCTCTTGAGGGCTAAGGGCTAAATCCGTATAAAATCTATCAGGCATTCTCCTTTGCCTTTTTTGCGGTTTGGCAATAGCCACGAGGGGAATTTTTAAATCTCGACTCTCTAAAACCTTTTTAGCCGCATTCAATTGCGCCCTTCCTCCATCAACTAAAATAAGACACGGATATGGCCACTCTCGGTGAGCAAATCGTCTCTCAAGCACTTCCTTCATCATCCCTACATCTCCTCCCCTAAGCTTTTCTATCCTAAATTTGCGATACTGGCTTCTGGCAAGTTCGCCGTCTTCAAACACAGTCATACTGCCTGTAGCCAATTTCTCTTTAATGTTTGAGATATCATAGGCTTCGATTCTACCCTGAAGAATTGAGGGAGACTCTCTCGTTAGAAGGCCGATATCTCTAAGATGAGAAAAGGCAAAGATTTTATTTCTAATTTGAGAGGCCTTTTCAAAGTTCTCTTTATCGGCGGCCTCTTTCATCTCTTTTTTTAATTTAGCGATGAGAGTCTTTGCTTTCCCTTTTAAAATCAGTTTTAAATGATTGATATTCCTTTTATAATCTCTCGGGCTAATTTTCCCCAGGCAGGGTGCCGGGCATCTTCCTAAATGATATTCAAGGCAGGCTTTTTGGGGAATGTTTTTACACACCCGACAGGGAAAAATCTTCCGCAGAATTTCCAGGGCACGTCTTGCTAATTTTGCGTTGGTATAGGGACCAAAAAATTCTCCGGGAGCGCTTACCTTGGAGAGTCGGGTCACCCAGACGCGGGGAAATTCATCTTTGCTTATAACAATAACCACAAAACTCTTATCATCCTTTAATTTAACATTGTATTTTGGCTGATGGGCCTTGATTAGTTTTGCCTCGAGAATTACCGCCTCTAAAACTGAATTTGTCTTTCTATATCTAATCCTTACGGCCTCCTCCAGCATCCTTCTTATTTTAGAATCTCGGCTCTGCAAATGAGAAGCAATCCTCGTTCTAATTGAACCGGAAGAACCGATGTATAAAATCTTATCGTTTTTTGCGCAGAAAAAATAAACGCCAGGGGCTTTGGGAAGATTGTTTATCTCTTGAGATAACATGGCAATAATATTATAACACCTTCCTTAGAAATTGGCCTGTATAAGAGCCAGAGGTCCGGGCTATTTCTTCTGGAGAGCCTTTGGCAATCACCCTTCCTCCGGCCTCGCCTCCTTCCGGTCCGAGGTCAATAACCCAATCTGCGCTCTTTATAACCTCGATATTATGTTCTATTGCTACTACTGAGTTTCCTCTCTCTACCAATTTTTGGAGCACCCCTATTAATTTTTTGACATCTTCAAAGTGTAGACCTGTAGTTGGTTCATCTAAAATATAAAGGGTTTTTCCTCCCGGAGGCCGAGAAAGCTCACGGGAGAGCTTTATCCTTTGGGCCTCTCCCCCCGAGAGAGTGGTAGCTGGCTGGCCAAGCTTCAAATAACCCAAACCTACCTCTTCCATTAATTTTAGTTTATCTTTTATCTCGGGAATAGGGTGGAAGAATTTTAAAGCCTCGGTAGTTGTCATTTCTAATATTTCGCTAATATCTTTATCTCCATATTTCACCTCGAGGGTTTCTTTGTTAAATCTTTTACCCCGGCAGACCTCGCAGGGAACATAGACATCGGGCAGAAATTGCATCTCAATTTTTATTTGCCCCCCGCCCCGGCAAGCCTCGCACCTTCCCCCGGAAACATTAAAAGAAAATCTACCCGCGTGGTATCCTCGCTGGCGAGCCAAGGGAGTAGCCGCAAAAAGTTTGCGAATGGGAGTAAAAACATCAGTATAGGTAGCCGGATTTGAGCGGGGAGTTCGCCCAATAGGGCTCTGGTCCACCAGAATCACCCGGTCTATAAATTCCTGGCCTTCCAATTTAGAAAATTCCCCGGGTTTTTCTTTGGCTCCCTGCAGGCTCCGAGCAAGAGCCTTATAAATAGTATCAACAATCAAACTTGATTTTCCGCTGCCAGAGACGCCGGTAATGCAGGTAAATAAATTAAGAGGAATATCAACTCTTATATTTTTCAAATTATGGCATCTTACACCCCTTATGGTTAAGAAATTCTTTCCTGGTTTTCGCCGGGCGGGAATCTCAATAAATTTCTCCCCTTTTAAATACTGGCTGGTTAAGGAAGTGGTTTTGAGGAATTGAGTAAGGGGCCCTTGGGCAACTACTCTTCCCCCGAATTCTCCTCCCCCCGGACCAAGGTCGCAGAGCCAATCTGCTGCCTCAATGGTTGCTCGGTCATGCTCAATTATTAAGAGAGTGTTTCTTAGATCTCGCAAATGGATGAGCGTTTCCAGGAGTCTGTTCACATCTCGGAGGTGGAGCCCTATAGTCGGTTCGTCTAAGATGTAAAGAACGCCGGTGAGCCCTGAACCCACCTGAGAAGCCAGGCGAATTCTCTGGACCTCTCCCACCGCCAGAGTCTCTCCTTCTCGAAAAAGGGTAAGATAACTAAGCCCGACTTTTACGAGAAACTTTAATCTCTTTTTTACTTCCTCTAAAATCCTTTCACTGATTCTTTTTTCCTGAGATGTTAATCTTAACTTTTGAAAAAATTCGTAAGCCTGCTTAATATCAAGCTGACAGATTTCCGCAATACTCATTCCTCCTATCTTTATGCCTAAACTCTCTTTTTTTAAGCGCTGACCTTGACACTCAGGGCACGGTTTCCGCGACATATACCTTCTAATTTCTTTTTGCACCGATTCCGACTGGGTCTTCTCATATCTCTCTTCAAGGTGAGGAATAAGGCCATTAAAGTAGGTATAAAATACCCGCGGCTGACCGTGAAAATAGTACCGAATCCTGATTTTTTCTTCATAGTCCGGGCCATAGAGAAGAAGATTCATTTTATGAGAAGGAATGTCTTCGATTCGCATATCAATGGGGATGTTGTATTCTTCGCAAACGGCGTTAATGAGAGCGCCGTAATAATTTTTGGGAGTCCAGCTCCAAGGTAAAACTGCTCCTTCGGCAATGGTTCTTGTCCTATCAGGAATGACCAGAGAGGGGTCAATCTGAATTTCTCTTCCCAGCCCCTGACATTTTGGGCAGGCTCCATAAGGGCTGTTAAAAGAGAAAAGCCTCGGTTCAATTTTGGGAAAAGAGAAACCGCACCTATGACAGGCCAGGCGGCTATTAAAGATCACCTCTCCTTTTTGCCTCTCAATCTTCACTAAACCGCTTCCTCCTTCCAAAGCCAACTCCACCGCTTCGGAAATGCGGGGAATGCTGTCGGCATCTACCTTAAGGGTGTCTACTAAAATATCAATATTATGAAGTTTGTATCGTGAAAGAGAGATCCTTCGGGATAAATCACGCATTTTCCCGTCAATCTTCGCTTTGCTAAAACCCTGGAGACAATAGGGTTTGCCAATTTTAGCAAAAAGCAGACGGAGATAATCGTAAATCTCAGTAATAGTGCCCACTACCGAGCGAGGATTGTGGGGAAGGGTTTTTTGGGAAATCGCAATGGCTGGCGAGAGTCCTGAAATTTCTTCGACTTCTGCCTTTCTCATCTGGGATAAAAATTGACGGGCATAGGAAGAAAGGCTTTCCAAATACCTGCGCTGGGCTTCATTAAAGATAGTATCAAAAACGAGACTTGATTTTCCCGAACCAGATACCCCGGTAAGAACAATTATCTTATTCTTGGGTATTTCAAGGTTGATATTCTTCAAATTGTGCTCTCGTGCTCCTTTTATAATAATTTTATTCTCCATTATCTTAAAACAAGTTTTTTGAGTTCTCTAATTTCGTCCCTGAGAAGGGCTGCTTTTTCAAACTCTAAATTTTTGGCAAGCTTATGCATCTCGGCAGTTTTTCCCTCAATAACCTTGGGAATATCCTTTATTTCCAAAGTTTCTTCATATTCTTTTACCGGTTCAGGTCTTTCAATCTCTTCAAAAAACTTAGCAATCTTTTTGGAAATACTCTTAGGGGTAATTTTATGTTTTTTATTATGAGCCCGCTGGAGTCGGCGACGGCGCCTCGTTTCTTTAATCGCTCTTTTCATAGAATCTGTTATCTCATCAGCATAAAGAATAACCCTACCTTTCACATTTCTGGCCGCTCGGCCCATGGTTTGAATAAGAGAGGTTTCAGAACGAAGAAAGCCCTCTTTGTCGGCGTCCAAAATTGCTACCAGTTCCACTTCGGGAAGGTCTAGGCCTTCGCGCAAAAGATTAACCCCGACTAAAACATCAATCTTCCCTTTTCTTAAATCCTCAAGCACTCCTGCCCTCTCCAAGGTATCCACTTCTGAGTGGAGATAATTCGTCTTAAATCCTCTTTCGGCTAAATATTCGCTTAAATCTTCAGATGTTTTTTTTCGCAAAGTAGTAATGAGGGCTCTATTGCCTCTCCTAATCACTTTTTTGAGTTTGTTTGCTAAATCGTCAATCTGGTCTTCCGCTGGCTTCACTACTATTTCTGGGTCAATGAGCCCGGTTGGGCGAATAATCTGCTTAACAATCTGAGCGGATTTTTTTCTTTCATAGCCTGCTGGAGTAGCAGAAGTAAAAATTACCTGATTTATTCTCTCTTCAAATTCATTAAATTTCAGAGGTCGATTATCGAGAGCCGAAGGGAGCCGAAAGCCATGTTCTACGAGAGTCTCCTTGCGCGAGCGGTCTCCCTCATACATCCCCCGAAGTTGAGGCAGAGTTATATGGGATTCGTCAATAACTAAAAGATAATCTTTGGGGAAGTAATCAATGAGGGTATGGGGGGGCTGCCCCGGAGCCCGACCAGAAAGATACCTGGAGTAATTTTCAATGCCCGCGCAATATCCCAGCTCCTTGAGCATCTCTAAATCATATAAGGTTCTTCGCTCTAATCTTTCGGCTTCTAAGAATAAATTTTTCTTTTTAAAGAATCTTAATCGCTCGCTGAGTTCTTTCTTTATCTCGCTGATTGCCTCTCTAAGCACCGGTTCGGGAGTAACAAAATGCTTGGTTGGAAAAATATCAAGCCTATCAACCTTTTTTCTTTTTTTAGTAAGAGGCTCAATCATAAAAATTTCGCTGATTTTATCTCCGTTCATTTCGATTCTATAAATTACATCCTCGCCCGGGAGCATAATTTCAATTACCTCGCCTCTAACTAAAAATCTACCTCTCGTGAGAATCTTGGTTCGGGTATATTTAAGCCGGCTAAGCGCCCTGATAAGGGTCTCACGGGTAATAATCCTTCCTGGCTCAAGATGCATGGATATCTCCTGGTAATAAGAAGGATTACCCAACCCGTATATAGAGGAGACAGAAGCGCAAATTATTACATCGCGCCGGCTTGAAAGAGCACTGGTAGCCAGATGACGAAGTCTATCAATCTCTTCATTAATCTCTGCCTCTTTTTCAATATAAGTATCACTTTGGGGTAAATAAGCCTCGGGCTGGTAATAATCATAATAGGAGACAAAATAGCAGACTTCATTTGAGGGAAAAAGGCGACGGAATTCAGCAGTAAGTTGGGCGGCCAATGTTTTATTCGGGGCTATTACAAGGGTGGGTTTTTGGATTTTTTCAATTACACAGCCAATAGTGAATGTCTTGCCTGAGCCAGTTACTCCTAAAAGGGTCTGAAACTTGTGTCCCTTTTTAAGGCCATCTACTAACTCTTTTATCGCTTTCGGCTGATCTCCAGATGGCTTGATTTTTACTTTAAGTTTGAATTCCATCAACTTCTATGTTTAAACTTTATTCTACCAAAAATCGCCTCTTCGGCGACTTTTCAATCCGCTCTAAATTGCGGCTAAATAACCCTTTTTTGTTTTTTAAATCTCCTCCCTGTGGATGGAACCTTTCTAAGAGAGTTTACTAAGCCCACCGTTTCGTCCAACGTTTTGCAGGCAAAAGAAATTGCCGAAGGCAATTTGGGGAAATCTTTGATTTCCCTTTTATCCGCTGTTATACGCTGTTTCGGACGTTCTTTCCTACTATAATAATATACAAACTTCTGGATCTTGACCTCTCCATCCCAAGCACGACGAAAGCCAAGAGCTTCTGCCTCTTCAACTGTTTTCTACATAATATTCGTTTCTCTCTGTTTCTATAAGAGTTTTGTCATACTGTTGGTCAAATGGAAGGTGATAAATTTTCCCACCAGTTCTTCGAGAAACATTACATTTAATTGAAGGGTATTTCTGGAACGGAAACTCTTCAGCAACTCCTATTGAAAGATAATTAGCAAATTCTTTTGCTCTGTCTGAAAGTTTTGTCGTTGTATATAAAATAGCTCCTACTCTCTCGGTAGGATAATCAATAATGTATTTTATAACGGTACCATAAAGTTGGTTAACATGTTTTTCATGAATTATTTTATACTGAGACCATCGTTTACGCTGAATGATGATCGCCCCTTCATCCTTCTTGCAAATCAAATCTCTCCCAAGATCATCAAATTATTCAAGAATACCTTGATAATATACATTATAACCATCTGCTTCGTAAATATAATCGATATAACGTTCATAGTCCCGACCCAGTTGCCAATTACTTTTGGGCCTAGTCCAATATCTATTCAATGCAAGTTGATTTCTTTCTGCCGATGAAAGTTTTTGATATTCCTCTTCTGGCAAGGATGATAAATATATCCTTACAGGATCAATACCAATTTTATCAATTCCCTGATTGGTTATTCTATGTCTCGCGAAAGGACTTTCTTTAGTGTTTCTTCATCTACATCACCTAAAAATTCCTCTAAGAAGGGAAATAATTCTTGATAATAATTTATGATTCCTTGAGCAATACGTAACTTTTCCTCAATAACCCTTCGTCCTCGGCCTATTTCGCGAACTCTTTCGGATGAGACGGGAGCAGGATGAGATTTAGTTCTAAGTAATTGGCTTCTTTTAATTTTGGGAAATAATGGCAGTCTGCAAATGCCTTGGCAAGCCAAGGAACCCCACTCGATCTCTCTTTAATTAATTGATTTATATTATCTATTTGCTCTTTTTTGTAAGTCTCAAAATCTTTTTTTTCTTTCTCGAACTTTTCTTTGGAACTTTGCAGCGATATTATTTCAGAATAATGTTCATCATATTCCCTTGCTTTATGTCTTAACTCAGAAAATTTATGAATTGTTACCGTTATAAACTTTAATGCTAAGTAAGAGCAGATTACAGTTATTGTAGTTGGCCAAAAATAATCCTCAAATAGCGCAATCAATATACCCATAATAGAAAAAATATTCTTTCCATATCCTTTTTGTTCCTAAATTAGTCCGAAATGGCGTATAACGTCGTTTTATCGGAAGTCGCCAAAGAACTTATCCTATTTCTTCTTTTATCCATAATTTTTCACCTTTTACCCAGTCAATAACTATTTGCTTGTAGTCGTCCTTTATTTTATATATGTAATCTCTCTCGTTAGAACTCCATGAACTTTCAATAATATCTTCCTTATTTAACTGTTTCCTTCTCAATTTCAATCCCCCACGAGCACCGGCTATTTGTCTTCCCGTTATCTTTTTATCAATTCCTTCGGAAGGTCTTCTTTTCGCGATTTCGTTCATCAAGAAGATTACCTGTTTGCTTGTTGCTGGCTCTTTGCCAACCTGTGCTAAGGCTGCCAAGAGTATCCGTTGATAAGGTATCGCATCCTTTAAATATGAAAGAAGCTCAACTTTTGTCCATGGCTCTTCTTCCCCTTCAGCGACTTTTTTCCTCCTTTTCTTCAACTTGTTTCTTAACAGCTCTTGATTTGGTAGTAGCTATTTCCACTATTAGCCTCACTATATTTCCAATGTTTATACTTTCAATGGTAGGCCAAGTGCTGGTTTTTACTTCCAGAACTATCATATCCCCATTCTCTCTCTTCCAAATCCCGTCATAATTTTCTTCTTTTGGCTTTTTCATATATCTTCCGTACTGTATTCAAATCCTAATCTTCTCCCTAAAAAAATGATCAAATCTTGAAATGCCCTATTATACGGATCATGCGCGCCTTTACTCTCACTTACGCATTCATTAAGCTATTTTTTTATTTGTTCAATAGGCCATTTTTCCATTTCAATGAATTCTCTAAATCTATTCACTTGTTCTGCTCCATCCTTTAGTTCATTCCCTAGCAGATGCAATATATCTTTTATTTCGATCATTTTATCACCTCTTTTTTATGTCTCATGGCGATTTCCGATAATGCTCTGAGGATAAAAGAAGTCCTACCCTCTAGCACTATAATCCTAATCTTTTCTTCAATCCTCGTCAAGCACTACCATATAGCTTTAATCTTCTCTCTCTTAATCGATCCTGTTTTTTCTTTATTACAATGTTTCAGACCCTCTAAAGAAAAAATCCCTTTAAGAGATGCGTAGACTTGGGACTGTGAAGTATACGGAATTTTATAACTGCTTCCCCTATAGCTTCAAGAGGGTATTCATAAACATTTTCTTTCTGAGGCTTGCCTGTAATTCTATAAGCGACTTTCGCATACAATCTTACAAAGTCCACAACCTGTTCAACCATTTCAAAGAGTCCACCGTTTATTTCTTTCCTGTCAATTATATCTACGCCTTCTTTATCTTTGAAAAGAGCTACGGTAAAAACCGAGCAAGGGATTAACTTCTGCGGATTTTTGGCAAAGAAAAACCCCGGCATTATTAAAATAAATCTTTATCTCTTGGGTCTCGGTTATCCCTAAACTCGCAAAAATCTTTTGACAGGTAAGACTTTAGAAAGGTCTGCCAGTTCTAAAAATTTATTTAATTTTTCTCGGCTAAATCTTTTGCATAGTCAAATTTTGTATTTATTACCTCATCAAATCTTACCTTGCCTTCTGATTTAAAGAAGTCTAAAATTTCATTCCTTGTCATCTCCTGAGAATTTGAGCCAATTCTTTTATAAAATCCAGATGAACACCTGTAAGGCTTATCTTCTCCCTCCTTTACTTTTACAATTATAGTATTTCCTAAAGACTCAACGATAATCTTTATAGGCGGATCGCAATTTCTAGCGATATCCTGAATGTCTAACTTTAATCTGTTTATTATTTTTAGACCTTTAACTTTGCCTTCATCAGCGACTCCTAAAAATACCTTTCCTCCTGAAGAATTAGCAAAAGCAACAAAATCTTTCTCAATGCCTGATAAATTCTCTCTAAACTCTATAAAATATCCTTCGCCCTCTTTAGAATTAAAACAAATTCTCTTTCATTCATCTGCATGCTTACCTCAAGTATTTCATAAATATTTCAATGTCAATATTAAAGCTTTAAAGTTGACATCTGTTAGATAGTTGTCAACTTTTCTTTATCCCGTTAGAAATCTTTATTATTTAATCTTGACGGATGCCTTCGGCATCTTATTTCTAACGGGGTTTATTAATCCTTTATCCTTAAAACTGAAGAAGCTCCCTTTTGTAACAATTATATGGTCAATTACTTCTATGCCCAAAATCTTACCAGCCTCAGTTAACCTCTTGGTAATCTCTAAATCATCCTCTGAAAGCTCAGGATCGCCTGTTGGGTGATTATGAGTTACAATAATTTGTGCTGCATGGCGGCGAATAGCAACATCAAATGTTTCACGTGGATGGATGAGATTTGCATTTAATATGCCGGCCGAGACTGTATCCATTCCCAAAAATTTATTGCGAGAATCAAAGGAAAGAACGATTAGATGCTCTTTTGCATAATGGGTGATTTTTTATTTAACAAGATTATAGATTTCTTTTGCAAAGGTTATCTCTTTCTGTTTGACTTCCTCAGACTAATGAGCCAAAATGTGAAAGTAGCTTTTGAGCCATCGTTGATACAGATTCACCTCTTACACCTTTACCTAAAATTACTGCCAAGAGCTCTTGGGCTGAGAGTGATTCTGGACCCAATTTTCTTATCCGTTCTCTGGGACATTCCAACTTTGGTAAGTCGTGAATGGTAAATAATTTTAAGGTCCCTGATTTTGTACTCATCGCTTAGGGATTTATTAAATCATCAACTTTGGCATCCAAGGCATTAGCGATTTTAGGCAAAGTTTCATAGGCTCGTCCCGTTAGAAATTTTTGCCATCTCTGTTAGTCATGATGATATTTCTAAGGGGGTTCGCACTGCGTTAATAACTGGTCGGGGTGGGCGGATTCGAACCGCCGACCTCCACGTCCCGAACGTGGCGCGCTAAACCAAACTGCGCTACACCCCGTAATTAATGCAAATTTTAAAATTATCAATTAACAATTAAAAATGAAAAACAGTTCTTGAGTGATTTTATTTTACATTGCTAATTTTTCAATGCTAATTTTTCATTTTGCATTGGTCAGTGCTATCTCTCCAGTCACTTCTTGTATCGGGAAAGGAATGCTGATGTTCTGCTCGATAAATTTCTGGTTGATTGCCATATTTATCTTGTCGGTAATGGCAAACTTATTGGTATAACTATCAATCCAGCGAACCTCGGGAAGCTGATGAGCAATATCCAATAGGCAATTCCTCACTTTTTTTAAGTCACTGCCATAAGCCACGCCAATAGGAACCTTCAGTTTTAATTTTGGGTCGGGATAAGAGAGATTAATAATTCGATTTTTCCCGATGTCGGCGTTGGGAACTACAACCATTGTATGGTCTAAGGTTAACACCTTCACGCTGCGCAAGCCAATTTCATAAACATCGCCGATTTCTCCAGAAGGTAGCTGAACCCTATCGCCAATCTGGAAGGGACGGTCAATAATAATCCCCAAACCGGCAATCACATTTCCCAATGTCTCCTGTACAGCCAAAGCAATAGCTAAAGAAGCCACTCCTAAGGTTGTTACCAAGGCCTTGATATCATAATGAAAGTGCTCCATCACAATCAAAGCGGCGATAACAATTACTACTACTTTGGAGAGCTTTCGGAGAAGTGGAATGAATTGGTCATCAAACTTACTCTTGGTCTTGGGAGCAACTTCCCGGGCATACCAGTTAAGAACTGCCTGCAATAGAGAAAGAACCAAATAGATCCCGACTAAAACAGTGAATATAAAGAACACTTCCCTAAAAAAGGTGTTCAATTTCTCCGGCAAAGATAATTGGCTGAGAGCAATATAAATACCACTACCGAAGATAATCAGAAACAGCGGTTTCTTTAAGGAAACAATAATCAAGTCATCCAACTCTGTCTTTGTCTTCTTTGCCAACTTAGCTATCTTCCTTGCTAAAATATAAACCACCAACTTAGCTAAAAATAAGGAAATGATAATGACAACTGAAAAAGTAATAATTTTAATCATAGCACCTCCTCGTTCATCCCACTGACACCAACTCCCATCTCTCGCCTAATCTCTTTCTCAATTCGCGCTTTATCAGTTGATGCTCAGGCAATAAAAGGCGATAATCCCTTTTAACCAGCTCATCTGCCTCATTCTTTGCCCTCTCCATTATTCGAACATCCTTCAAGATATCGCCAATTTTTAACTCTGGCAGACCATGCTGGCGCTCGCCGAAAAACTCTCCTGTCCCCCGCAGTCGGAGGTCGTCCTCGGCAATCTGAAAGCCGTCTTGCGAGCTTACAATGGAATTGAGCCGCTTTATTCCCTCCTCTGTTTTTGGTTCTCCTAATAAAAAACAATAGGATTTAAAGGGCCCACGACCAATCCTTCCCCTTAATTGATGCAACTGGCTCAAGCCAAAATGCTCGGCATTTTCAATTACCATTATTCCGGCATTAGGTATATCGATACCTACTTCAATAACAGTAGTAGAAACAAGGATGTCTATCTTTTTTTGAGCTAAGCAATGCATCACTTCATCCTTCTGAGCCTTGCTCATCCTTCCGTGCAAGAGCCCTAAATTAAAATCGAAGAAAATCTTCTTTAATTTTTGGAAATTTTCCTGGACGTCCTTCAGATCCATCTTCTCTGATTTCTCAATCAGGGGATAAACGACATAAGCCTGTCTTCCCTTTTGGATTTCTTCGCGGATAAAATTATACAATTTCACCCTCTTTTCTTCCTCAATCCAATAAGTAAAGATGTTTCCTCTTCCCTCGGGAAGTTCATCGATTACCGAAATATCCAAATCGCTGTAGACAGTAAGGGCTAAGGTGCGCGGAATAGGGGTAGCAGTCATAATCAAACAATGGGGGGTCATTCCTTTCTTTCTCAGCTGGCGTCGCTGTTCTACTCCGAACTTGTGTTGTTCATCAATAATCACTATCCCTAAATCTTTATACTCCACATCCTTTTGAATCAAAGAATGCGTGCCGACAACTATATCTATCTCCCCCTCCCTGATTTTCCTCAATGTCTCTTTCTTTATTTTCGCCGATAACTCCGAGATAAGCAAACCAATATTGATGTTTAAAGGTAAAAGGAGTTTCTGCAATGTCCAGTAGTGCTGCTCGGCGAGAATCTCGGTAGGAGCCATAAACGCCCCTTGGGAGCCCCTTTCCAAAACCAAAAGCAAACTATAAATGGCAATGATTGTCTTGCCCGAGCCAACATCCCCTTGAATTAACCTGTTCATCTGCCGGTGGCTTTTTATATCCTTCTCAATCTCCTTGATTACCTTTTGCTGAGCAGGAGTGAGTTTAAAAGGAAGAACTTTTTTAAGCTGAGCTACTAAATTTCTTTTGTTAATTTCTTCTTTTTTCTTTGCAGGGGAAATCTTTTTTAGATATTGGCGGCGCAAGGCAATCCCAACTTGCAGAATAAAAAATTCATCAAATACCAATCGCTCTCTCGCCTTTTCCTGCTCTAAAAAATTCTGGGGAAAATGAATATTTTTTATTGCCTCTTTTATATCTATCAAATTCTCTTTTCTCTTAATCTCGGGCGGCAGAATATCTTTTACCAGATAAAAATACTTATCTACTGCCTGTTTGGCTACCTTGCGAAAAAAGCGCTGATTCAGGTTCTCGGTCAGCGGATAGATAGGCACAATCCGCCCGCTATGAATCTTCTCTTTCTCATCAGAAATAAGTTCATAATCCGGAGAATTCATCTGCAGGGTCTTAAATAAACTCACCTTCCCGCTGAGGATTACTTCATCGCCCACCTTAAAGAAGCGCTTTAGATAATTCTGGTTAAAATAGGTTGCGTAGATAATCCCTGTGCCGTCGCTCACTGCTAATTGGAAGATTTTGAGTTTGCTCTTAGTAGGGCGAACTCCCAGGGTCAAAATCTTTCCCCGCACAGTTTCAAAATCTCCAACTTTGAGTTTGGAAATCAGTTTTATATGGCTCCGGTCTTCATAGCGGCGGGGAAAATAATAGAGGAGGTCCTCAATGGTAAAGATACCACAGCGATGAAAGAGCCTTAGCCGCTGAGGACCCACTCCTTTTACAAACTGGACTGAATCAGATAACTGTTGCATTTCGTAGAGAAATATGTTATCATATTTCTCTAAATTTAAAATGCAAAATTAGCAATTATTGCAAAATAAAAAAGTTATATTTCATTTTAAATTGATAATTGTTAATTTTAAAATTTACATTAGCAAAGTAAGGAGGATATTGTGTCTAAAATATGTGCAATCTGCGGAAAAGGACCAACAGTGGGTAACAGGATTGCCCGCCGAGGATTAGCCAAAAGTAAAGGAGGGGTGGGTAAAAAGATTACCGGTCAAAATGTTCGAACCGTTATTAACGGCGTCCCGCGGACTATAAAGGTCTGCACTAAATGCATAAAAGCAGGAAAAGTAAAGAAAATATAAATGTCTAATTAACCTAATGTCTAATATAATCAGCGAATTATGAATATCTTACGAATTTGCGAATAAAAACATTCGTATATTCGTATAGATTAGTAAATTCGTTGATGTCTCAATTAGAAATTAGAGCAATTAGAAATTGGACATTTTTTTCTTCCCTTCCTTAATCATCTGCACCAACCTTCTCTCGGCCGGACAGATATATTCGCAAGCCCCACACTCAATACAATCCTCTATATTTAACTGCTTCACTACATCCCATTTTTTTTTCTCGATAGCCAAACTGAGCAAAGAAGGATTTAAGTTTACTGGACAAGCCTCAACACATCTTCCACAATGAAGGCAAGGGTTTTCTCTTTTTAGTCGGCTTTTTCTTTTTGCCCAGCGAGCATCCTTTAAAAACAAAACCCCTCCTGTCCCTTTGATTACAGGAACTTCCAAACTCTCCTGAGCCAAACCCATCATTGGCCCCCCGAGAATCACTTGCTCTGGTTCCTGTTTAAACCCTTTGCATTCTTTTAGTAAATCCTTTATTAATGTGCCTATTCTAACTCTCAGATTTTCTGCCTGGTGGAGAGCATCGCCGCTGAAAGTAATCATCCGCTCATAAAGTGGCTTTCTTAAATAAACTGCTTCATAGATAGCAAATACAGTAGCCACATTATTCACCACTACTCCTACCTCATAAGGCAATCCTCCCGAAGGCACTTTTCTGTGGACAACTGTCTCAATAAGCTCCTTTTCTCCGCCCTGAGGATATTTTGTCTTTAAAATCTTTATTTCTATCCCCAAGGGGCAGAAATGACTTAATCTCCTGGCGGCATCCTCTTTATTATCCTCAATACCGATATAGCCTTTTTTGACCCCCAGGACCTTCATTATTAATCTCACCCCTTTGATAACCTCCTCTGGTTTTTCCAACATCAGCCGATGGTCAGCGGTTAGATAGGGTTCGCATTCGGCGGCATTCAGGATAAAGCAATCTACACTCTTGGGTGGGGAAAGTTTCACTGCTGTGGGAAAAGCCGCTCCTCCCAAACCAACAATTCCGGCCTCAGCAATAATCTCTTTGATCTCTTCGGAAGAAAGGTCGTTGATCTCTTGCACATCGTTCAAGAACTCCTTTTCGTCTCTGCCGTTGGACTCAATAATTACTGCCGAATTCTTAATTTTCTTTACCTCTCCGGAAATGGACGAATGAACAGAGGCGCTGATTTTCCCTTTTGCTTCGCCAATCTTGGTGCCAACTTTTACTCTATCACCTACTTGGACAACCGCCTCGGCAGGGGTTCCAATGTGTTGACTCAAGGGAATAATAACACGCGAAGGCAAAGAAGCAGTCTTGATAGGTTTGTTCTGAGTGAGATGTTTAAAGGTAGGGGGGTGAATACCACCACGAAAGGTCCTCATAAAATATCGATTACCGCGATAAAAGTAATCAAGCATCTGCTTTTAAACAGATGCTTTCTCAATTGCTTTTACCGGACAGGTTCTTAGACATAACTCGCAGGCAATACATTTACGCTTGTCAAACTCTATCTTCATCTCTGGTCTCTTAAAACTCAATGCCTGTATGGGGCAGATATCCACGCATAAACCACAATGGGTGCATTTCTCTTCATTCCAGATAATCTTCTGGTCTAAAGGCTTGATATCTACCCCTAAATTCTTTAGATAACTAATCCCGGCATTGTAATCTCGGCTGGCTCCTTTTATCTCCAGAATCATTATCCCTTCTTCATCAGGGGTAATCTTTGCCTGCAGGATATTAAAAATGAGATTATAATCCTTGATTAGTTTATAGACAATCGGTTTGTCTAATAACGCCTGCGGAAATGTAAGAATAATTTTTCGAGAAGGCATTTTTCAAGCTTCCTTATCTACGAATTTACTAATCTATACAAATAATACGAATGTTTTTATTTGTATATCCGTAAGAGATTCGTAATTCGTTGATGGTTACCATCTAATGCTATTTATGTGTGACCTATAGCGTGCAGCGCATTAAATTTTTTCCACCGCTTCAGCGAGGAAAAACTTTCCATCTTCTATCCAGCTCTTCAAAATATTAGCAATCTCCTTTGCCTTGTAATAACTGGAAAGAGAAACACTGGGCACCTTTTTATCTCCTATAACAACCGAGCCACTTTTTAACTCCTCATAATTTACTTCTCCTAAACTCTTCTCCTCGCCATAAGGATAATCTCGACTGTAGTCAATAACCTGAGTGCAGATATCTCTGTCCTTTATCGCTGTCGATTTTATCACCTTCTCGTCAAGAATAGGAATGGGGAGACCAATGCCTACTATCAGCGTTGCTCCATAGCCGCAAAAAGAAGCGCCGCGCAGCCATTCTTTATTCATCTGCTTTAAATCTCCGCTAACTCTCAGGGTTATTGCCTGAGAGAGAGGTACACCTTTTCTTCTTTTTACATTTTGCTTGCTCTGGGTGCCCGCTCCAGAGATATAACCAACGCCGCCACCTAAAAATATGCGCGTGCCGATGCCGATTGTGCGGCAAAAGGGATCATTTAATAAGGGCGAGAGTTGCCCGGCACTGCAATAAGCAATGTTTCCCAGATTTGGTTTGAGTATTCCCATATAGGTATAGAGTGTCCGGGAAGACAGGTTTACTGCCGCATTATAATTCTGAGAGCAATTGCGGGGACTCACTAAAATTGCATCATTGAAATCTTTTAGTTTGACCTTTTGATTTAATTCCCGACGGGGATAGCAATCCGTGCCATAGCCGATTGCCCGGAGAGTAACTTCTTTGCCGGCCACCAAATCCTCAATAAGATGCCCGCCGCCGTATCGGAATTCGCCGGGATAGATTTTATTTAGGGGATCTCCTTCAGGGAGTTGGGCTGCTCCTAAATAAAGGTCAGCGGCGGCTAAGCCGGCATAGAGTTCAATATCATTGAACCATGCCTTTTGAATCTTTATCTTGGGCTTTGGCTGTTTTAGATTCAGAAAGGCGCCCGAAGAACACATCGGGGCAAAGGTGGCCGTAGTAACTACATCAATCTCCTCAGCCGCTTTTTTGCTGCCTTTCTGCTCAACGATGTCAATAATCTCCTCGGCATTTACCACCACCGCTTTTCCCTGTTTGATTTTTTTATTAATCTCAGCGATTGTTTTCATAGATTATCCCCATACGCACTCTACACCGCTTGCTCGTTCAATTTCCTCATCTTTGGTTAAGATTTTTGCATTTAATAATTTCGCTGTAGCGACAATAGCGCAATCGTGTATTTCTGATATTTCTACATCTAACATCATTTTTAAAATCTGAAAATCAAAAGGCACTTCTACCAAATTTCTGCTTACCTCTATCCTTTGCAATAACTCTGCATAATCAAGCTCTATCTTTCTGCGCTTCACTAAATACATTATTTCCGCCAAGACAATTGTAGGCACAAAAATAATTACATTTCCTTTCTCAGATTCTTTAAAGATCATGTCGACCTTCGGAGGAATCTTTCCTGCTATATACCACACTAAAGCATGGGTATCAGCCAGATAAAACATCTTTGTCTCCTTTAAATAGAGATTTCTTTGCCTTTTTTATTGAATATTCTAATTCATTTTCACTGACTAACACTTTACCCATACCCCGCAGAGATATCCATTGCTTGGGAACTTGATAGCGCTCTAAAATCAATATCTTTAAACTTTCTATTTCGCTTTTTATCTCGTTCAACTTTGGATAAATCTTATCTATTTTCAATTAAATCGCCTCCCTGAGAAACTCCGCTGCTTCTTCCGGTTTAACAATATTTATAAAAATCCCCGAACCTAATTCATAACCGCCAATCGGAGTAAGACGCGGCAGAATCTGAAAAAACCAGTGCTTTGCCTGGCTATGAGAAGTGCTGGAGAGATAACTCTGGATAACATAATTATAATCAGGATTACCTAATTGAGAATAAAATTTGAACAAAATTTTTGGTAAAATCTCGCTCAAATCCTTGATTTCCTCTCCCGAAATATTTGCAAAACAGGGCTGATGTCTTTTAGAAAAAATCCAAACTTCAAAGGGTGTCTGAGAGGCATAAGGGGCAAAGAGGACAAAATTTTCAGTCTCGGAAATAATTCTCTCTTTTTTTTCCAATTCTTCCTTTAATAGAGAGCAATAGAGGCATTTCTTTTCTTTTTGCCAATAATCTACGGCAATCCTCTCCTGATTTCTGAATTTCTGGGAGAACACCGGGGTAGCAATCAGCTGGGTATGGGGATGAAGTTTAGAAGCGCCGGTTGTTTGCCCCTGATTGCGAAAAATAGTAATCTGCTTGATTTTTTCATTCCTTTCGGCGGCTAAATATCTCTGCTGATAAGTAAGAATTACCTCTTCCATCTCAGAGGGAGATAAAGTAGCAATACTCTTTTGATGAGAAGGGGTCTCAATGATTACCTCGTGAATCTCTTGAGCGGGGAATTTGTTCGGCACTACCCTCACCCGCCAACCGGGTTTGTCGCGAGATGTCCCTTCCTCACGAAAGGCAAATACTTCGGGGGGGGTCATTGCCTCATTGCCTGGGCAAAATGGGCAATTTCCTGCGCCAACGGCTTCGCCGGGAGGCGATGCGGGACGGCCCCCTACTCGCTCTTGTTTTTCAGGGATGGTTCCTGCTGTTTTCTTCTGAAAATCTTGGGGCCGCTTTGCCCTTTCGGTAGCAATAATCACCCACTCATCCGTCAAAATATTCTTTCTTAACTCTGGCATTTTTAACTTAAGGAATTAAAAATCTTGGCTATATTTATCTTACTTTCTATTCCTTCTAATAGCTTCTGAGAAAGGAGAATATGCAGAGTATTTGCTTCTTTCCGCATACCCTCAAACAATTCTAAATTTTCTTTAAAGGAAAGCTTCTCCTTTCTAAATAGTTCTTTTCCCATTGCTCTAATAAATCTGCATTCTTAATCATTTATAAACCTTCCCATTTAGATGAAATTATATCTCTAATCCCAATTTTTGTCAAATATAAACAGGGCGGTCAAAGACCGCCCTGTTTTATAATTTTCCTCTCTTGGCCTTGGAGCGTGTAGCGCTTGCCCCGTTAAATTCCACCTACGGCGGACTATTTAACAGGATAAATATGCAGCCTATCGCTTACCCTGCCTGCCTGAGCAGTTCCTCTCTCTTTAGAAGAAGCTGATAATCTTCTAAGAACGCTGTAGTTGGTTCAACTGGCTCAAAGGCTAAATTCATACTTAAGTGATAAAGCAATCTACTTATTTGTTCTGATTTAATCTTGCCTTTATAATTTTCCTCTAACCAATTTCTCAATTGGAGAAGGGAAATTTGGCTATCAACTAAAATATCAAATCCAGAAATAATGGCTACTAAGACAAGAGAGATTTGCTCTTTGGTTGGTTTGGCTATTTTTATTACCATAGAATCGAGAACCTTATGCCACCAGTCTGTTTGAGTTTCCTCTTTAACTACAGCAGCAATATTTCGCAGCTCGGCCAACCTTTCACTTTTACCTTCAATTTCCCTCTTGGCATCTGCTTCGGTAACAATCTCAAGAGACCTATATTCCTCTCCGAATTTCACCAGCATCGGAAGCATTCTTTTAAGATCATCAGGTATTTTTCCGTCATGAGGGAAATCGGGTATTACTATCTTAACACATGTGCTTTCTGATTTACTCAACAAACTATCTAATTTTTTAAAGAATTTTTCAATCCCCACCGTCTCGAGAAGAATCTCCCAGCTGACATAAAGGGCCTTGTTTTTTAATTGACTTGGCTGGGTGCCAACCCCAATTAGCTCGGCCAATTCTTTCTCAGTAGCTGCTAAAATCGGCTCAACATCAGTGGTTTTAACTTCTATTAGTGCCTTAGCAAAGGCTTCTTCATACTTCCCGGGATTATTAAGGAAATCAAGCTTTTCGGGTGCTTCACTTATTAGCGAATACATCGGCACATTTCTCTCTAAACCAAACCGGTCAATCAAATCTGCGGGTCTCATCACTTGAATACCTGGCACATCTTCATAATTAGGATTGCGAGTGATCTTTAACTCGCCATTCTCACCTTCTTCTAAATAATACATCGCTCCGCGCTTTTTCTTTATTTCGCCGTATTCAGATTTGAATCTATTACTCACCCAATTTGCCATTACTAAGGTCTTTTTGCCGGCATTTACGGTTATATGGCCGTAGTTCGGCGGGATTACCACCTTATCGCCCTTTCGGGCATGTACGATAATAAAATCGCTGCCATCTTTCTTCTGCAAGAGATAGTATGCCTCGCCGTTGAGGACTTCATAGACCTCGGGATATAGGCCGGGATGAAAATGCCCGGTTGTTTTCACATACTCAGTTCCCAACATTGCCGGCGGAATAACCGTAATATCATATCTTAAATCTTCATCTTCATATATCGCCCGATACATATCATATAAGATTGTATCTTTATTTTCCTCAGTAATTATGGTCGGGTCTTTAACTACCTTTTTTAAACCCTCCTTATCTTTAATTCCATCTGCCTTGAGTATCCTAACTGCCGGAACAACCTTTGTCAGTCCTTCACCAAAAATAAGCTTATTATCCGCTCCTAATTTTATCGGCAAACCGCTAATTTGCTGTAAATCAACCTTAGAGAAAGACTCAGCTAATTGCTGAATTTTTGTTTTATCCCAGGCGGAAGTGAGAATTGCTGGTTCTTTACCTATCCATGTTTCCAAAGAAGACCCGCCGCCTGTTGAACGGTCAATTTTATACTCTTGTGCCCAAATATCAGTATCGCCACCAAACAGAAAAACATCCTTACCTCTCTTTACGGCATTTGCTTCCAAGTTCCCTAATAATCTACGGTTGAATTGATGTTCGGCTATAGCTTCATTCTCAAATACACCGGGCGCACCAAATACATATACATTATCATAGCTTTTTATTAATCTCACAATATCATTAAAGGTTCTCTCGCCAAAAAAGAGAGCCCTTTCACTGTCTGTTAACATCCCCCTAGATTCCTCTTCAACTTCACCCTTGTTTAGATTTGCATCTGTGGTTACCAGATGGTCCTGAACCCATTTTATATCTATTCCTTTTCTTTGTGCCAAAAGCCATCCTTGAGCAACAGATTCAATAATTTTAAATCCTTGCTCCAATTTCTTCTTTTTATCTTTAAGTTCCTTTTTATCGCTAATCCCCCCTAAAATGCTCTCTCTTATTTTATCTTTTATTGCCTCATCAATAACTGCTTTATTCTTCAACATAGGCTTATCACTGTAGGTCTCGCCCAACATATCCAAAACTTCTTGGCTGATTACTAACTTGGATTTGCCTAATTGAGGTTTTTCACCAAGAATAAATTTTTTCACTATTGTCTCTACGGTATAACCCGTTGGGCCTAAAACATAAATGGTGCTCCCTGTTTTATGCCTCTCTACCAGGGGCAAAAATTGCTCGGCCTTCTCTGGTTTGGTGCCTGCAAGAATGGTAAGTATAGGTTTATCACTGTTCATCAAGCTAATCATTGTTTCTAATTCTCGATAAGCAATACTATCCAAAACAGTAGGGACAAAAGAGCTGATACCTCGCAAGTCTCCTTTTCCACTGCGTCCCCAATCACCAAGTATTAAGGCATCAAAACAAGAGGCGAATTTGGCTAATTCCTCAGGGTCGTCTTCTTTTTTAGTAATTAAAGGATTAAGGCGAGTATTCTGAAGAAAATAAAATTCTCCGTTAGCTTCTTTTATAGCCTGAGATAGAATCTCCGGTTCAGGCTCTGGTATTACTCTTATTTCTTCTCCAACGCCGCCTTGACTAGGAACCTCCCTGTAGTAATCTCGGGATAGCCACTTGGCAATCACCTCAATTCTAAACTTATCTTTCTTTACATCATCAGGATTTTCTTTCACATTGGGGCGACCGCGGTGAGAGATAATTACCACTGCTTTTGGTTTAATTCCTAAATGAGTCAACCTGCGGCGCAGTTCTCTAAGTGCCCGCACCGCTTCAATATAGCGAATATCTGTAGGATTCTTTATATTAAGGTCTAATTCATAGCCTACAACTTTATTATCTAATGTTTTTAAAAATTCATCATTCAAAACTGCTTTTTGAGAAAGGAGGGCCTCAATGTCCTTGCCAGTACAGACCTTCTTCTTTTTCGCCATCTCAACCGGCACAAATCCAAGCATAGAGTGAATCTGGTAAGCCAAACCTCTTCTTTCATCAGCATCCAAAGTTCCCAGCCTCTCTTCCCTTAACAATTCCTTAATACTTTCCGGAGTAAATTTACCCGCTACAAATAAAGAAGCCAATGCCTTTGCTAGATATCTAATCTGCTCTTCAGTAAAGTTTTCCTTTATTATCCTGCTTGCTTCTAAATTAGTAAACCACAGCACTTGTAAAACCTGCCTCTTATGTTCCTCGTCTTCTTTACCTCTACCATCATATCTACTTGCTGGCGCTAAACTCTTCACTCCATAAACCGGATAAGGAACCCCGCTCAATAAGAAAGCGATGGCTATTGCTAGCGAACAGAGTTTTTTTTGTTTTTTCATTTTTTCTCCTCCCATAATTTTTACCTTGACAGAAGAAGTAAATAGCGATATTATTTTTTTGAAATGCAAATCATAAAACGTCAGAAAGAATTTGTAGCATGAAACCTCTATTCTTTTTTCTTTTTTGATAGTTCTTCCTCCAGTTCCTCCATTTCCTCATCCGAAACCATCTCGCCGCGTAAAACTGAGAAGTATAATTCGGTGTCTATCTTGCTGCTAACCCTTGGAGTAATCACAATATAAGAAATGTCTTTTTGTTTAAGAAGTTGAGTTACCCCTTTTGTATGGAATCCTCCGCAGATGAGTACCGCCGCCTTCTCACCCTTTGCTTGCATTGCTTTCAACAGACTTATGGGTATGATAGTATTGAACATCCTCGTTGGTGAGTTTGATATTGATAAAGCCCTCTAAGATATCAATATTCTTGAAAAGACGGTCCAGGCGGGCTTGGTCATCATTAGTGTAAAGTGTTTTTCTGGCAAGTTCTTCCAAGCTTTTAATATCGTTAAATAATCTGCGGTGATTTATCTGCTCGGAAATAATTATGTAATAGATATACCGCTCGAGATTGGGATAGAAATGCAGAGAAAAATTCTTTTTCGCAGCAAGTCTCCTCAGATGGCCATAGTATTTGCCGGCAGAAATTTTTTCGGCTTTGAAGTCAACGCCCTTGACAATCAAATCGGCTAATTCTTCCTCGGATAAACTTTGACTCAACTCCTTTATCGCCTCCAAATGCTCCTTTTCTACCTTTTTAAAATCTATCTTTTCTTCTAATTCAATAATCCCGTTTAATCGCTCAAAATTGGGAAAACGGTCGAGGTCTATGGAATGCTCGGTAAATATCTCACTGAGATAACTAACATAATCATTCAAAGAAATTTTTCTCTCGTCATAAGCCGAAATTTTTCTGTCCAATTCTCTTAATTCTGGAGTATAGATATTTCTCTTTATCTCATTTAGCGCCTGTTTAACCTGCCAACAGTATTGGAGAACATCGTCTTTATAAGAAAGAGAGTCCTTAAAAGAATCTAAGTGTTTTTTATAGAGATCAGCATCTTCAGCTCCGTAAATAATAAAAGGGATTTTTTTGAGTATGTGCAAATACTCGGCACCGTTAATCTGCCCTTTGCTCATAAAGAAACGGGCAACCTCTTCTTTTGTAGCCGCATCGTGAAAGAGTTCAAAGATAGATATATCCACCTCTCCTTCTGCTCCTTCAGTCGCCACCAGCCGCCATCCCTCATTTTTTAATAGATAATAGATGAGTTTTGCTTCGTTTGCCTGTGCCTCGTAATTGGTATGTAAATCCTGAATTTGAACAATGAGGCGGTTGTCTTTACCCTGATAGGACTCAATTACCCGACCATATTTCTCCGGGATATCTAACTTTAAATTGCCTTCTTCGGCACTTAATAAGTCAATGTTGGTTAAAGTCAATACTAAAGTTAAGGTTAATGCTATTTTAAGAATCTTCCTCATCCGTCTTTCTCCTAACATAGAGCAGTCGTTGAATTTTACCATATCCCTTTTTCTTTGTCAAGTCCTTTTTAAAGAATTTCATAAACCCTACACTACCTACTTTTTCACTTCTTCTGCTTTCAGAAATCCCTGCCTCTATTTATCCCTTGACTTTAGTAAATAATGTGGCTATTTTATTCAAAAGGGGTGAAAAATGGCTAATACAACTATCACGTTTGATTTAGATATTAAGCAAGCTGATTTTATCGTTACCTCTGATAAAGATTTATTAGCTCTCAATCCCTTCCGAAAATATCTATTGTTTCTCCTAAAGAATTTCTCAAAATTCTCTCTAAATCTTAATTATAAATCCTTATAAAAACCAAATCTCCATATCTTTTTTTATCTTTCTCGCATACACTTCCAGCCGAAAATATGATATAACCCCTATTAGCAAAAGGCGGATGAGTAATTACTAACTCTCATTTCTCATTTGTCCTTCCTGAACTTACTTCTTCTCTCCAGCCAATAGGCACAAAAAATCTATAATCTACTCTTTGAGTGGATACAGGTTTGCCTTTCTTGTCTTTTAATTTAATTTTAATTTTTACAAACTCATCCATGCTATAACTATCTTTTCCCTGTATTAAAGAAATAAAAAGTTCTGGTGGACATCTTTTGTTTTGGCCCGCTGAATGTAGTTCTTTGAGCACTTCAGTGCGATTAAACTTCGCAAGTCATAATAAACCTTGCGCGGCGGGCCTTTTAAATCCGTATCATCTTTTATCGCTAAAATTCCATTCCACTCCCAAGGATAATTATTGTGAATATTAGGGTTGGAGGGACAATGCCAAGTGTCAATCCAAGAGACCGTGCAAACACCGACAGCACCAGCAGCAATTGTCTTCTGGATACTCTCTATATTACCTTTAGACTGCTCCTCTTCGCTGTTTCCCCCAAAGCCTAAATCATTTAACTTCTTCTTAGATACAGAAAATCCACCTGTTTCCCCAATAAATAAGGGTTTGTCTTTTGCTAAATTCTTTTTGACCCAACGGACATAATTCTCAAATCCTATTGTGCGGTTAATTGATTCTGGCGTGAACATAAAAACATTAAATGTTATCACATCCCAAAAAGAATGGTATAAAAATCCAAGCGGAATCCAGCTATCCATAGAAACAGGTTTGTTATCAATGGACTGAATAACCTGTTTTGCCTTTCTAAAAAATTCTAATGTTTTATCTTCGCCAGCGGATAAAACTACTTCTTGCGAAGGCTCAGTCATTACCAAATACATTACCGCGTCTTCCCACAGATTTCAGAATTCTGCCGGCACTGCTATTTTCCCAGATATACTCCTCTATTTTCTCCGGATGGAATTTCTATTATCAATCTCTTTCCTTCTTTCCACTCCGTCTTTGTTATACCCCCTTCCTCCACGTCATCTATGATTCGTCTAATGTCAGAAAAGGATACCTTAATGTCCGCCCATCTCTTGGTTATATCAGAACCAGAGTATTCTTGTTCTTCCAGATACCTTATTACCTTCCCCTCGGGTGTATTCTCTTTGAGATACTCCTCTGCTTCAAATACCCACACAACATTCTCGACATTTATGTCTCTATTTCCTCCTGCCAATATCTTTTCTGCTCTAAATATCTCTCAGATTAACATCCAAGCTAAATCTCTCCCTTATTTTCTCTCGTATTCTTGTGTGGGTGGAAATCCCACCGAGTTCTCTTGGTGGTTTTCCAGCTATCCCCAACTCCCTCTGCATATCTCGTATATTTCTCTCTATAGAAGATAACTCTAGCCTCCCTCCACTTCCCGGATATATCCTCTCGCTAGTAGATGTCTCAACAATGGTCGTACTTTGATGCTACCGATTTGTTCGCGTGAGATTAAAGAACCAGGTTGCATCATACGCAGCTCTATCATCCTGAAAAATACTTGCTCTTCCTTCATCAATCCCAGGCTAACATCTTTTTTAATTCTCTTTTTAATTTTCTCGGGTAGCAGATGATAACTAAATGGAGGCTTTGCTAGAGAGTAGAGCAGTTTTTCGAATTTATAGGTTAATTCCCACTTACCCCCTTCTACCTTCCTTTATGTAACTCAACTCTTTAAATTTACTCAGGGTATCCCTGACAAAACTTGGTATGAGAGATTTCCTGATATCTGCAAGACCCTTGCCCTCATATATGCTGATTAATATCCTCTTCTCATCGTTCTTCAGATCGAGTTATCCTATAACTTTAAGCATATCCTTTTCTATCCCCTTTATCTCACTCAGGTATTTTTCATATTCTTCAATAAGCTCAATTGCATTTCTGTTTATGCTATAAAAGACCACCCTCCTTAATGCGGATAGAAAATGAACACCACTCCGCGTTTCAATTAGATTAGTATCCACGAGTTTATTCACTATCTGTCTGGCAAGATTAGGGGTATGGAATACCTTTGCCAGATCATGAAAAGCAACCTCTCGAAATACCCTGTTCTGATAATGGGCAATCTCACCCTTTCCGGATCTCTCACATAATCTCTTTCTCTTTGTTTCTTTGATAGATTTTCAAATTCTTTTTCAAGCACCTCCGACTTTATTGCTATCTCTTTCCTGTGTAATTCTTTCTTCTGTAATTCTTTCTTCTCCCTTAATTTTTTAATCCCTTCCTTGATCTCTTTAACTGTCCTCATGACCTCCGGGATTCCCCTTATAATCCCTCTCAGCTCTTCCGGCTCAACGCCTAATAGAAGTTCTTTATCCCTGATCGGATCTGCAGGGAAATACTTATATACTCTTCTTTGGCTGATATCTGGCTATAGCATCTTTTACTTTCTCTTTTACCTCTTTACCCTGATTTTCTATCCATCCCTCGAAATCATCTTTAAGATATTTATTTTTTCTTCTAATGCAATCTTTGAGATGATATATAGTATGGCCCCTTCGGTAACCTTAAACTCCTCTGCCAATTTCCCTGGGGAAAACTTTGGATTCAGGTAGATTTTATCAACAATAAACATCTTTTGTTGAGGGTCCTGACAGAATCTCCACAAATCCAGTATCTTTTTTACGCTTCCATCAGTTTTTGCTTGTCCATCGATTGCTGAGAGCAGTTTATTTAAACGAGCCGAACCAATCCCTAATCTCTCAGCAAGTTCCTTTTCAGAAAGCCAGAATTCCTTCTTAATGGTCTCGATTAAATTCTCCAGAGCAAGGAGTTTTGCCTTTCTTTCAGATTTTCTCTCTCTTATAGTGCCTAACTGCACCTCTCTTCTAATCTCATCCCACAACCTCTTAACCTCCTCCCTATCTTCCTCTTTCATCTCAGAAATAACATCCTCAACCCTCCTTTCACATTCCTTCTGGAATTCTCTGCAATATTTCATTAATACCTCGATCATCCACCTTTTCCATTCCGTCTTTACTTCCTGACTTCTTTCCCCTACAAGGTTTGGGAATACTCATCTCCAGAGAAATTTAGGTGTGATTTCCTTTCTCAATTCTTCTACTGATAATTTCACTTGTCTCTTCCTTAGATTTCTTATCTGTTCTGGAGTCTGCATTCGGATTCCTCCGGGTTGTGGTTTTTTTTGGCGGTTTAGCCAGATACTCCTCATGGATCTTCCGAATTTCCTCAAGATAGCGTCTTTCAATTCGTGTTACTTTAACTCCGGGATGTAGGATTATGTGAGGCGAACTATTTATCTCATCCATAAGTTTTTCTCTAAGCGATTCTGGAAGTTTATTAAAATCTACTGCAAATAGCTTGATCATTTCCTCTGCGGCAGCAATCTCAAATTCTACTATTCCATCCTAGGTGATTCTACAAGACAAGATCGGTTCTAGAATTCTATCACGTAAATCCCTAATACGATTGCGGAAGTCTTTTAAGATGAGTTCTTCCTCTGTGATCTTCCCTAAAAGAACATCATAATTCCCCTTCACCCTTTCCGGCTCTTCCCTCCAGGTCTCGGGATATTGGATGGCTAATTTTCCAGCATCACCAATCGATATCTCTTTACCCCATACATCTTTAATCTTCTTCTTGATCTCCTTGGCCTCTTTCCCTCCATGACATTTATCTGATATTTTACGTAAGAAACAATTCCAGCAATCACCTCTTTGATTAAATCTTCCTTGTGCCCTTCACGAAACTCGTAGCTCATTCAATTACAATAAGTTGCGAGCATACCTAATCTTTATTTCACCTCCACTTATGTAATCGCTTATAATGCTTAAACTTACAATCGTACTTCTTGTCTAAAATTCACTAAAATCAGCCTATTTTTAAGGGGTGGAGGTGATTTTTCTCCCTCCTTCCCGCCCTTTGCTTTCGTGAAACTCTATTATTTTTAGAATCTTGAACCTTGCTATTTTTTATCTTAAAATAAATTACAAGTTCCCCAGCTTCACCTCACCCTATGCTGAGTATATGTTATAATTTCAAATAGCGATTTAAATTTTCTATACCTTTCACAAAACCGGAGGTCTTCAAAATGAAACAACAAAAGTTACTTTATGCGCTTGAGCATCTTTTTGATATTAACCCACTTAAAAATTATGAGATGTTGTTTGATAATTTAAATCCTTGCAGCCTTGTTTCTAAACCGCGTCCTAAAGGAGGACGTTTACCTTATCATCCAGCTTGTTTATTAAGAGCGTTAATCTATAAAAAATCTTCGTGGTTTAAATAACCTCTCTGACTTAGCGATAATATCTCTAATAATCCCAGCATAGCCATAAAGTGTGGTTTTGATACCTTAAGGCCTCTTCCTTCTATTGAAAGTTTTTCTCGCTTCTTAAAACAAACACCTAATGAGTTGCTTCAGAATATTCGCCTGAATCTGGTTGATAAACTTATCAAAGCAAAACAAATCGAAGGTACATGCTTATCTTTAGATTCTTGTCCCATGCCTGCTGCTATTCGAGAGAATAGCCTAAGGACAAACATCAAAGACAGATTCTTAAAAGGCAAACTTACTAAAGGCGATCCTGATGCAGGTCTTGGTGTTATTATCCATTATCTTCAGCACAACAAGAAGGAGATTCAATACTTCTGGGGGATATCGTAATCACGTTGTCAGTGACGCTAAGAGTGAGTTGCCTATTTGGGAAGCAACCAAGCCTGCTAATGTTCATGAAGCGAATCTTTTTATACCGATGTTTAACGGCATAAAACAAAGATTCAATTTTGACATTGCCGGAGTAATTGGCGATTCTGCCTTTGATTCAGAATCTATTCTTAATTATATTTTCAAAGAACTGAAAACTAAACCTTATATTGCTCGAAATCCTAGAAGAAAAACTAATCCAGAATAAAGGTATCCAGCAAAGGTCTCCGTATTTGTATAGCTGGTTTTGAGATGCGGTATTGGGGCAGGTTTAAAGACCGTGGTAAGTTACGTCTTAAATTTATCTATCCCATTACTCACTCTAAAAGCTTTCGAAAGAGCAATCCTTATTGCCCGATGTGGCATCCTAAGTTCCTTAACGGCAAGGGTTGCACTGCTTATCTTCGGGTAGATGAAGATATCAGAGAACGTATCAATTATGGCTCCGAAGAGTTTAAAAAGATCTATAATCTTCGTACTGGCTCTGAATGAGTCTTCAGCCGTCTTTTATCAGTATGTATGCAGCGACCATCTATTAAGGGAATCAAGGCTATTGCCAACTACTGCACTATCGCCCATATTACTGTGTTATTGGTTGCTTTAACCGCTGTAAAAACTGGTAATAAGGATAAAATCCGCTTTATTAAAACCTTTCTTCCAAATCTTTAGTTTCGTGAAGGCCTATTAGATAATTCTTTAAGCAAATCTTTAAAAATCTTTAATTCTTTAAGCAAATCTTTAAAAATCTTTTTTCCTTCCTCTATCTGTGGCTCTATTTCTTTAATAATCTCAGGAAAATCCACAAACTCACCTATCTCCTCATACTCCTTTTTGACCTTTCTTACTTCTCTTGTCA
>MZGK01000020.1 GCA_002085025.1 Candidatus Omnitrophica bacterium 4484_213
GTTGCTTACTGCATACTGCCTTCTCCTTACTCTATGCTCTAACCTGCAAGCTGTTGTTTCTAATCTCCTGCCCCTTTTCCTTGCCCCCGACATAATGTCGGGGGGAGCCGAAGCCTGGCGAAGCTTTAGCAAAGACGGGCTGAGGATAGGAAATCTGCGAAGCAGATTTCCGCTTCTTGTTTTCACCTAATCTATCTTTGGTCATTGTTACCATCATCTCTAATGGCAATTTCTTAAACAATTTTTCTTTAGAAAAAACAACATTTAACTTTTCAAAACCGATTACCTTCCCTGTTTTATCCTTGGCCAAAATAACCTCTTCTCCTATTCCTTCACAAACAAACTCTTTTTGGGGATCATCAAACCAGGCATTCAGGGTGTTCCCTTTTGAATCATAATAAACCCTTATTTTGAATCATAATAAACCCTTATTTTGTCCATATTATTTCACCCTCCTTTATTCTTTCTGTCCAATAAGCGATAATAAAAAACCTCCTCGTCTAAGTGTTTGGTAATTACACAAAGATGAAATTTGTCTATCAATTGATTAGAGATAAATTCTCTATCTCTTTTGCTTCTTCGAATTTCATCAGGATTAATCGATTAATCAGTGCATTTTTAATTTCTTCTTCATAATCTGCTATAGAGGGATGTCCTATTTCAATCAGAACTTTCCAATAATCTTCTGTAATTCTGATTTTCTTTTCGAGTTTTGATTCTATTTGAAATTTAATCACTTAAGCATGGAGCGTGCATTCTATTTGAAATTTAATCACTTAAGCATGGAGCGTGCAACGTGTAGCGTGTAGCCTATTTCTCCATCTCCCTAATCTTATCCCTTAACTTCGCTGCCTCTTCAAAGTTCTCTTCCTGGATTGCCTTGTTTAGTTTTCTCTGAGTTTTCTCTGAAGTTCTTTGATTTCAATTCTTTCTTTTATTCCTCTGTCGGCATAATGGGGGAATTTCCCAATATGCTGTTCGGCTCCCTGAATCCTCTTCAGCAAAGGGGCTAAACTCTGTTTAAAGGTTTGATAGCATTGACTGCAACCCAAGCGGCCAATCTTCTTAAAATCCTCATAACTCATACCGCAATTCGGACAACGCAACTCTACTTTTTTAACCTTGGGTAACTCAAAGTCGGTTAAGCCAGCCAAAAAATTGGCTAACGGAAAATCCTCGGGCAGTCCTATTCCCTTTTTCTGGGCGCACTGCTCGCAGAGATGCAGTTCTACCATTTTATCGTTGACTATCTCAGTAATATGCACAGTGGCTATATTCTTATGACAGATATCGCAAAGCATTTACTCTCCTGATATAATCTTCGATTATATCTGATTACTACGATTATTTAAGATTACAGTGATTAAATTATCAATTTTCATTTTCTAATCTTTGTAATCTGCTTTTTAATCTCTGCAATCGGACATACTTATTTTTATAGTATGTCTTCCGGCACGCTAATTTTCCCTTTGATTGCACTCGCCGCGGCTACTGCCGGGCTTGCTAAAAAGATTTCACTCTCAGGGTCACCCATTCTTCCTTTGAAATTGCGATTGGTGGTAGAAACTGCTCTCTCACCCTTTGCCAAAATCCCCATATGGCCACCCAGACAGGGCCCGCAGGTAGGCGTGGAAACCACTGCTTCTGCTTTAATAAAGGTTTCAATCAAACCCTCTCTTAGTGCCTCTAGATAAATATTCTGGGTAGCCGGGATAATAATCAACCGCACATCAGGGTGAACCTTTTTGCCCCTTAAAATCTCAGCGGCAATCCGCAAGTCCGAGAGCCGACCGTTGGTGCAAGAGCCGATCACTACCTGGTCAATGCGCACATCTTCCAATTCCTCGGCCGGCTTGATATTACTGGGCAGGTCCGGATAGGCTACGAGGGGCTTGAGGTTGCTAATATCGTATTCTTTTATTTCCGAATAGTGTGCATTCTTATCAGACTTATATTCGCTCCACGCTTTAGGCTCTCCGCTCCACGCCAATCACTTCTCCGCTGAACTCCATTGACTTATACAAACAACCACTTACTCCCACATCACCAATGGTATACAGAATAATATCCTTGCCGCTTACCCATTTGTTCAATCTCCCATAGTAGATAAACTTGATTGTCTGAGGAACCTTGAACCAGCATTTGCCGCTGGCAAAGGCGAAAGCCAGATCGGTGCTACCTACTCCAGTAGAAAATGCTCCTAACGCCCCGTAGGTGCAGGTGTGCGAATCAGCTCCGATTACCAAATCTCCCGGCTTGACCAAACCGAGCTCCGGAAGCAAGGCGTGCTCAATCCCCATCCTGCCCACCTCAAAATAATTCTCTATCTCATATTTCTTAGCAAACTCGCGCACTAATTTGCATTGCTCAGCGCTCTTTATATCCTTATTCGGCGTAAAATGGTCAGGGATGAGGGCTATTTTTTTATTGTCAAAAATTCTTCTCTTGGAAAGGGGAAGTTTTTCAAATTCTTTGATTGCCAAAGGAGCAGTAATATCATTGCCTAAACAGAGGTCAATGTCGGCCAAGATAAACTCACCGGGATAAATCTCTTTCTTATTCGTATGGGCTAATAAGATTTTTTCGCTGATGGTCATGCTGGCGCCACAATTTAGGCGACTGCAAGGAGACTAAATTGTATGGCGACACTAACCCAGCACTAATTTTCTACTTTGCTTAAGCATCCTGAGAAATTAGTGCTGGGTAAATTCCACTAACAGATTTGCGAAACACGAAGTGCTTCGCAAATCTGAGCGTCATTTATTCTACCATATTTGAAGGGAAATGACAAGCCGTGTCAAATTCAGCTTTGGCTGGCTACTTAAGATGGCAAGCCACAAAGTGCCCTTTTTCTCTCTCCTGCATCGGTGGTTCTTCTTTCTCGCAGATTGCTTTTTTAAACGGACAACGGGGATGAAAACGACAACCTGAAGGAAAATCAAACGGCGAAGGCACCTCTCCCTTTAGAATCTGGCGTCTGCCCTCATATCCTGGCTGGGCAGAAAGCAATGCCTGAGTATAAGGGTGTAAGGGGCGAGTGAACAAACTCTCGCCGAACTCTACAATCTGGGCGGCATACATAATTGCTAATCTATCTACCAGTCGTTTTAAAATCTCTAAATTATGGGTAATAAACAAAAGTGAAAGGTCTTGTTCGCGCCTAATCTTCTGCAAGAGTTCTAAAATCTGAGCCTGGGTAGTGAGGTCTAAATTTGTGGTCGGCTCATCAGCAATCAAAAGAGAGGGTTGCGAGGAAAGAGCCATCGCAATCATTACCCGCTGATTCATTCCCCCGGAAAGCTGGTGAGGATAACTCTCAAAGTTTTTCTCCGCATCGGGAATACCCACTCTCTCAAGCATCTCAAGAGCATAGGACTTTGCCTCCTTTTTGTTTTTCTTCTGATGCAATCTGATTATCTCCACCATTTGAGTGCCGATTCTAAATACCGGATTTAGAGAAGAAACAGGATTTTGAAAGACATAAGCAATCTCTTTACCTCTGATTTTCTGCAATTGGGGAGAGGTTAGTTTCAAGATATCCTTTTGTTTAAAAACCACTTCTCCACCAAGAAATTTCGCTTCTGAGATTAATTTAGTCAGAGACAAAGCCGTAACTGTCTTGCCCGAGCCGGATTCGCCAGCGAGCCCGAGCGTCTCTCCTTGCTTGATAAAAAAGCTAACCCCATCTACGGCTTTGATTATCTTTTTTCCGCGAGAAAAATAAACCTTTAGATTCTTAACGCTTAAAATAGGTAGCATATTAAAGGGCTCGGGTTGTGTCGCTAAACTAAAGAATTTTTGCGTTTTGAGCGAACATTGGTTTTTTTAGCTAAAATCAAGTTGAGGCAGGAAGTACAAAAATCATGTCTGAGACCGCCGATGTCCCGAACCGTTTCGGGGCAGAGGCGGGCGAGTTTGATTTTTGCCTGCCGAGACGCAGATTTTAGCGTTAAGAAAAACCACGAGAGCGAGGAATGCAAAAATTCTATTAATCTCAACCCGAGCCCTCCTATCTCCTCAATCCTTCTCCTAACAAATTATACCCCAGAACCGCAAGCAAGATTGCTAAGCCCGGAAAAAGGGTAAGCCACCAGCCAATATCAATCACTGCTTTCCCCTCCATTAAGATATTTCCCCAACTGGGAGTAGGTGGCTGAACCCCCAGCCCTAAAAAACTCAATGCCGATTCGGTCAAGATTGCTCCTCCCATTCCTAAGATTGCCGCTACCAAAACTGGTGGCAAGGTATGAGGCAAGATATGCCGGCTAATTATCTTAAAATTACCCGCTCCCATTGCTTTTGCATAACGCACAAAATCTCTTTCCTTTATGCTCAAAACCTCTGCGCGCACCAAACGAGCGAGCCCCATCCAACTGGTAAGTCCAATTATAAGCATAATATTAAATACCGTTGCCTTCAAAAAAGCAACCATTGTTATCAACAAGAAAAAGGTAGGAAAGCAGAGCATTATATCCACAAAACGCATTATCAGACTATCAACTCTGCCGCCCCAATAACCAGCCAAAGAGCCAAAAAGAACACCAATGATAAGAGAAACACCTACGGCTACTAATCCTACTTCTAAAGAAACCCGTGCACCATAAACCATTCGGCTAAACAAATCCCTTCCCAAACTATCCGTGCCCAGAATATGCGTCCTGCTTGGTGGCGAGAGGATATTATCAACATCAATCGCCTGGGGATTGTAGGGAGAAATTAAAGGAGCAAAAATAGCTAATAAGATTAAGACGGCGATTATGGAAATGCCAAAGAGAGTAAGCTTATTCATTATCTGTCTTGAGGCGTAGGGTTGCGTCGCTAATAGAAGATACAATAACCAAGATACTCTTGAAATAACCAATAACCAAGAAACAAGACACAAACAAATTTCAATAACCAATAACCAAACCCAGATAATAGTTTCTGTCTGGTTATTGGAATTTAGTGATTGGTTATTGTATCTTGGTGTTTGGTTATTTACATTTTATCCTCGGGTCGGCCCAGGCATAACATAAATCGGCAAGCAGATTCCCCAGGAGGGTAAGCACTGCTCCAATTACCAATCCTCCCATTATCATCGGATAATCGCGGGCGACTGCAGAATTATAAAGCAAACGCCCCATCCCGGGAATAGCAAATATGGACTCAAAGATAACACTCCCGCCAATCAAGCCAGGAATAGAGAGCCCAAGGATAGTAATGAGGGGCAAGAGGGCATTCTTTAAAGCATATTTATAGACAATTCTCCCTTTATTTATCCCCTGGGCATAAGCCGCCCGAATATAATTCTGTTTCAAGACACCAATCATATTCCCGCGCACATAACGGGAAAACCCGGCAAGCCCACCGAAGGCAGTTACGGAGACGGGGAGAATCAAATGTTTGATTATATCTAAATTTTTCCCCCAAAAAGAAAGTTGATGATAGTCGAAGGACTTAAGCCCGGAGATGGGTAGCCAGTTTAGTTTTATTCCCAAGAGAAGCATAAGTAACAAAGCGAGCCAAAAACCAGGTAGAGAAAACCCGAGAAAGACAAAAAAGGTAGTCCATTTATCAAATAGCCCACCCGGTTTTAAAGCCGAGATTACCCCGATAGGAAGAGCAACAACAATAATTAAAACCATTGATAGGATATTTATCAGCAAGGTAACTGGCAATCTCTCTCTGATGCGCACAATAACCTTCCGCCCATCGACAAAGGAATTGCCAAAGTCTAATCTAAGAACCCTTTTAAGCCAATTTAAGTATTGTTTAAAAAGCGGCTTATCCAAATCATAGAGTTTTATCAATTGCTCCTGGGCTTCCAGAGATATGCGCGGGTCCATTTCTTTGAGATAAGCCGGTCTTCCCGGGGCAAGATGAATTACCGCAAAACTGATAATCGTAATTCCCAACAAAAGGGGAATTAAATTTAGAAGACGCTTAAGAAAATAGGAGAACATCTTAAAATGTCTAATTTCTAATTGCTCTAATTAAATAATAAATCACCAATAACCAAGATATACCCTAGCGGGCACAGGCAAGACACAAACAAATTTCAATAACCAATAACCAAACCAAAACAATAACTCTGTTTGGTCATTGAAATTTGGTGACTGGTTATTGTTTAGTTATTGTATCTTGGTGTTTGGTTATTATCTGTTTAGGTCATACACATTAGGTTAATTAGATCAATTGGTCATTCCTGTAATTTGTATCTCTGCTCTTCCTTAGCTACCCACCACTTAATAAAGTTATAGCCAATACCGTTTATACTCGGCTCAATACCGCGAAAACGGGCATCAATTATCGGCAAAGCATCGGGTACATAGAGAAAGGTGTAGGGCTGGTCATTATATATCAAGCGATGAATCTCGTGATAGATCTTTTTTCTTCTCTCCCGCGAAAAAACCCTTCTTCCTTGCTCTAAAAGTTTATCTACCTTCTCATTTTTATAAGAAACAAAGTTGAACTCTTTGGGTCTGGTTTTGGAAGAATGGAAAATATCATAGCAGTCAGGGTCACGCGAGAGCCCCCATCCCAAAAGCACGGCATCAAATCTGCGTTTATCAATAATGTCTAAAAGACAACCCCATTCTACTATCTTTATGTTTACCTTTATGCCTACTTCTTTCAATCTCTGCTGGATGATCTCGGCACACTTTCGCCGTGCTTCATTGCCCTGGTTGGTGAGGAGAGTAAATTCAAACTGCTGGCCGTCCTTCACTAAAAATCCGGCTTTATTCTTTCTATTCCAGCCGGCAGCGGCTAACAATTCTTCTGCCTTTTGGGGATTATAGCGAGGAGGTTTGACCTCGGGATTATATGCCCAAGAATTGTGAACAAATGGTCCTGTGCAGACCTTTCCCAAACCCAAAAGCACACCCTTAATTATTTCTTCCTTATCAATCGCATAGTTCATTGCCTGCCTCACTCTTTTATCCTTAAACTTGGGATTGTTTAGATTCCAACCAATATAGGTATAGCCGAAACTGGGGTATTTATACTTGCGAAAGTTCTGTTTAAAAAAATCATTGTTTGTCTGGCGCTGATACTGCAAAGGAGTTAAACCGATATAGTCCAAACCCCGGTTTCTCAATTCTAAAAAGAGGGTAGATTGGTCGGGAATTATACGGTAGCTATATCTGTCAATATAGGGCCGGCCCTCCCAATAATCATCATACGCCTCTAAGATAATCTGACTGCCGGTCTCCCACCTCACAAACCTATAGGGACCGGTACCGATTGGCTGACGGCTAAATTTTTTAAAGTCCTCTTCCCGTTTTAATAAATGCGCCGGCATAATCGGCATCCCCCAGCTGGCTAAAGCCGGGGCAAAGGGTTCGCTATAGGTTATCTTGACAGTGTAATCATCGATTATCTTGAAGTCCTCTATCTTCTTAAAATCTCCGCTATAGGGTGTTTTTGTGGCTGGGTCAATCAGTTTCTGATAAGTAAAAAGGACATCCTTTGCCGTGAACAAAACCCCATCCTGCCACTTAACCCCTTTGCGTAAATAGAAGGTTATCTCCAAGCCATCATCAGAGATTTTCCATCCCTCGGCTAAATCTCCCACTAAATTGATATCTTTATCGTATTTTACCAGACCGTTAAAAACTAATCCTACAATCTCTTGGGAGGCGCTGTCTGCGGCGAGAATGGGTATTAGAGTTATCGGCTCACCGATTGAACCCACTACAATTGCATCGCCATAACAGGTGACCTTACTTCCTTGATTTTGTTGAGCATAAAGAGAAAAAAGGAAGGAAAAAAAAAGAAAAAAGAAAGGAATTAAAAAAATCCCCCGCAAGATATGTCTCGGGGGAAAGAGAGTACTCATTTTCCTTGTCTTTTGCCTCGTCAGAAAGCCTCCTCCCTCACAAAGAGGCTTTGTAACGGGCCCCGTTCCTTTTCTAACGGGGTTTACTTTTTGTTCTGCTCATTGGAATTTGCCTGCCCGCTAACCCCGCCAGAGGTGGGTGGTATCGAAGGCGTTTGTTTGGGCTCTGGAAACTTGGGACTCTCTTTTTCAACCTGAACTTGTTTATTCTTCTCCACTTCTTCTACTTTCTCCATCAATGATCTTCGTTGATGGGCAGAGATAACTGCTAAAGATAAAGAGGTTAGCAAAAAAAGAGCGGCGCAAATGGCAGTGGTCTTGGCCAAAAAGATGGGTGTTTTTGCCCCAAATACCTCCTGCGCCCCACCGCCGAAGATATTGGATAGGCCCTGTCCTTTTCCAGCTTGCAAAAGGATTACCAAGATTAAAAACAAACAAACCAAAATGTGAATGATAATCAAAAATACAATCATTTCTGTTTGTCCGAAGTTTCGCTTCGGACAAGTGCACTACTTTTCTTTACTATCTCTACGAAAGAATCTACCTCTAAACTGGCGCCGCCGACAAGCGCGCCATCAATATCCTTTTGCCTTATTAATTCTTCTATATTATTCGGTTTTACACTTCCACCATATTGGATGCGAATTAAATTTGCTGTCTCTTCGCTGTAAATTTCGCTTATCTGCCGACGAATAAATCCCTGCACCTCCTCAGCCTCGCCGGGCGTAGCTGTCCTGCCAGTGCCAATCGCCCAGATGGGCTCATAGGCAATAATTAACTTCAAAAACTCTTCTTCGCCTAGGTTCTTAAAACCCTGGCGGATTTGTCCTTTCACTATATCAAAGGTTTCCCCTCCCTCTCTCTGCTTTAAACTTTCCCCAATACAAACAAAGGGAATTAATTCTTCTTTTAATGCCGCTCTTATTTTTTTCCCCACTATCTCATCTGTCTCACCAAAATACTTCCGTCGCTCCGAATGTCCGATAACCACATATTTGCAGCCAACATCCTTAAGCATCCTTGCCGAGACCTCGCCGGTGAACGCTCCCTCTTCCTCCCAAAAAACATCCTGTCCGCCTAAAGCAATATTAGAATCCTGAATTACCTCGCTCACTTCATTTAAAACAGTAAATGGTGGGCAAACAACAATATCCACATTCTCTATGTTATAGAGCTCCCTTTTTAAGGCATTAACTAAGTTTATTGCCTCCAAGGTCGTCTTGTGCATCTTCCAATTTCCAGCAATTATCAGCTTACGCATCTTTAAAAGGTCGCTGAAAAATACTTCAGCGGGCTTGATTAGAGATTGCTGGATTTTCAGCAATCTCTTTAAGGGCTGCTATCCCCGGCAACTCTTTGCCTTCCAAATATTCCAGTGATGCCCCGCCGCCGGTAGAGATATGGTTCATCCTATCTTCCAAACCAAACTTGGCTATTGCCGCGGCAGTATCACCGCCACCAATTACCTTCAAACAATGCAGATCCCCAATAAACTCAGCAATCTCCTTTGTCCCCTGGGCAAAGGGAGCAATCTCAAAGACCCCCAGCGGCCCATTCCAGACAATCGTCCTTGCCTCCTTTAATATCTGCTTGAACCGGGCAATAGTTTGCCGACCAACATCCACGCCCAACCAGCCGGCAGGGATTTCTTTCTCTACTGTTTTAAGATGAGCAGAAGCATCAACTTTATCGGCAATAAGATGGTCAAAGGGAAGAATTATCTTTTCTCCTCCTTCTTCTAAAAGTTTACTGGCAATCCCGAGTTTACCCTGCTCTGATCTTGAACTCCCAATATCTAATCCCTCTGCTTTTAAAAAGGTATAAGCCATTCCACCGCCGATTAAGATATTATCTACTCGAGGAAGTAAGTTCTCAATCACGCCAATTTTATCGGAAACCTTTGCTCCGCCTAAAATTGCCACAAAGGGTCTTTGTGGCTCTGCTAAAATCTGAGAAAAGAAACTAATCTCCTTTTCTAATAAAAACCCAGCCACTGAGGGCAGAAACTGGGTAACCCCGACAGTTGATGCGTGCGCCCGATGAACCACTCCAAAGGCGTCCTGAACAAACACTTCCCCTAAATTTGCCAACTGGCGTGAAAATTGCGGGTCATTCTTTGTCTCTTCTTTATGAAACCTCAAATTCTCTAACAAAATAATATCGCCGGATTGCATAGTCCTTACTGCTGATTTCACTTCAGGACCGATACAATTATCTAAGAATTTAACCTTTTGTCCCAATAACTCCTCTAATCTTTTAGCAACCGGTTTCAACCGCAAATCCTCAACAACCTCGCCTTTGGGACGCCCAAGATGACTCATCAAGATAATCTTTGCCCTTCTTTCTAATAAGTAATTAATTGTGGGAAGAGCGGCGCGAATTCTTTTATCATCGGTAATATTTAGACTCTCATCTAATGGGACATTAAAATCCACCCTCACCAAAACCCGCTTATTTTCTACATCTAAATTTCTAATTGCCCGCTTTTTCATGCTATAACTTTATTTAATGGATACTCAATTATCCCCTCAGCGCCGTTTTGCTTCAACTTAGGAATGAGCTCACGGACTACCTTTTCTTCAACTACTGTATCAATAGCAAACCAGCCCTTATGGCTAAGTGAAGAAACAGTAGGCTTCCTGAGCGCCGGTAAGAGTCCAAGAACCTTAGATAGACAACTCTCAGGAACATTCATCTTTAGCCCTACTCTCTGAAGCGCAGATATTGCCCCCTCTAAAAGCAGAGCAATGTTTTCTATCTTCTTTTTCTTCCATTCATTTCGATAAGCCTCTTTGTTGGCAATCAAACGCGGCGTGCTTTCCAGAAGGACATCAATGATACGCAGATTGTTTGCCCGCAAACTCTCGCCAGTCTCAGTAGCCTCCACAATAGCGTCGGCAAGCAGGGGCGGTTTTACCTCGGTCGCCCCCCAGGAAAACTCCACCTTTGCTTGGACTCTATTTTTACGCAGGTATCTCCTGGTAACCTGGACTAACTCCGTAGAAATCCTCTTACCTTCTAAATCCCCAACTTTATTAATTTTTGAATTCTTCGCTGTCGCCGGCCGCTAATCCCAGCGTCAATTACCCCGTCTTCAACATAGCGAGGAATCTCTTGCGAGCGAAATAAAACCACCTCTATTTCTTCATCATCAATAGAGGGATAATAAGACCTCTCGGAGAGAGAAATAAAAAACCCGGCTTTATTAAAAAGCCTAAGAGTCGCCTCCTGCAAACTCCCCTTGGGCAATCCTAATTTCAGTTTGTTCACCTCGCTCCTCCTTCTTTACAAGTAGGATAAAACCCAATTCTTGACTTTATTCTTGCTAAACTGCTTCCATATTTTTTCAAGCTTTCTTTCTCGTTCATATCCCTCCTTCTTATTGCAGCGATTAAATTATCAATTTTATTCTCATTTATTCTCATCGCCTTTAATCTCCTTAAGAATATCACAACTTTATCAATCTGTCAATCTTGCCTCTGACTTCCTCTGCAATCTCATTTTTATCTTTACCCTTAACATCAATCCAGTTAATTTCCTTATCCCTTCGAAACCAGGTAAGTTGATGCTTGACAAAATGGCGGGTATTTTTCTTGATTAAATCTTTTGCCTCATCTAAAGAATATTTTCCGTCTAAATAAGAAATAATCTCTCTATAGCCCAGGGCTTGAGTGGCTGTTTTTCCCATTTTGCCCTTTATCCTTTTAACCTCCTCTACTAATCCCTGTTTAAACATCTTTTCTACCCGTCCTTCAACCTGTTGGTAGAGCTCAGGACGCGGAGAGATTAAACCAATCTTGATTATTTTACATCTTTTTTCTATCCCCTCTCTTTGCTGGTTTAATTGAGAAAAGGGAATGCCGGTTTGATAATAGACCTCAAGCGCTCGCCTAACTCTGCGTAGATTACGGGGATGAATCTTGGCCGCCGCCTGGGGGTCTATCTCTACTAATTTCTTATATAGAGCATTCCTATCATCGCTCTCTATTTTTAGCTCTGGATTTGCTCTTAAATCTGGTGGGGTCTTAAAGATTCCTTTGATTAAACTGTAGATATAAAGCGCACTGCCGCCAACAACTAAAGGAATTTTGCCCTTCTTATAAATCTGTCTAATCGCCTCTTCGGCTAACTCCATAAATTTGGCAACATTAAACTCCTCATTGGGTTCAACGATGTCAATCAAATAATGATTGATTCCATTAATAACAACTGGCTGAATTTTTTTGTCTTTTTGGTTTTTGACCTGCAACCTGTAGCTTGCAACCTGTAGCTTGTCTGTCCCAATATCCATTCCCCGATAAACCTGCATTGAATCGGCAGAGATTATCTCGGCACCAATCTCTTTGGCAAGCAAAATAGAAACCTCGCTTTTCCCTACACCTGTTGGACCCAACAAAAAAACCACCGCTTTATTATTCCTGTTTTGCATTCTGTAATTTATCCTTTTCTGTCTTCTCTCTTCTCGTTGCCTACTGCCTACTATCTTTTTTCCTTCTTTACGGATATATCCTCGGTTTATAGCCCTCCTTCTCTAAATTTTTCTTTACCACCTCTGCTTCTTGCCGCAAACCAAACCTTCCTACGCGCAAGCGATAAAATCTCTGCCACTCTTTCTCCAGAACAGAGATATAAGCCGGATAGCCCTGTTGGATTAATTGATATTTAACCCTCTGGGCATTTTGCTTGTCTGTAAAAGCCCCGAGTTGCACTGTAAAATAAAATTCTCCTTCTTCTAAAATCTTTTTTGCTTCTTTAGCCTCTAAACCTAAAGGAAATTCTTGAACAAGTTTGGTGAAATAGTATTTCGCCGCCCCCCATTCTCCTTTCTTTTGCTTACACCTTCCTAATCTAAAATAGATTACCCCCTTTAATTCTGTGCTCGGAAATCTCCGCAAAGCCTCTTGCAAAACAGAGAGAGCTCTCTCCCAATCTTCCTGCAAATAATAAGAATTAGCCAACCCTAAATAAAATTTGTCTTTGCTATGGCGAGCCTTGCATAAATCCTTAAAAATTTTCTCTGCTTTTTTATATCCTTTTAATTTAAGATAAGCAAGCCCGGCAAGATATTTTGCCTCAATGGCATATTGAGAATGGGGAAACTCTTCTCTCAATCGCCAAGAGGATTTAATTGCTCTGCTATAATCACCTTCTAAAAAACTCTTGGCTACCTCTTGAAAACTCTCCCTTACTGTCTCAGCAAAAACGGGTAAAGGGCAAAGAGAAAAGGATAAAGAGAAAAGTAAAAATAATAAAATAATAAGGAAATGCTTTCTACATTTTAACATTCTTTCTCCTCGCAATTCTCTTTTGCAGTTCTAACAAAACCTGATTTCTTTCTTTTTTTATCTCCAGAGGAACATCGTCTCTAAGTCTTGCTGCTGCTGTTCCCGGACGGGGCGAATATTTAAAGATGTAGGCATTATCAAATTTGACTTCCTCCATCAATTCCTTTGTCTCTTGAAAATCCTCTTCTCTCTCCCCCGGAAAACCAACAATAACATCAGTAGATATTTTACACTGAGGTAGGATCTCCTTCAATTTTTTTATTTGCCCTAAATAATCCTCGCGTGTATATCCCCGTCGCATCAGTTTTAAAATCCTGTTTGAACCGGACTGAAAAGGCAGATGTAAATATTTATCCACCTTGGGCAAATCGCGCATTGCCTTAAACAACTCCTCAGAGGCATCCTTGGGATGACTGGTAGCAAAACTAATCTTTTCCACTCCATCAATTTTATTTACTTCTCTAAGTAACTCAACAAAATCATTTTTATTGTTTTTAGCCTGTAGCTTGCAGCCTGTAGCTTGCAGCCTGTAGCTATTCACATTCTGCCCTAAAAGTGTTATCTCCTCATGACCGCTTTCAACGAGCATTCTCACTTCCTCTAAAATGCTCTCCATTCTACGGCTTTTTTCTCTCCCGCGCAGATAAGGAACCACGCAGTAAGAGCAAAAATTATTACACCCGCTCATTATCAAAACATAACCCCTTCTCGGAGAACCCCCTTCCACACCAGGTGTGGAAGTAAGGTGAAAATTTTCTAAATCTCGTTCCTCTTCATCTACGGCTAAAATCCGAGTTCGGCTGTTTAAGTTTTCAATATGATTGAAAATCTCGGGGAGGTTGTGCGGACCACAGACAAGATTGACAAACGGAAATCTCTTAAAAATATTTTCTTTATGATTCTGGGCAATGCAACCCAAAACGCCAAAAATCAGCTCTGGTTTTTCCTCTCTTAATCTCCTTAGATTTTCTAAATTTCTCCAAAGCCGCTCTTCGGCGTGCTCGCGCACAGAACAGCCATTAACCAAAATTACATCCGCTTCCTCGGACTCTTCTGTAAATAAATAACCTCTTTGGAGAAGATTGGTCTTGATTACCTCGGAGTCGTATTCATTCATCTGACAGCCGAAGGTTCGGATGTGGACTTTTTTTGGCGAATTTTTGTAAATCTTTGATTCTTTTGACATTGTGGTTTTCTTTCTGTTTCTGAAAACAAAAAATTAAAG
>MZGK01000021.1 GCA_002085025.1 Candidatus Omnitrophica bacterium 4484_213
AAACGCGAATTTCCGCGAATCTGAGACGCTAATATTCGCGGGAATTCGTCTATTTTTATTCGCGACTATTTACATTCCGCGTCTTAAACGGCATTCCAAACATTGTCAATAACTCTTTTGCTTCTTGTTTGGTCTTATTATTAGCAACTACAATCGTAATATCCATACCTCGTATTTTATCTACTGTATCTATGTCAATTTCCGGAAAAGTAATCTGTTCTTTTATAGCCAGTGTATAATTCCCTTGCTGGTCAAAAACATCCTTTAGCCCCGAAAAATCTTTGACTCGGGGTAAAGCAACATTCACCAAACGGTCTAAAAATTCATACATCCTTTTTTTCCTTAAGGTAACCTTACATCCTACGCTCATCCCCTTTCTAATTTTAAAATTAGAAATAGACTTCTTCGCTTTTGTTTTTATAGGTTTTTGCCCGCTAATAAGAGCGAGCTCTTTGGCTATCTGGTCTAAAACCGCGCTCCCCTCTCCCGAACCCACATTTATAACAATCTTCTCCAGATATGGGGTTTGCATCCTATTCTTATAGCCAAATTTCTTTACCATTTGAGGAACAATCTCCTCTCTATATTTCTTTAACAGTCTGGGAATATATTTCTTAGTCATATTAAGGTTACCAACTCACCAGAAAACCACAGGGGTTAGAAAGGGATAGTAAGGGTTAACAAGGGGTAGTAGGGGAGTTTCCCATTCCCTTTCTAAACCTTACCACCCCCTTATCACCCATACTAACCCTTTTTTCCTCCCTGGTGTGCTGGTGATTTCTATATCTTCTCTCCGCACCCCCTACACACTCTTATCTTAGAGCCGTCTTTAAGAATTTCTGTCCTAAACCTTGTTCCTCGTGAACATCTCGGGCAAAAAAGCATCACATTAGAAATATCTAAGGGAGCCTCTTGAGAAATAATCCCTCCCTGGGGATTTCTCTGGCTTGGACGAGTGACTTTTTTAACTATATTTACCCCCTCTACAAGAACTTTCCTTTTGGGAGGAAAAACCTTCAAAACCTTTCCCTTCATTCCTTTATTCTTTCCGGCAACAGCAATGACTAAATCGCCTTTTTTTATTTGCAGCATTTCATTCCTGTAAGTAGCGAGCAGAGAAACATCTACAAATTTACTAATCTATACGAATGCTTTTATTCGTAAATTCGTAAGAGACTCGTAATCAGTTGATAGTTTTCTTGTTACTCTCTACTTTTGGGCTATACCACTTCTGGTGCCAAGGAGATAATTTTAGTAAATCCTCTATCTCGCAATTCGCGAGCAACCGGGCCAAAAACCCGCGTTCCTCGCGGATTATTCTGGGCATCGACGAGAATCACAGCATTAGAATCAAACCGCAAATAAGAACCATCCTCTCGACGAACCGGACTCTTTGTCCTCGCTACTACCCCCCTAACTACCTCTCCTTTTTTTATCGTACTTCCCGGAATTACCTCTTTTACATTGCTGATAATAATATCCCCCACGGAAGCATATTTCCGATTGCCCCGCTTCAATACTTTAATACAAGAAACCTTCTTTGCCCCTGAATTATCAGCAACTGTCAAAATTGTGCGCATTTGAATCATCACTTAAACAATGACGAATTCCTCACCGACCAATTAAGGAATGAGTTTAATTTCCCCCTTTCATCATTCGGGTTTCGTCATTTGCTAATTTCTACTATCCTCCACCTCTTGTCTTTGGACAAAGGACGCGTTTCTCTAATCTTCACTTTCTCCCCTATTTTGCTTTTATTCTCTGGGTCATCAACCTTGAGTTTGGAAAACTTCTTGATTATCTTATTATAAACCGGGTGTTTAACTAAACGCATAACCTTCACCACTCTGGTTTTATCCATTTTATCGCTTACTACTATTCCTGTCCTTTCCTTACGCTTGCTCATTTTTCCTCTCTCTTTGTAGGGTTTTTCCTCTCTCTTTGTAGAGTTAAGACCCGCGCAATATCTTTTCTCATCTGCTTAATTTGAGCAAACTTTTCAAGCTTCCCTGTTTTCATCTTTTGTCTTAAAATAAAGAGTTCTCTTCTCAAAGCCTCTAATTTCTGCGTCAATTCTTCTTTGGTTAATTCTCGCAATTCTTTCGCTTTCATTCAATAAGTTCATAACTTACGGAAGTGCGGAGCACGACGTAGGTTATTTGAACGCATTGAACCCTGCTAAATCCGCCTCCGGCGGAATTTCGCCTTCAGCGAAATTATTCAACAGGGTAAATTCAACTAACAGATCTGCGAAGCACAAAGTGTTTCGCAAATCTGAGTTTCATTTACCGTTCTACAAACTCCGTTCGAAAAGGCAATTTATGAGCACAAAGCCGCATTGCCTCGCGGGCTAACTCCCGAGGAACCCCTTCTATTTCAAATAAAACCCTTCCTGGCCGAACTACACAAACCCAATGGTCGGGCGTCCCCTTTCCTTTACCCATCCTTGTTTCCGCTGGTTTCTTGCTTACTGGTTTATCCGGGAAAACCCTTATCCAGATCTTTCCTCCCCGTTGAACCTTACGGGTTAAAGCCACACGGGCGGCTTCAATCTGATTATCCCTAAACCAGCCACACTCGATTGCTTTCAAACCATATTTACCAAAATTAAGCTGGCAACTTTTTGTACTTATCCCCTTGCGACGGCCCCGCTGGATTCTACGGTATTTAACTCTCTTTGGCATTAACATTGTTATAAGAACTGAAGAACATAAGAACTAAAGAATTTTGTTCTTCCGTTTTTTAGTTCCTCAGTTTTTAGGTTTCCATTTTGATTTTTCTCGAGAAGCCTTGTTTAAAAATTTGCTCTCTGAACCAAAAGAACTTTGGTTTAGCTTCTTATTAATCTCTTCCCCTTTATAAACCCATACCTTTACTCCGATTATGCCATAAGTAGTGTGGGCCTCCCAAAATCCATAATCAATATTCGCCTTGAAGGTATGTAAAGGGATCTTTCCCTCGCGATATCCCTGGCTACGAGCAATCTCTGCTCCGGCTAATCTCCCTGTACAAACTATTCTTATTCCTCTTATGCCATGGCTTAGGGCTGAACTAATTGCCTTCTTCATTGCCCGCCGAAAGGGAACTCGTTTCTCTAACTGAAAAGCCACTCCTTCGGCAATTAATTGGGCATCTGTTTCTACTTCTTTCATTTCCTTTATATCAATATAAACATCTCTTTTTATCAAATTATAAATGTCCTCTTTCAAGCGGTCAATCTCCTGCCCCCTTCTGCCAATAATTATCCCTGCCTTGGCTGGATAAATATCAATTTTAACCTTATCGCCAAGGCGACTTATCTCAATCTTAGAGATTCCACTATGCAAGAGTTTCTTTTTAATATAGCGGCGGATAAGGATATCCTCATAAAGAAACTGGGCGTATTGTTTTCTGTCAAACCACTTTGACCGCCACTGCTTGGTCAGAATCAAGCGATTGCTTAAGGGTAATATCTTCTGTCCCATTTGGCTCCTGAATTATTTCATCGAGATTAAAAACTTTAATTCTATCCCTTTTCTTTTTAATCTCTTGAATTAAACTATCTTCTTGTTTTAAACTCTTTGGACGAAAATCCGATCGGCTCTAATCCTTGGCGGACCTCTTCACCTTTCCTTTTGCTCCAAATATTCTAATGTTTGAAGACTATCTTTAAACTTAGGCGAGACAATGCAAACATTAATGTCGCTCCACTTTTTTCTTCCATTTATCTGCGAACCAAAGATAATTACTTGATTTATAGGAAAAGCATCTTCCTGAGATAATCTCTGAACATATCGTTTGACGATTTTGCTTGCTTTTTTTGCAATTCTTCTTTTAACCATAAGAATAAACTTTGAGTTATCTTCAAATATTTCTGGGCAGATTCTCTTTTATTATACCTCTTATAAAACTCAAATTTTTCATCGGCATAACGGCCGGCAATATTAAAAGTAGAAATTTGGCATTCTGTCCGAAGCGAAACTTCGGACATTTACTTCGGACAGTGTTTTAATGATTATTGCCTGTCTAAGAAGAAATGTGCACGTCCCTAATTTCCGTGTCCCCAATTTTCCTAATTAGCAGCAGAGGGCGTAAGCTTTTACGCAGGCATTCCCATCTGGGCTTGATTCCCAATATAGTCCCGGTCCATAAATATGCCAAGTTCCGCCTTTCCAGCAGTTTTTGGATATGATTTCTGGATGCCATTGGCACTAGTCGACAGATGACCACTACATTCTCCACCACCACTTATTAACCATTTATCTGAGGGACAGGAAACATCACAACTAATTGAGCCGGAGTACTGGCAGCATTCCTTCTCAACAATCTCACAATCACTAAATCCTCCTTCCCTACCAACTCCCCTCACCTCATAGACAGTATCACTTTGGCTATCCCAGCCAGCGGTATAATCATACTGATGATTGGGGTTACCTGTGGGATAGGTATCCTTGAAGATAACTACATCATTAGCATTAAAGCTTATCTCTTCTTTACTGCCATCGGGCATAATCTTAAATCCTCCGGTTTTATTATCATATCCTCCTTCTTCTACCGGTTTTCTCCAATACATACCATCAATCCTGCTGCTCCCCATTATACTTGCCCTTTGGGCAAGTCCCCTAACTCACTTTGAGAACCTATTGGGGTTACAATAGTGCGGATTTTTATTTCATCAGCAGAAGCGGGTAGCGGGGTACAGGTAGAGGGTAGCGGGCAAAAGACAGAAAACAGAAGAAACAAAAAAGCGGAAACCGATAACCGCAAACCAATAACCGAAAATAGCTTTTTCATTTTGACTCCCTTGACTATGGGTTAACAGGGGTTAGTATAGGTTAGTAAGGGCTAGAAAGGGAATGAAAAACTCCCTTCCTACCCCTCGCTAACCCTTTTTTCCTTAGCGAACTTATTTCCTATCTAACTCTACATACAAATGCACTGTGCGGTGCAATATCGGTGTTGCCCTGCCCATTGCCTTCGGTTTAAACCTCTTTAGGCGCGGACCATCCTCGGCAACTATCTTGGCAATATAAATATCCTTGGGACCTATTTCTTTCTCCTTTTGTTGGGCATTGCTGATTGCTGATTTTAAAACCTTTTGAACACAATAGACTGCTCTTTTGTTGGTAGCCTCTAATATCGCTAAAGCCTTATCTACCCTCTCTCCCCGAATTAGGTCAATGACCTTTCTTACTTTATAAGGGCTTCCCTTCAAGTATTTTCCTTTTGCGGAGGCAAGCATAATAACTCAACTTTGGCCTTACCAAAGTTGAGAAGCACCAAATTACAAGCACCAGATTACAAACAAGCACCAAATTACAATAACCAATGACCAAAACAACTACTTAAGAGCATTCTCTTGTTATTCTTTGTTCAATCATTGTAATTTTGGTTCACCCTGTTAAATAATTCCGCCAGAGGCGAAATTGCCACGAAGTGGTATTTAACAGGGGCAATTGTGATTTGTAATTTGGGATTTGGAATTTTACGAACTTTGGCACTTGCCAAAGTTCGGTCATTTCTTATCCTTTGATTTTTCTGTCTTTGAACCGTGTTTTTTAAAGATACGCGTAGGAGCAAACTCACCCAATTTATACCCTACCATATTTTCAGAAACAAACACGGGGATAAAACTCTTTCCATTATGAACAAGAAAGGTATATCCGACAAACTCCGGAATTATTGTTGAACGACGCGACCAGGTCTTGATCGCCTTTTTTTCTCTGCTATTTCTTAATCTGTTTATCTTTTCTAATAATCCCCTATCCACATAAGGCCCTTTCTTGATTGATCGTCCCATTCAATGAGCCCCAAACTTATGGAGTGCAAGCGAACATAAGTTTGTTGGGCGAATTGAACCCTGTTAAATCCGCCTACGGCGGAATTCCGCCTTCAGCGAAATTATTTAACAGGGTAAGTTCAACCATACGATTTAGCTTCGGCTTCGTCTCGCTAAATCGTGGTTTCACTTAAACCCTGTCCCTGCGGGGATAAGGTGACCCATAATTACATTCTCCTTCAAGCCCAATAGATCATCTCGTTTTCTAGCTATGCTGGCTTCGCTAAGAATACGGGTAGTCTCTTGAAAACTGGCGGCGGAAATAAAACTCTCGGTAGCCAAAGAAGAACGAGTAATCCCTAACAAAACTAAAGAGGCCTGGGCTAAACGTTTATTTTCCTTGCGCATCTTCTCATTCTCAGCCTCAAATTCAAAGCGGTCTACCTGTGAACCAGTTAAAAACTTGGTGTCTCCGGGGTCTTCTATCTTTACCTTTTTTAGCATCTGGCGAATAATTATCTCAATATGCTTATCATTAATCTCCACTCCCTGAACGCGATAAACCTCCTGAATTTCATTTACCAGGCATTCCTGCAATCTCTTAAAACCGGAAACCTTCAAGATATCCTGTAAAACAATAGAGCCCTCAGTAAGTTGTTGTCCCGCAGTAACATGGTCTCCGCGATAGACATCTAAACGCTTACCATGGGGAATAAGATATTCCTTCTTGGTTCCGGCCGGGTTGCTAATTATAATCTTTCTTTCTCCTCGTATAGATTCCTCTAATTCCACCACGCCGTCAATCTCGGAAATAATTGCCGGGTCTTTTGGCTGGCGGGCTTCAAAGAGCTCAGCCACGCGCGGGAGCCCCCCAGTAATATCCCTGGTTTTAGAAATCCCCCGAGGGATCTTAGCCAAAAGGTCACCACTGTGTACCTGCTGACCGTTCTCGACAGCAATATGTGCCTGTGCCGGAAGAGGATAAAAAGCAAGAATATCTCCCTTCCTATTTTGAATAATAATCTGTGGATGCAGGTCCTCCCTTCTATAATCAACTATTACCCGTTCAGTCACCCCGGTAGAAGGATTTCGTACCTCGTGCATAGTTACGCCCTTCTTTATGTCTTCAAATCTCACCATTCCGTTTACTTCTGTTAATATTGGCAGATTATAAGGGTCCCATTTAGCCACTATCTTTCCTTTCTCTACTTCTTTATTCTCCTCGGCTATTATCGCTCCTAAGGGAACAACATGCTTTTCTAATTCCCGACCTTCTTTGTCCTGAATGCTTATCTGCCCAGAGCGACTGAGAACAATCAAGTCTCCTTCATGCATCCTGGCGGTCTTTAAATTATGATATTTAATTATCCCTTTGTTTTTGACTTTAACAAAAGAGCGCTCAACTACCCGACTGGCTGTCCCTCCAATATGGAATGTCCTAAGCGTTAACTGCGTCCCTGGTTCTCCAATGGACTGAGCAGCAATAATCCCCACTGCTTCTCCTAACTCCACTGACCTACCGGTAGCCAAATTCCGACCATAGCACTTAGCACAAACCCCTTTTTTTGCCTCACAGGTGAGCATCACTTTGTCGTTTACTACATTGACAATCCTATCCACGGCAACCCTGCCTACTATTCTCTCTTTCAAGCTGGTTACAACCTTATCTCCCTCAATAATGGCGGAAACAAAAACTCCGTTTAGAGTCCCGCAATCCTCCTCTGTAACAATTACATCCTGAGCCACATCAATAAGACGTCGGGTTAAATAACCTGCATCAGCGGTCTTGAGAGCAGTATCAGCCAATCCCTTGCGTCCACCATGGGTAGAAATAAAGTACTCAAGTACAGTAAGCCCTTCCCGAAAATTAGCAATGATTGGATTCTCAATAATCTCTCCCGAGGGCTTAGCCATCAATCCTCGCATTCCTGCTAATTGTCTAATTTGTTGTTTGGAGCCACGCGCCCCGGAATCAGCCATCATAAATAAGGAATTAAAATCTCCCAAGCCATTAAATGTTAAATCAGCAACCTCATCGCTGGTGTGCGTCCAGATATCAACGAGTTTATTATGCCTTTCACCTTTAGTAATTAATCCTTTCTGGTACTGTTTATTAATCTCGGCAAGTTTTTCTCGAGCTTCTTTTATATATTTCTCCTTCTGAGCAGGAATTTTTACATCGCTTATCGCAATCGAAAGTCCGGAAAAAGTAGCATATTCAAACCCGATTTTCTTTAAACGATCCAAAAGGAGTACGGTTTGCCCCTGACCGAATTTACGCAAGCAGGTAGAAATTATCTCTTTCAATTTAGATTTATCGACGACTTCATTAATAAACCCAAATCCTTCAGGGAGAACTTGGTTGAATAAAACTCTACCTACAGTAGTAGTAATTAATTTCTGTCTTCTGTCTTCTCTCTTCCCTTTTGCGTCCTCTATTTTTATCCAGGAATGCAAACCAATCTTCTCATTTTGAAAAGCAACAACTACTTCTTCTAAATTACTAAAAGTAAGGATTCTCTCTGATTCCTTATTATATCTAGATTTGGTTAAATAATAACAGCCCAGAGCCATATCCTGGGAAGGAACAGCAATCGGCTTACCATTAGCCGGGGAAAGAATATTATTGGCTGATAACATCAATAGGCGCGACTCTGTTTGGGCTTCAATAGATAAGGGAATATGAATAGCCATCTGGTCCCCATCAAAATCAGCATTAAATGCAGTACACACTAAAGGGTGAATGCGAATAGCATCTCCTTCTGTAAGCAGAGGTTGAAAGGCTTGAATTCCTAAACGATGCAAAGTAGGAGCGCGGTTTAATAAAACAGGATGTTCTTTAATTACCTCTTCTAAAATATCCCACACCTCCTGGCACACCTTCTCTACCATTTTTCGGGCCCCTTTAATAGTATGGACAAAATCTCTATCTCTTAATCTTTTAATAATAAAGGGCTTGAATAACTCCAGAGCCATCTTTTTGGGGATGCTGCACTGATGAAGCTTAAGCTCAGGCCCAACAACAATCACTCCCCTACCTGAATAATCAACCCTTTTCCCTAATAAATTCTGACGAAATCTCCCCTGTTTCCCACGCAGGGCGTCACTTAAAGACTTTAAGGGTCGGTTATTAGCCATTATTACGCGCCCATGTCTTCCGTTATCCAAGAGAGCATCTACTGCTTCCTGGAGCATCCTTTTCTCATTGCGAATAATAATGCTTGGGGCATCTAATTCCATAAGTCGCTTTAGGCGATTATTTCTATTGATGACCCGCCGATATAAATCATTCAGGTCACTAGTAGCAAATCTTCCTCCATCTAAAGCTACCAGTGGCCTTAAATCCGGCGGGATTACCGGAAGGACCTCTAAAATCATCCACTCAGGTTTGTTATCTGATTGCCTAAATGCCTCTACAATCTTCAATGTCTTGATTATCTTGTGTTTGTTTGTGCCTGATTTATATCCTCCCCTAACAAGTCCTTTATTCTCCGCTTTATGGGAGGCGAGAGCTTTGCGCAAACGAGAAGACATACGTCCTAGATCAACCCTGGACAAAAGTTCCTTTATCGCTTCTGCTCCCATTTTAGCCCTGAACTCCCTTGGTGAATCCTCTGTTCGCTCTTTAATACTGCGAACACTACTCTTATTCTGTTTTGGAGATTTCTCTAACGGGGTGAATTTCAGGTTTTGCCTTAATGCCTGCTGATACTCCTCTTCATTCAGAAGTTGCTTTGGTTTAAAAGAAGTCTCGCCAGGGTCAATAACTATATACTTCTCATAATAAAGTACCTTCTCTAAATCCTGAACACTCATTTCTAATAAACTGCCGATAGCACTTGGAAGAACCTTAAAAAACCAAATATGAGAAACCGGAGCGGCTAATTCAATATGACCCATTCGCTCCCGACGAACACGGGAATAAGTAACCTCTACCCCGCAACGGTCACAAATAACCCCTTTATGCTTAATCCCTTTATATTTTCCGCAACTACACTCCCAATCCTTTACCGGGCCAAATATCTTCTCGCAAAATAGACCATCCTTTTCGGGCTTAAATGTGCGGTAATTAATCGTCTCCGGTTTCTTCACCTCTCCTCTTGACCACGACCTAATTTTTTCAGGAGAAGCTAAACCAATACTTATACTATCAAAATGGAAAGCCATAATTTTAGCCAGAGGACAGTTTACAGTCTATAGAAAAAATCTGTCTCCTGTTATCTGTTTTCTGTATCCTTGCAGTTCTTTTATTAAAACATTAAACGACTCCGGGGTTTCTGAATGAAAAACATTCTCTCCGGCCGAGCACATCATCACTCTTTACGGTAAGCAATTCCTGCAAGGTGTAAGCTGCTCCATAAGCCTCCAAGGCCCAGACCTCCATTTCCCCAAAACGCTGTCCACCAAACTGGGCTTTTCCTCCCAGAGGTTGTTGAGTAATCAAGGAGTAAGGACCAACAGAACGGGCGTGAATCTTATCCTCCGCCAGATGATTTAACTTCATCATATAAATATAGCCAACAGTCACTTTCTCATCAAATGCCTTGCCAGTTATCCCATCAAACAAAGCAACCTTTCCATCCTCGGGCAGCCCTGCTCTTTTCAACTCTTCTCTTATCTGCTCCTCGCTAATTCCATCAAATACCGGAGAAGCATAATAGGTATTTAAAACCTTTGCTGCCCAACCTAAATGCGTCTCCAGAATCTGACCAAGATTCATCCGTGAAGGCACCCCCAGAGGATTCAAAACTATCTGTACCGGGGTCCCATCAGGCAGAAACGGCATATCTTCCTCAGGCAGGATCTTAGCCACCACTCCTTTATTCCCATGCCGACCAGCCATCTTATCTCCTACAGAAAGCTTCTTCTTGCAGGCAACCGAAACTATAATCTTCTTCAAAACCCCGGTCGGGAGTTCATCCCCCCTCTTCAATCTATTTATTTCTTCTCTCTCTTGACTGTCAATCTGCTGGGTCCTTTGACGATATGTTTCCTCAATCTCCATAACCTCCTTTTCTTTAGAGGAAGAAATCTTAAGAGCAAAGAGATAATTCAAAAGTTTAGGAAAGAGATCACCAGTAATGAGCTTGCCCTTTTTAAAAATAATCTTGCCTTTTCTGTCCAACAAATCTCCTTGCAACTGCTCTCCGATCAGCACCCTTTTTATCGCCTCAACCATTGTCCTCTTTATTTCTCGTTTAGCGGCCCTAGCTTGCTTTTGAATTTTTTCAATCTGAATAAGCTCCTTAGTTTTCTCTTTTCTACTCTTCTTCTGTAAATGCTCAAAAATCTTTATATCAATTACTACCCCTTTAACCCCCGGAGGGACAACCAGAGAAACATCCTTTACATCACTTGCCTTCTCGCCAAATATTGCCCTCAATAACCTCTCTTCGGGAGAAAGTTCGCTTTCACTTTTGGGGGCAACCTTTCCCACCAAAATATCTCCCGGACCTACCTCTGCTCCGAGGTGCACAATCCCATTTTCATCCAACTTCTTGAGAGCTTCTTCACTCATATTAGGAATATCGCGAGTAATTTCTTCTGGGCCTAATTTAGTTTCCCGACACTCTATTTCAAATTGCTCTATGGAAATAGAGGTATACAAATCCTCCTTGATTACCTCCTCACTAATCAACACAGCATCCTCAAAATTAAATCCCCGCCAGGGCATAAAAGCAACCAAGAGATTTCTCCCCAGGGATAACTCTCCGCCTTCAACAGAAGGCCCACTGCTAATAATTTGCCCTTTCTTTATCCTTCCTCCTTCCCTAACAATTGGTCTTTGATTTATGCAGGTAGAGGCATTGCTTCTTTCAAACTTTCTTAATTTATAAACCCCGTTAGAAACCTCAGACGAGAGCTCTCCCCGAGAGTCTTTTTTAACAGGGCTTATTACAATTTCATCAGCAGATACACTCTCTACCTTTCCATCTTGTAAAGCAATCAAAGCGGCTCCCGAATCCTCGACTATCTTCTTTTCCAAGCCGGTTCCTACCAAGGGAGGTTCAGGAAAAAGAAGAGGAACAGATTGACGCTGCATATTCGAACCCATCAAAGCCCGATTAGAATCATCGTGCTCTAAAAAAGGAATTAAACCAGCGGCTATGCTTATCAACTGTTTTGGAGAAACATCCATATAGTCTATCTTATGAGGAGGGAGTTTTGAAAAATTCCCTCCTAAACGACAAGAAATATAGGGGTCAAGAAAACAGCCCTGCTCATTCAGGCGGGCATTTGCCTGAGCAATAGCATATTTACCCTCTCTATCAGCGGAAAGATACTCAATAATAGAGGTAACTCGCTTCTTCTCTACTTTTCTATAAGGGGTCTCCAGAAAACCAAATCTATTTACTCTGGCGTATGTGCTTAAAGAAACGATCAGACCAATATTAGGACCTTCAGGGGTTTCAATAGGACAGATGCGACCATAGTGGGACGGATGGATATCACGCACCTCAAAACCGGCACGTTTGCGGGTAAGCCCGCCTGGGCCAAGGGCGCTCAGGCGCCTCTTATGAGTGAGTTCAGCTAAGGGATTGGTCTGGTCCATAAATTGAGAGAGTTGGCTGCGGGCAAAAAAGTCCTTAATGCTCTCTGAGATTATTTTATGATTAATTAAACTATGCGGCTTGACTTCCCCTTTGGAACTACGAGAGACACTTTTCTTATGACCGCGTGGCAAGAAAGCCATCTTCTCTTCTATCGCTCTTCGCAACCTGGCCAGAGAAAAACGAAATTGCTCCTGCAGTAACTCTCCTACTGTTCGGACTCGTCGGTTGCCTAAATCGTCGATATCGTCAACCTCTGTTTTACCCTGTTTTAGTTTAAATAGATAGTTAATCGCCTCCACCACATCTTCTTTGGTAAGAGTTCTTTTGCTTAAAGGAACAGAAAGATTCAATTTTCTGTTGATTACAAACCTACCTGCCTCTCCCAGGTCATATCGGCGGGGGTCATAAAGCAGTTGGTCTCTCCAAAGTTTGGCGCTCTCAAAATCTTGGCGATCATCAGGTCTAATCTTCTGGTATAAATCCATCAAAGTTGCTTCAAAACTCGGATAGGGGTCTTTGCTCAAGGTATTAATGAGGCTCTTTACTTCATCGCTTTCAAATTCCTGAGTATCCTTCGCAGTAAAGACCCGCACAGAATCCAATGCTCCCAGAGAACTCTGATGAATAAGCTTGGTCAACAAAGATTGGTCTATCTTTTGCCCTGGGGAAATAATAACATCCCCCTCTTTGTTCAGCACTGTCTCAGCACTAACTCTGTTGAGTAATCTTCGCGAAGAAAAGTGCCCTCCTATTTTAATTGCTTCAGTAGAACAAAATAATTGAATAATTTCGTCATTAGAAGCACATCCTAAAATTTTTAATAAGGAAGTAGCCAATAGCTTATGGCGACGATTAAAATAGGCATATAAAATGTTAGTGGGCTGAAGTTCTATTTCTATCCAGACCCCGTAACAAGGGATAATGCGAGCATAAAAAACTTGTTTGCCCTCACCCTGGCTCGTTTGCTCAAAGCAAATTCCCGGCGAACGATGCAATTGATTTACAATCACTCTCTCTACACCATTGATAATAAATGTCCCTGATGAAGTCATTAAAGGAACCTCCCCAAGATAGATTTCCTCTTCCTGAGTAGGTATTGAGGGTTCTTTGCTTACCAAACGGACCTTTATCTTTAAAGACCCGGAATAAGTAAATCCTTGACTGCAGCATTTCTTAATAGAATATTTGGGCATCCCAATAGAGTAACTTATAAATTCTAATCTAAGCTTGCCATCCGAACTTTCAACAGGGAAAAATCTGAGAAAAGCCTCCTGGAGCCCTCGTTTCTTCCTCGAAAGAGGCAAGGAATCAATCTGCAGAAAATCACGAAAAGACTTGGTCTGCACTTCTACCAAATTTGGCAGTTTTAAAACCTCGGGGATACGAGAAAAAGTTTTTCTTTTAATCATAATACTTAACTTTGGCATTCTGCCAAAGCTGCTTAAGCCCCAATAACTATTATCCCGGTTTGGTTATTGGTTATTGGAATTTGTTTGTATCTTGTATCTTGGTTATTGGTTATTGCAACGATATTTGTCATTGGTCATTGAGACTTGGGACCTCTCACTTTACCTCTACCTTCGCCCCTACAGCCTCTAATTTTTTCTTTATCTCTTCTGCCTCTTCTTTGTTAACATCCTTCTTTACTGTCTGGGGGGCCTGCTCTACTAAATCCTTTGCCTCCTTTAATCCCAGGGTAGTAACTGCTCTAATCTCTTTAATCACCTGGATCTTTTTATCTCCCACGGTGGTGAGAACTACTTCAAAACTACTCTTTTCTTCATCTTTAGGGCTTTCCTTAGAGGCAACAGAGGTAACCCCCGGAGCCGCTACTACCGGCGCTGCCGCAGAAACGCCAAATTTTTCCTCTAAGGTCTTCACCAACTCTGAAAGTTCAATTAGGGTCATTTTCTCGATGGCACCAACCACATCCTTTAATCTCTGGCTGAGAGATGCCTCTTCTTTTTTCTCTTGAGAAATAGGTTTCCTCTCTTTGTCCTCTTCCTTTTTCTTTTTTTTCTCGGCAGGTATCTCTGATTCTTTATCCTGCGAAACTGCTCCTTCCTCTTTGCCTTTCTCTGCGTTTTCTTTGATTTGCTTTTTTTCTTCAGTCATTGCTCCTCCCTCTTGTCAGGAGACAGAACTCAGAAAAATTCTGTTATCTGTTACCTGTTCTCTGCTTTCTTAATTCCTCTATCACCCTCACCAGTCTTCTTAAATGCTCTTTTAATATGTAGGTAAAATTAGTTAAAGGAGACTGGATAAGGTTTAAAAACATAGCAATTATTACTTCCTTAGATGGCAAAGCGGCAATCTTCTCAATATATTGGGGAGAAAAAAAATCATCGCCGATTATTCCTCCCTGGATATTAAAATTCGGGTGTTTGGCCTTAAAACCAACGGAAACCCGTGCCAATTCTTCAATACTGCCTCCATAACAAACACCTGTTTGTCCGCTTAAATCAAGAGAGACATTCCTTTTAATTCTTCGCAAAGCTATCTTAAAAAGGGTATTCTTTACGCCGAAATAAGACGCAGAAATAGAAGCAAGCTTCTCTCTCAACTCTTCAACTTCAGCAACGGTCAACCTCTGATGATTAGCAATCAGTAAAGCCGAAGAGCCGGAAATTCTTTTGATTATCTCCTCTACTATTCCTCTTTTCTCAAAACTGACTTTAGGCATTGTTGGTTTTAAAATTATCCTTCTGTAATTAGCGCTTGGTTATTTTAAGTCCTGGGCCCATTGTGCTGGAAATAGCCAGGCTTTGAATATAATGCCCTTTCAGCCCGGCTGGTTTCTTTTTCTTTACTGCTTCTATCAGGCAAGAAATATTTTCTTCGATTTCCTGCTCTGAAAAAGAGATTTTGCCTACTGCTAAATGAATACCCCCATCCTTATCGTTCTTGAATTCTACTTTTCCCTTTTTTATCTCTTGGACTGCCCTGCCTATTTCATTGCTAACTGTCCCTGCCTTTGGGCTGGGCATTAGCCCGCGCGGGCCTAAAATCCTCCCTAACTTGGCTATCTGGCGCATTACATTAGGCGAACAAAGGACAGCATCAAATTCCATCCAACCCTTTTCTATTTTCTCTATCAAATCCTTAAGGCCAACAAAATCAGCGCCGGCCTCTTTGGCCTCTTGGGTTAATTTCTCATCCTCGCAAAAGGCCAGAACCCTCTTTTTCTTGCCTGTCCCATAAGGTAAAACAACACTGCCCCTCACTGACTGTTCTGTTTTTTTGGGGTCAATACCTAATTTTAGAGAAAGCTCCACGCTTTGGTCAAATTTAGGTTGAGGCACCTCTTTCAAAACCTTAATTGCCTCTTTTATCTCATAAACCTTATTTTTATCTACTGACTTATAATTTTCTCTAATTCTCTTACTCTGTTTCATTTTTCAATGACGCCACAATTTAGGCGACTGCAAGGAGACTAAATTGCAGTTTCATTTATACCTATCCCCATACTTCTTGCCGTCCCTTCAATGATCTTTACAGCCGCAGCCAAATCCCCTCGCACATTTAAATCCTTCATTTTGGTCCGGGCAATCTCCTCTATATCCTTTCTGCTTACTTTCCCAATCTTTTCTTTGCCGGCATTGCCGGAGGCCTTAGCCAGACCACAAGCCCTTTTCAAAAGAACTGCGACTGGTGGACTCTTGACAATAAAATCAAAGGATTTGTCTTTATAAATGGTCAGAACAATTGGCAAAATTAGCCCCTCTTTCCCCTTGGTCTTCTCGTTAAACTCCTTGCAAAACCCCATAATGTTAACCCCATGTTGCCCTAAGGCAGGTCCTATGGGAGGAGCAGGATTTGCCTGTCCGGCCGGAATCTGTAATTTCACCTTTGCGATAATTTCTTTAGCCACGTTTCCTCACTCGCTATGCTCGCTCGTCGGAAGACAGAAGACAAAAATTGAAATCACCAATAACCAAGATACGAGACACAAACAAATTCCAATAATCAATAACCAAACAAAAAATTCTATTGCGATTTGTCGATAATCGAAGAAAGGATTTTCTTACAGTCCTCTCTTCTAAATCAAATCCTCTGCTCATTATTTATCCTGTTTGGTTATTGGAATTTGGTGATTGGTTATTGTTTGGTTATTGCACCTTGGTGATTGTATCTTGGCGATTGATTATTTAACACTGTTATCTGTTTCCTGATATCATATTTTCAATGTATTAGCTATCCGATTAAGCAGCTTAATTTGCTCCTGGTGTTTTCGCTCTTGCTGTCGCTGTATGTCCTTTGCCTGACCAGCCAATTTAGTTATATCGCCGAAGTCTCTTAAGTTAAGCACCGTTCCCTCCTCCTATAACTTCGTTATAGCTAATCTCTGTAATTTAATTTTAATCTGTGCAATCAGACATCCGCCTTAGGCGGATGTCTTTTAAATCCTCTGACCTGTCTAAATCAATCTTGTATCTCTCTAAGATTCTTCTATTCGCTTCACTTAAACCATCTTTATCCAAAACTATCTGCCTCCCTGTGCCCTCTACTATGAAAACATCGTATTTTCCTGTGTTCTCTTCAACGGCTTGCACCAAATCTTTCATAGTGGAAATTTTTTTACCATTGACCCGGGAAATTACCTCATCCTCAAGCCACTCATAATCTACATTAATCTCATCAGCCATGACCTTGGTTAATACAATTACCTGTTTTCGCTCTTTTGATATCTGTCCATTAAGACAGTAATTGACTAAGTTGCTTGGGGCATAGGATAGATCTGGCCAACTTTGCAGATAGTTCATTGTCAAGGGCTGAAATACTAATCCCCCAACGATATAATAAGTGGGGCTTGTATCATACTGCATATAAGGCACCAAGTGGCAGGAAGTCAATAAGTTGGTCAACCTGATTCGCATCGGTATAACCCTGCCTCTGCGCAAAATTTTTAATCGGACACTATCCCCAATATATTTACTTTGAATCGCATAACTGAAGTAAATCCTTTCATCATTCCTAAATTTTATTGTCCCGTCGTTTCCAATATCTCTTCCCTCAATGGAAAGAAGGATATCGCCGGGTTTTAACACCTTTGCTGCCGCAGAATCGGGAATGATCCTAACTATCAAAACTCCGCTTTGCTCTTTTTGCATATTGTATTTAAAACGAATGCTCGGGTTTTCCATAGATTGCCAAAGTACTCCTAAAGCCGGAATTCCCTCGTAGCTGCCATCACTTATATCCTTTAAAAAACGCTTGATGACCGGAGCAGGGACCATATAAGCGATATTTTCTCCTTCTGCGGCTTGAAAAGCCACACCTACTATTTCGTCGTTTTTGACTACTGGACCACCGCTACTGCCGGGGTTAATTGCCGCATCCATCTGACAAGTCAAGAGAGGTATCCCACTATGAGCATACCGTTGGTATTCTACACGGGAAATAATTCCCTCGGTAATACACAATTTATCGCCACCTGTAGGAAAACCATAGACAATAACTTTATCTTTGACCTCTGGCAAAGAACCAATTTTTAACGGCTCAACCCCGGAGAAAAATGCTTCATCGGCAACCTTCAAAAGAGCCAGGTCACATTCATGCGCTACTGCCTCCACTTCGGCGACATATTTTTTAACCTGGCCAGCGCGTTTTACCTGAATAAATGTTTGATCACCAACTACATGAGCATTGGTTAAAATTCTTTTGCCCTCAATAATGCACCCTGAACCAGTGCGTCTCTGTTGACCGACCATCTTCCAGGGTTCACCATAATCGTGTTCATCATATACGGTATATACTTTTACTATCGCTTCTTTTGTATCCTGCCGGGCATACACCGGCGAAATACTAAAACAACCTATAACTACCAGTAAGATTATCTTTGAAAATAATTTCATTTTTCTCCTTATATAATCTTCATTATCCGTTTAATCTTTGTACTCTGTTTTTTTAATCTCTATAATCGGATATACTCTCTTTTATCGGATATCTTTGGTAAATTCCCTCAGCTCCTCCAATTTCTTTAATGCTTTGCCTGAATCTATGGATTCTTCTGCCATTTCAATCCCTTGTTTAATATCATCTGCTTTGTCGGCGGCATAGATTGCACAACCGCTGTTTAGTAAAACAATATCGCGGGGGGGAAATTTTCTTCCCTTCAAAATCTCCAGCGCAATCTTAGCACTTTCCTCTGTGTCTCCTCCCTGTAAATCTTCTATCTTTGCCAGCGGAAGATTAAAATCCTCTGGTCTGAATTCATAATTTTTTATCTCTCCGTTACGCAATTCAGAAACAAAGGTTTTGTCGACAGTAGAGACCTCATCCATCCCATCGGCGCTGTGCACTACTAAAGAGTGCCGGGAACCCAAATTTTTTAGAACAGTTGCTAATAAAAAACACAGCTTTTTATCATAAACCCCCAACAATTGAAATTCTATCTCCGCCAGTGCCACAGGTGTCCAGAACATCGGATTTTGTTTCTATCTTTACTGCATATTCACGCATAATCTTCGCCCCCGCGGTAATCTCCTCCACGCTTTCGCCCTTCATTCTCAAAGCGGTGAGAAAAGCAGCAATCTGAGAAGGAGCCGCCTCTCCTTTCATAATCTCCTGCATTACTGCTTCCATTTCCCTTTCTTCTAAATCAATGCCCTGAACAACTTTATTGATCGTCTGTTTAATCATCTCCCTCTCCCAGAGCAAACAATTTGGAAAAAACCTGCATTGGTTTCTTCTCCTTTAAAATCAACCTTATCTCTTTCTCAAGCCGCTGAGGTTTTAATTCTTTTAACATCCCTTTTTCTATCGCTTCTTTAATCAGTCTTTTTGTCTTCCTTTCTATGCAGAAATTATGACGCACAGCAAAACGTACTGCTCTTAGGATACGGGTGGGGTCATCAATAAAACTCAAATTGTGCAGAACTCTTATTCTTTTTCTCCTTAAATCCTCCTTCCCTTTAAAAGGGTCGATTAGTTGTAGCCCAGGGTTGGATTCATTCAAAGAAATTGCCATTGCGTTTATGGAAAAATCTCGTCGTTCTAAATCTTCGATAATACTTGCCGGACTCACATTGGGGAGAGCCGCGGGTTTTTTATATCTCTCCTTACGCGTATTGGCTACATCCATACGCATCTCTCTTCCTTTAAAATTATAAGAGATAACCGCTGTGCCAAATCCACGGTGAGTTTCTATCTCGCCATTTAATGCCTTAGCCAAAGCCATAGCAAACTCAATCCCTTCCTTAAAGTCTCTGCTTTCAGCTACTAAATCAATGTCCCAATTTTTAACCCCCAAAAGGAAATCGCGCACAAATCCACCGACGACAAAAATAGGTAAATTCTGCTTGACAGCTATCCCAATGGCTAATTCTAAGATGTTTAAAATTGAAGGAGGGAAGTGAAATTGTTTTTTTCTCATAGGAAGAAATATCAAAGTAGGTCCTTCGCTCCGCTCAGGATCAAAAATTTACCCCGTTAGAGAACTTCGTCCTCTAACGGTTTGCGCTGACGGTGGCATTAAACCACCGTCAGCTTCAATCGGTAATGGCCACCGATTGAAATCGCTGGCTTTCTCTAACGGGGTAAATTTTTGGAAAGCAGATAATAAGCCGGATTCTGTATCTAAATGGTCATTTCTCTTATTTCGATATTGCTATCGGAATTAAACGATTTACCCGAGATTTATCCCGAAACTTCGGGACGAAGATTGCCACTTCTTCATCTCCTATTTAATCTTTCTCCGTATAGAGATTGCCCCGTTTCACCTCCTCCCCCTACGCTAAAGCTTTGGGGGATTGCTCGTCTCTGTGGCTCTTATCCTCCCCAGCACTAATTTTCTCAGGAAATTAGTGCTGGGTGATCTCCTGTTAGGAGATTATACTGGCAATCGGAGTCCGGACTTTCCTCCTCAGCCTAAGGCTGAAGCGACCATTTGTCTGCTTTCCATCCGTCAGAGGCGAATGATCCTGGCTCCGATTTATCGGGGCGAAGGACCTATTCACTTTGGTTCAGGTTCTTCGTCGCCTTCGGCTCCTCAGGATCAAATTTTGCCGAAGGCGAAATTTGGTGGGCCCACCAGGACTCGAACCTGGGACAAACGGATTATGAGTCCGCTGCTCTAACCAACTGAGCTATGGGCCCATCCTCATCTCTAAGAAATTTCTTATTTTATGACTCCGTACCGGATGCCTTAACTTCCTTAATGCTTTTGCTTCTATCTGTCTCACTCTCTCCCGGGTTATTCCAAACATACCTCCCACTTCTTCCAAGGTGTGCGGACAACCATCATCAATGCCAAAGCGAAGCTTTAAAATATTTTTCTCCCTTTCTTCTAAACTCTCCAATATTTGACCTATCTGTTCCTTCAACATCATATGGCTTGTAGCCCGAGAAGGAGAAATAGCCTTCTTATCCTCAATAAAGTCTCCAAAATGAGCATCTTCTTTATCTCCGATGGGAGTCTGTAAAGAAATTGGCTCTTGGGCAACCTTTAAGATTGCTCTTATTTTCTCTACTGGTTCGCCCATCTGCTCAGCGATTTCCTCGGAAGAGGGTTCGCGTCCATTCTCCTGAACCAAGTGACGCGCCACCTTATAGATTTTGTTTATGTTCTCAATCATATGCACAGGTATGCGGATTGTCCTCCCCTGGTCAGCAATAGAACGAGTAATCGATTGCCTAATCCACCAGGTAGCATAGGTGCTAAATTTGTATCCTCTCTTGTATTCAAATTTATCTACTGCCTTCATCAAGCCAATATTCCCTTCCTGAATAAGGTCAAGAAAAGATAAACCGTGATTAGTATATTTCTTGGCAATGCTGATTACTAACCTCAAATTAGCCGCTATCATCTGTTTTTTGTAAAAGAATACTTCCTTTTCGCAAGAAGAAACCAGTTCCATTTTTTGCCTTAATGCAGAGAAAGGCTCGCCGATAATTTCTTTTATCTCCTTTAGTCGTTTGTTTAACTTAATTATTTCTTCCCCCTTCTTTCTCTTTCTTTTACGCAGCTTTTTAAGAGCAGAGTTTATTTCTTCTGCCTCTTTTAAATATCCTTTAATCTGAATAATGATTTGCTTAATCACAGAGATACTAAAATTAAACTTCTCAAAAATAGGGAGAAGCTCGGCTTCTTCGGATGCGGTTTTTAAACGTCTGACCAAGGAACGAATCTTTCTGTAGAGCTTTCTATCATCCAATCCCACATCTTCTTTTATTACTCCCTCAATATTTACTTTGCGCTCTAAAATCTTATCCGCAAGTTCAATCACATAGCGGCGCGCAAATTTGCATCTAAATACTGCTTCTCTTAACTTAAACTCTTCAGCAGCAATCTTCCGCGTCAATTCCAGCTCCTCTTCTCTCGTGAGTAAAGCAACTTTGCCCATTTCTTTCAAATATATCTTTACGGGGTCATCGGTAGAAACAGATTTAATAAAGAATGGCTGAATTTCCTCAGGGATATCTTCGTTTAATTTATCTTTATTTTTCTTCTTTTCCTCGTCCTTTTTTAAAGAAATGGTTTTTATTCCTTCTTTTTCTAACCGAGAGAAAACCTTTTCTATCTCTTGAGAATTGACTATTTTAGGAGGAAGAAGAGAGTTAATCTCAGGATAAGTTAGGTAACCTTTGTTTTTGCCTAAATTAATTAGTTTCTTTAGATAATGTTGCTTCATATATCACTGATTACACTGATGAGACCACTGATTACACTGATGATTTTATCAGCGTCATCATTTTCAATCAGTGCTATCAATGATGTATCAGTGCCATCAGTGTTTAAATATCAGTGCCATCAGTGTTTAACACCCGCTGGTATTCTTCTAACAATTGAGAAGATAAGGTTTCATCCTCCTTTTCCTCGGCAGATTCAATTCTTTTCTGCAAATCCAAAAGCTTGGCTTCTCTTTTCTTTCTCTTTATCCTCTTGATACAGTCAGAAGCAATAGATATTTTTTTATTAAGGTCAAGAGATTCTTCCAATTGATTAACGCAAGAGGATATCAATGAATCTAAACCCTCTATCTCTTCTTTTCTTAATTTTTCTATTAACTGACTCAGGGGAATTCTCCTTTCCTTAGATAATAAAAATCTGACTATTTTCCCAATAGATAAATTTCTAAACTCATCCGGTTTTAAGCTCTTTCTTACCAATGAAATTACTTCTTCTTCTGTGAGCATCAATCCTAAAAGGATTTTTTCTTCCCTGTATTGAGTAGGAACGCTTGCTTTAAAAGAAACATTTTTCTTCCTCTGCCTTTTTCTATCTAACGCATCAAGTTTTTCTATCTCGAGATATAAGGAGTCCTCTCGAATATTCAACTTTCTAGATAATCTTTTTATGTAAGCATCTCTTAAAACTGCATCTCCTATTTTGTAAAGAGAAGAAATCATCTCTTTACTTACTTTTGCTAAATCCTCGGCTTTTTCTAAATCGTATCTCTGAGAGAGAAAATTTAATTTATAGTCAAAAAAATCATCTGCCTTTTCTATTCTCTGAATAAACCTCTCTTTGCCTTCTTTTCTTATACACTCATCGGGGTCTAAACCGCGGGGTAGCTCTACCACTCCCACGGGCACATCTTCCTCTATAAATAATTCTAATTCCCTTACCGAGGCCTCCTGGCCGGCTCTATCACCATCATAAATAATAATACACCTTTCTGCATACCTTTGCAATACTCTTATCTGCTGGCGGGTTAGCGCTGTTCCCAAACAGGCAACTGCATTGTAGATTCCAAACTGAACCAGAGCAAGCAGGTCCAAATACCCTTCTACAACAATAACATCTTTTTTAATGAAATGTCGGGCAAAATTTAGCCCATAGAGATACCTGCTTTTATTAAATAAGACTGTCTGGGGAGAATTCACATATTTGGGCACCTGGTTGTCCAGACGGCGACTGCCAAATCCTACTATTCTTCCCTGGGGATTAAATAAAGGAAAGATAAGTTTGTTGATAAATCTATCCAGTTCTCTCCCATCTTCCCTTTTTATAATTAGTCCTGCTTTAATCAAGAGTTCTTGTTTATAACCTCTTTTTTGGAGATAAGTTAAAAGCCTATTTCTGAACGGCGCATAACCTATGCGAAATTTAGAAATGAGTTCTGAGGATATTTTACGCTTTTTTAAATATTCCCGAGCCCCCTTGCCTTCTTCTCTGTTCAAAAAATTTTGATAGTAGGCAGTGGCTAGTTCATTTAACTCATATAATTTAGGGGTAATTTCTGAACTTCCCTTATTTATATTTCCTGTGACAAGATGGGAGATATCCACACCTGTTTGTTTTGCCAGAATTTCTACTGCCTCTGGAAAACTGATATTTTCCTGCTTCATTAAGAAAGTAAAAACATTGCCTCCTACTCCACAACCAAAGCAATGGAATATCTGCTTTTGGGGATTAACCATAAAAGAGGGGGTTTTTTCCTGATGAAAGGGGCAAAGCGCCTTAAAAAGATTGCCTGTTTTTTTTAAAGGAAGGTAGTGCGAGATTACTTCTACAATATCGGCTCTTTGCTGAATCTCTTCAATAACCTCCTCAGGGAAAAACATAACAACGCCAATGATTACAGCAATTAAATAAAGATTTTTGCAACGATGCAAAATAATACAAGTTAAAAGGATTTATCGCTGTAATCGTGTTTCTTTATCGCTCCAATCACTTCTTTTTAATCAATTGCCAAATCTTTGTTCCGCTATCTAAAAGATAAGGGGCAAGCAAGGATTTTTCTTTAACCGCCGTCTTTAATGAAGAAAGGGGTAAAAGATTCAGAAAAAGAAGAATGAAAAAAGCAATTGCTGTCCCTTTTAATAGACCTATACACACCCCAAATATCCTCTCTGGGGACGAGATATCCCTTTTTACCTCTTTTGTTCTCATTCCTAATAAATTAGACAAGAAATAAAAAAGTATATAAATTAAAATAAATGAAAGAATATTAGAAATAGAAAGAGATAGGGTTAAACGGCTATTTATTACTTTAGCCAGAAAGGGATAACTGAAAAAGGAGATGATTAAAGCAAGAATCACCCTAAGGAATTTAACAAACTCATAAAAAAAACCATGAATAAACCCCAAAATAACACTCCATAGAAGTAAAATAATAATTAAAACATCTATCCAATTTAGATTTTTTAACCAAGCCATCAGTCTATAGTAAGCAGTTGGCAATTAGCAGTTGACAAATAAAGTCAATAGGCAATTGACAGTAGGTAAAGAAATACCAAAGAAAGTTACTTACTGCATACTGCCAACTGATTTACTACCTACTGCTTACTGCATATTGCCTACTGTTTTTTCATGTTGCCAAAATCCTAACCAACCCATATATCTCTCTATCTAATCTGTTCTTTTTCTTTCTTTCTTGAGCACAAGCGGAGATAAAATCAACCAATTTCACTTCTTCGCCACTTATCCCGGTCATTTTATCGCTCTCACCTTTTAACAAGGCATTCACTGCCTCTGCTCCTAAACGGGAAGCGAGAATCCTGTCCATTGCTGTTGGAGAACCTCCCCTCTGGATATGACCTAAGGTGATTGAATATCTTCACACATCCTCTCGATATCATACTCTGTTTGAGGAATAAGTACATCCTCTGCTCCGCCGCCCAAGCCCACTCGCAGAGCAATATAGCCCTCTTTCCTGCCCATCACCTCAACTACAAAAATCCGCTCCATACTACTGACTGTATCCCTGATTTTATCAATTGCCTCTAAAGCAGTATTCACGGCTGTGTCCGAACCAATAGAAAAATCAGTGCCCATAATATCGTTATCGATCGTCCCCGGCACACCAATTACAGGGAAATTATGCTCTATGGCTAAGAGATGTGCTCCTCGAAAAGAGCCATTACCGCCAATAACAATTAAACCATCAATTCTATTCTTTTTCAGCTGCTCGACTGCTTTTTCTCTCCCTTCCTTCTCAAAAAATTCTGCACAACGGGCGGTTTTTAAGATTGTTCCTCCTCGGCCAATAATATTGCTCACGCTCTCTAACTGCAGAGAAACAAAATTGGCATCAATTAATCCCTGGTAACCCCTTAGAACGCCCACCACCTCCAAGTGATGATAGATTGCGCTGCGCACAACGGCTCGGATAGCCGCATTCATCCCCGGAGCATCACCGCCACTGGTAAGTAAAGCAATCTTATGGATTTCCATTTGAATATAGAAAAGTTATGGTAAAAATGCAAACTTCTGTCATAAATCATAAATTTAATACTTTTTTTTGCTCGCTAATTATTTCTTCTATTCCCTGTCGGGCTAAGTTTAACAATTTATTTAATTGCTGTTTATCAAATGGTTTTCTCTCGGCTGTTCCTTGAATCTCAATAAACTCTCCCTTCTCATTCATCACCACATTCATATCTACTTCGGCCTGTGCATCCTCTTGATAATTGAGGTCAATCAGCATCTCTTCGCCGACAATACCCACACTTACTGCGGCTACAAAATTTCTTATCGGCAACTCTTCCAAAAAACCCTTATCCTGCAGAAACTCCAGACAGCTCACCAAGGCCACCCATCCGCCGCTAACGCTTGCTGTCCTTGTCCCGCCATCGGCTTGGAGAACATCGCAATCAATCCAAATTGTCCGCTCCCCTAAATCTCTCAAATCCACTCCACTTCTTAAAGAACGCCCGATTAATCTTTGTATTTCGAAAGTGCGACCGCTTCTTGCGTGGGCTGCTTCCCTTAATACTCTTTTTTCACAGGCGCGGGGAAGCATTCCGTATTCAGCGGTTATCCAACCTTCTCCCTTTCCCCGCAAAAAGGGGGGCACTTTTTCCTCTACCGAAGCCGAACAAATTACCTTAGTATCACCCAATTCAATCAGACAGGAACCCTCGGCATATTTTAAATAGTTAGGGGTAATCTTTAATTTGCGTAGTTTGTTATTACCGCGTTGATTTTTACGCATTCTTTATGCCTCGCTACCGCTCAGCATTGATCACAGCGATACCCTTACGCGCACAAGTTAAATACCGATTGCACAGATTTTAGTACGGGATTTATTCCATGCTACCAGATATATTTTCCATAACAGTCCACGGCTACTATTGCGGGAAAATCCACTACATCTAAACGATAAACCGCCTCTCCTCCCAATTCAGGATAAGCAATTAATTCCTTTCTTTTCACAAAAGTAGAAAGCAAGGCCCCACAGCCACCAAGGGTAACGAAATAAATCGCTTTATATTTTTTAATTGCCCGGATAACCTCTTCTGAGCGCCTGCCTTTGCCGAGCATCCCTTTTAATCCCTTCTTCAGTAGTAAAGGCGTAAACCTATCCATTCGCGAACTCGTGGTCGGTCCACAGGAACCGATAATTTTTCCCGGAGGAGTGGGCGTAGGAGCACAATAATAAACTGCTTGTTTGTTAAAAGAAAATGGCAGCTTTCTTTTGTTTAACAAAGCCTCTTTGAACCTTTTGTGCGCCTGGTCGCGGGCAGTATAGATAATTCCATTGAGTAGGACCTCATCACCAACTCTTAGCTTTCTGACTTTGGTCAGTGTTAAAGGAGTTTCAAGATGAATCATAAGTTAAAGCAAAAATGGGCTAAATCACCAATAACCAAGATACAAACAAATCCCAATACCCAATAATCAATAACCAAAGTAAGATGATGGTTTCTGCTTGGTTATTGGAATTTGGTGCTTGGTTATTATTTGCTTATTGTATCTTGATGTTTGGTTATTTTTATAACTTGGAGCTAACCGTGGGACTTGAACCCACAACCGGCGCATTACGAATGCGCTGCTCTACCAATTGAGCTAGGTTAGCATAACTTCCTCAAACCACAGAGGTTAGAAAGGGATAGGAAGGGTTAGCAGGGGGTAGTAGGGGAGCTTCTTCTTCCTTTTTAAACCCTTACTACCCCTTATCACCCATACTAACCCTTTTTCTTCTCGCTGGAGACTGGGAACTTCTGAGAACGTGAAGCGTGAAGCTATATTATTCTACTTGCTCTCCTCAGTGCCCAACAACTTATATTCAGAGCCACAGGCAAACCAGCAATATGGGTAGGATAAACGAGAATTCTGACCCTTAAAGCGGTTGTTCTGCCTCCTAATCCTAAGGGTCCAATTCCCAATTTGTTTATCCGTGTCAAGAATTCCTGTTCAAGTTTGGTTAAATTTAACCGAGAATTTACTTTATCTACTGGTCGAAGCAATGCCTGCTTGGAAAGAAGAACTGCCTTATCCAGACTTCCTCCTATTCCAATGCCGATAAATAAAGGCGGGCAGGCATTTGCCCCTTTTTCTTTTATTATCTTTACAACCCAATCTCCGATTTCCTCAATTGTTGCCGTGGGCTCAAACATATAAGTTGCGCTGGCATTCTCACTGCCGAACCCTTTTGGCATCAGCGCAATCTTCATCTTATCGCTTGCTGAAATATTAAGATGAATTACTGCTGGGATACTCTGTGGGTTCTTTCGCAAAAAAGGATCCACAACTGAGTTCCTAAAATAGCCTTTTTGATAACCCTCTTTTATTCCCCTATTTATTGCCTTTTCTAAATCTCCTTTGATTATTAAGTTTCTGCCAATATCAATAAAAACTATTGGTAGCCCAGTATCCTGGCATAAAGAGAGTTTCTCTCTTTCAGCCAGAGAACAGTTTTCGATTATCTTCTGCAAAATTTTCTTTGGCCTGCCCCTTTCTTTATCAATGCCCTCTTTAATTGCCGCAAGGACATCTTTGGGCAAATTTCTGTTTGCCTCTAAACAGAGCTGGGCAACAGTATCTTCAATCTCTTTTGCTTTTATCTGACGCATCAAATAGGGACTACAACGATAAAATTGAGACTACAACGATAAATTAATCACAAATGCATCTTGTGCCCGTGAGGGTATTGCCGTAATCAATGCTGAGCGGTAGCGAGGCATATTTTATTTTTTCCCAAATGTTTTGCTTGATATAATGCTAAATCTGCCTTTTTAATTACCGAACCCTCATTTTGTCCATCTTCGGGGAAGTTAGAAATTCCGATGCTGACTGTCAAAGAAAAGTTCTGTTTTATTACATTCTGCAGGCGCTCACCTGCCTTTAAAGCCTGTTCTTTGGTGGTCATTGGGAGAAGAATGACAAACTCATCTCCGCCATACCTGAAAACTGTATCTGCCGCTCGCACTCCTTTTTTTAAAGAAAAAGCTATTTTTCTGAGCAATCTATCGCCAAACAGGTGCCCTCGGGTGTCATTATATTTCTTAAAATCATCGATATCAAGCAGAAATAAAGAAAAGAATTGGTTGTAGCGTTTTGCTCTATTAATTTCTTTTTCTATGAACTCATGAAAATAGCGGTAATTATAAACATTGGTTAGACCGTCAAGAATGGAAAGCTTTTGATAATGCCTCTTTTGTCTTGCTTCCTGCAAAAGGCGCTGCCTTTCAATTGCCCGTTCGAGAACTATCCTCATCTTTTTAGAAAGAAAAGGCTTACTAAGATAGTCATAGCCCCCTTCCCGGATTATTTCCACTGCTGATTCTATAGAAGGATGAGCACTGATAACAATTACACAGCTATTTTCATCTATTTCTTTAATTCTTCTAAGAAATTCTAATATATCTACCTTTGATATCCTAAAATCAATAATTACTATTAAAAAGGGAATCTGCTCAATTATCCTTAAAGCCTCTTCCCGAGTAGCGGCAAACTTCACCTTGCGCTCATATTGGAGAAATAGCCTTTTAAATAAATCCCGCGTTGTTTTATTTTTACTAACAATTATGGCATCTACCCCCTTAAATAATTGGTTTTGGCGAACTGTATCTTTGGCGGATTTAACGGAGGGAATATCTTTAGAGATTATCTTTCTTTCTTTCATAATATATGGCTTCTACATCCTTGTTTTCTTTTACCGACACCGCTGAAAGCCAACACCCTCTTTTTTTAAAATCTTTCTCTAATTGCTTAAAGATATACTGGGCTATGTTTTCCGAGGTAGGGCTAAAAGACAAAACCTCATTTAGATACTTATGGTCTAAATTTTCTAAAACTTTAATTAATCTCTCTTTGACTTCGCGGAAATCGACAATCATCCCATCTTTGTTTAACTTCTCTGCCTTGAGACAAACCTCTACCTCCCAGTTATGCCCGTGAAGGTTCTCGCATTTATTTCTTTGGAAAATTCGGTGAGCGGCGCTAAAGTCCTCTTTTACTCTAATTTTATACACTCTACTCTCCCGATACCCTTTTGCAAAAAATTCTTTCCCAGTTTTTTAAATCTCTGCGGGGAATCGCTGACATAAAACCTAATCTTTCCCTTTTTATTTACCTCGCTCCTGCGAGGAGGGGGATAAGCAGCAAGCAAATTCCTCTCCTTCAAAATCTCTCTTGCTTTCTTTGCCGTCTCACTAGCAGAATCAATCAAAATTACTCTCTTGCCAACCGCTTTTTTTATCACTTTCCTTAACAAAGGATAGTGCGTGCAACCCAAAATTAAGATATCTATCTTGTTTTTTAAAAAACCTAAATATCTTTGAGCAATCTGCTCGCTAATTTTGTTTTCTAACCAACCCTCTTCAGCTAAAGGGACAAATAAAGGACACTCCTGAGTAGAAATTTCAACATTTTTATTTTCTCTTCTGCTAAATTTCCTAATTGTGCGTTGATATATCCCACTTTCAATAGTCGCCGGGGTAGCGATAACCCCTATTTTCCCCCTGCAGATTTGGACAGTTTTTTCTACTATTGGTTCAATAACGCCTAAGACGGGCACACTGAATCTCCTTTTCAATTCGGGGAGAGCCACTGCTGACGAGGAATTACAAGCAACAATAAGCAGTTTGATATTAAACTTCATTAAAAATCGGGCATTGTGCAAAGAGAATTTTTTGATAATCTCTCTAGACTTTGTCCCATAAGGAACATGGGCAGTATCGCCAAAATAGACAATCTCTTCTTGCGGTAAAATTTTCTGAAGAGCGCCTACAACGGTCAAGCCACCTATGCCGGAGTCAAACACACCGATAGGCCTGTCCCGCATTGATACCCGGGTCCGGGCCCTATCTCGTAAATCCATTTGTTCTCTCGTATTTTGCTTTGTAGCTCATTATCCCCCGGGCTATCCCCCGGGCAATCTTATATTGATAGACAGGATTTTTTAATCTTATCTCTTCCCTGGGATTAGAAAGAAAGCCCACTTCTACCAAAACGCCGGGCAAATCTATTCCCCTCAGGACATAAAAATTGCCTCCCTTTACACCTCGATTTCGCAAATTAGTCTCTTGGGCTAATCCCCGGGAAATTGCCTCTGCTAATTCCATACTCTCTATCCTATTCTCCCTATAGATGATATTCCATAAACTGATATTGGCATTTCTGGAAAGAAAGTAGTTTTTCTCAGGCGTAAATTGAAAAGCTGCGTTTTCTCTTTTAGCCACCGCCCGCGTCCAATCATCCATTTCTTCTGAGAGATAATAAACCTCAAACCCGCGAGGGGTCTGCTTCTTACCTCTAGCAGAGTTGGCGTGGATACTCACAAAAAAAGCATCTCTATTTTTATTAGCAATTTCCGTCCTTTTTTTTAAAGAAACAAATCTATCGCTCGCTCTGGTTAGAACAACCTTTAAACCCTTTTCTGCCAAGACTTTTCTTAAATAGCGAGCAATCTTCAGATTCACTTCTTTTTCTTGCACTCCTCGTCGGCCAATCGCCCCGGGGTCCTTGCCTCCGTGTCCGGGGTCAATAATAATGGTTTTAATTCTATAAATCTGTTTTTCAGAATAGAGACTCCTTGAGATAGAAATTGTCTCCAACAATAAAACTTATTTTTTTATTTTCCTTATTTAAGGTTACCTTCCGGGTTAAAAAATCATAATCGCAATCCCAGCCTGTGGAAATGGATGCAGAAATTAGAGGCAAATAACTTCTGCCTCTGATAGTTACGAGCTTATGCGTCCTTATACTCTGGCTGATAGGAGCGCAGGAGGTTAAACAAAAGGTAAAAAAAAATATTAGAACCGATATTCTAAAATTTTTGGGTCGCAAAGTCCGAACCTCCGAAAGTGATTTTTGCTAATTATGTTTTTATCCTCAGCCCCGAAGTTTCGGAGGGCTTCCCTGCCGGCAGGCAGCGGCTCTCGCCCTGCACCAGAACGGTTCAGGGCTCGCTTCGCGAGGAAGGAAAGAAAAAACAAAAGGTGGAAATCTGCTTTGCAGATTTCCCATCCTCAGCCCGCCTACGCTAAAGCTACAGGTATTATTAGGGACAACTTCTCTATTGTCCTTAAAAGGAAATTGGCGGGCTTCGGCTCTCGCTTCGCGCAACACAGCAAAAATCTGCTGCGCAGATTTATATTTGCCCTTTGGACCTAGGGGGCTTACCGAAGGTAAGTATAATCCCCTAGCTATCCTGCGCTTGCCTTCGGTAAACTTCGGCTCAGATTTCCCTCGCCTTTAGCTCGGGCAAATCTCTTCGCCTTACGGCGTAAGGAAAATGGAATAGCGCCCTGACGCTTCCGTCGGGGCTATCCTCCTCGCTTACTCGCTCCGCTCGCGCACTCGTCGGCTCTCGCTTCGCGAGAAGGGAATGGTGGAGGCGCGGGGATTTGAACCCCGGTCCCTAAATACTTCCGTAAGAGCATCTACATACATAGCCTATTTTTTGAATTCGCTTCTCCTCTCTCCAATAGGCAGGATAAAAAAGAAGCTATCCTGAAAAGAAATTCGCCCTCTACCCTTCAGGAAAGGATAGTTGGCTATCCTGCTGCCTTAATCTATCTTAACCCGCAGGCAGGTCAAGTAGACCGCTACTGATTAGACAGCAGCTAATGCCTCAGAAGCAAGAATTTCTTCTGCTTCTGCTACTGGATTGTAGTTGGCATTTGTATTTTGCCTGGTGTTTAATGAGGCCTCCAGACAACCTCAGTATGCCGCTCTCACCTCCATATTTAGATCGAATCCTTTCGCCCCCACGAAAAAGGTCACCAAGTCACCAGTCATCAGAAAATTACAGGGGTTGGAAAGGGATAGAAAGGGTTAGCAAGAGGTAGCAGGGGAATTTCTCATTCCCTTTCTAACCCTTCTTACTCCTTATCACCCCGTACTAACCATTTTCCCTCCCTGGGGACTGGAAACTGGGAACCTTTTGCTGTAGCCTGCGGCTTTCTTCATCTCCCTTTCTACTTCTCTTTTCTTTATCTTTTCCCGTTTATCATAAGCTCGCTTTCCCTTGGCAACGGCCAATTCTACCTTTGCTAGATCCCTCTTAAAATACAACTTTAAGGGAATCAAAGCCATTCCTTTTTCGGCTACCTTTCCTGCCAATCTATTAATTTCTCTTTTATGAAGTAGGAGTTTTCGCAGCCGCAGAGGATCATATTTTGCGTCACTACTCTGCGAAAAAGGACCGATATAGAGATTGGACAAAAAGACCTCTTCTTTCTCTATATGAGCAAAGCTATCTTTTAAGCTTACCTTTCCCTCGCGTAAAGATTTTACCTCACTGCCCTTTAGTTCAATCCCTGCTTCTAAGCTTTCTAAGATAGTATAATCATATCTTGCCTTGCGGTTGGTGGCTATTGCTTTCATATTTTACCATATAGAGCCAAAATAGTCAAAGTTAAAACTTCTTTTTACGCCAATTTTCTTCTATTTTTTCTAGACTAAAATAGCATTTTTGCCGAAAGGCGTCTTCGATACTTTCTCCTTCCTTTAATTTCTCCAATATCTTCTTAATCCGCCACATTCCGTATTCGTCAATTATATAACTTACAAAGCAATAAGATTGCTGGTAAGCACGAGTAACGAGCTCGGGAGAAGCGCAGGAAAAAGCAATTTCCAAATCCCTAAGAGAAAAAAAGCCTCTTTCTTTTAATATTTTATAAAAGCGCTCTAATTCTGCTGAAGGGCCCGGATATTGTTCATATTGGGCTAACCCCTCGTTAAGCCAGATTGGGCAATTTCCTCCTGCCAAATCGCGCACCAAAACATGGGTATATTCGTGACGGAGAACTTCTTTGAGTTTGCCTTTTATATCTAAAACCTGGTCAGCGGAGATTCTGATTTTACCGTCATAGACCCCTAAGGACCTTGTATTTACTAACTTTTGATAATCATCGGTTGAATAGACCAAAACAATTACTTTGTAGTGAGGAAAATAATTGAAGTCCTGGCCAACCTCCCGATATGCCTGCTCTAAATAATCCCTAATTTTATACTCCTGATTTCGGACGGCATTTTCCTGATAGCGAATATCAAAGTGGTAATTGCTGACTTTATCCAACTTACTCTCTACCTCAATCTCCTGCGAAATTTTTTCTAATCTTCGCTTTATTCCCTCCTGCTCGGGGTTTATTTCTAAACATCTTTGCCAATACTCCTTTGCTTCTTTTACCTTCTGACTATCGTAGCAAACATCCCCCAATAGAGAAAGAGCATCGGGATTATCCTTATCGTAAGATAATGCCTGCTTTAAAAATCTTTCTGCTTCTCGGTATTTCCTATTTTGAAAATATTCATAACCCTGGTTAATGCATAAAGCAGTTATGTTTTTAATCAACAAAGGAGTCCTTTGCAACTCTAGCGTCTTCTTTAAAATATCAATTGCCTCTTCTGTCTTGCCCTCGTCGGCTAATTTCAGGGCATAATTATTATAAGCAGTGCAGAGATTTCTTCTGATAGTCTCATTATTGGGAAATTGCCTTGAGGCAATTTTAAACTGCAAAATTGCCTCGCGATATTCTCCTCTATTTAATGCCTCTATTCCCTTTTGATTATGGTTCTCCCTGGCAGGGACATTGGGAAGAAAAAGGAATAAAAAAAGAAATAAAACTAAATAAATCTTTAGTTTTTTAGGCATAACATAGCTTTGTCGGAAGCGAAGCCTCGGACAAAGCTACTTTTGCGTTTTGCGAAGTCTTTGCGTCTTGGCGGTTCTTTTTTTGCGTCTTGGCGGTTCTGGTGCCGAAGCGGGGATTTGAACCCCGATGAGATTGCTCTCACTAGCTCCTGAAGCTAGCGCGTCTGCCAGTTCCGCCACTTCGGCAAGTTTGTCCGAAGTTTCGCTTCGGACAGTCAAAATCCAATCTCAAAACTCTCAAACTCTCCTGTTGCTTCCTCCCATGCGACTTCTACATCTCTAATATACCTTCCCAAAAAACTTTTCTGAATCTGCTGCATAAAATCCTCTAAGAGACCTTTCTCCCCTTCAGCAACTACCTCTACTCTTCCGTCTCTGAGATTCTTTACCCACCCCTTCAGACCTAAAGATAGAGCAATCCTCTCGGCAGTAAACCTAAACCCTACTCCCTGAACATAACCTGAATAAAAGAGATGGATGCGCGAAATCATATAAGTTTAATTATTCCCTTTGCCCCCAGCGTTATCAATATCCCGGCAATGATAACCCCACCAGTCATTGCCGCAAAAGCCAAACGATGTTTCATCCCCAACAAAAATGCGGCTATTGAGCCAGCCCAGATACCCGAACCGGGTAGGGGTATGGCCACAAATAGCATCAGACCGAACCAACCATATCTCTCTACTATTCTCGTCTTTCGCCTGGTGTGATAAAAAACCCATTCTAAGACATTGTGCCCTATCTGAGAATGCCTGCTGAGCCAATCGGAAAAGTGCTCTAAAAACCACAAAATCGGAATTATCGGAGTCAGATTACCTAATAGCGAGGCAACAAAGGCATAACCAGGCGGTAGGCGAAAATTAACAATCGCTATGGGAATTGAACCTCGTAGTTCGGTAATCGGCAGCATCGCCAATAAAAAGGTAAGAAATATCTTGCTTAACATTGTTAAAAGATTTCCAAATCTGAAGTTTTAACCCAGCCTGTTTTTTTATCGGAACGTTCAATTTTGCACCAGGAGTCTTTGAGTGAGACTACATAAATTTTCATACCTTCATAGAGAGTAAAATGTGTTGTCGCTGTATCAAACGGTTCAAATTTAGCATCTGTCTTTTCTGCAATTATTACCGCTTCTTTACCCGCTACTGAGGCTTTCTCAAATAGTGCAATAGAAAATAGGACAAAAATAATAATCAAAATCGCCAATGTGCCAGCCCTGTATTTTCTGATAGAGGGAATATACATAGTCAGCGAGATAACCAAGAGAATCATTGTAAATATTACGGCTAAAGAAAAAGCCAATCCATCAATGGTAAACAAAGAAAATACCCGAGCAAAGGCGATTCTATACCCTTGGGTTTTGGTTTCAATAACACCCCCTTTTATCAATGACCTTGCGTATTCATAGTTCGATTTTAAATCACTGTCTCTGGGGATGAGCCGCTTTGCTTTTTCATAATTGAGGATTGCTTTACCAAGCTTACCCTTCTTAAAATAAGAATTTGCCAAATTATAATAAAGATTGCCACTTTCAAACCCTGAATTTAATACTTCTTCATATGCCTTTATTGCCTTATCATATTTTTCTTCGGAATAGTAGGTGTTTGCGCGGTAGAAGTTGCTCTGAACATCTGCATAAAGCACAGGGCAAAGAGCAGAAAACACAAAGTAGAATAGCATGGTACACAAAACAGAGCGCATTAAAGTGCTTAAAGTTTCTAAGTGCCTAAAGTGCCTAAAATTCTTACCTTCCATTTGCAACTCCTAACTTCCCGTTTAAAGTGCCTGAAGTTTCTAAGTGCCTAAAGTGCCTAAAATTAACTTTAGGCACTTTACAATTTTAGCTCACTTTAGGCACTTTCTAGACTTTCTTCCTCTCCAGATAATCAATGACCTTACGCATATCATTAAAGACAATCTCTGCTTTAGATTTGTCAAACTCTCCTACAGCCTCTGCCCTCTGCCCTATGCCCTTTGCCTCTCCTAAGGGCGCATAGCGGGCCATATCGCAAGCGCTAAGGACACCAGTTAATTTATCTAAAATTTCACCATCTATATTTTTAGTCTCTAATATTTTCTTAACTGCATCAATAGTTACGGCACCTGCAGGCAGGTGAAGCTTATCCGCCAGATATCCTATTAAGGTCTTATGGACGCAATCGAAAAACTCTCCGCTTTTTCCCTGCTCTAAAAATCTTCGTGCCCTTGTAATTCCTTGTCGAGCTTTCACCGGTGCCTGCAGACGTCTGGCATATCGTTCATCGCTCTTAAGCTTCTCTTGATGTTTACGAAAAGTTACCAGAGCACTAAAAACAATCAATATAAGTAAGTGATAAAACCAAAAACCTGCTCTCTGATAAGGATACTGGTCTATTCGTTTCAATCTTCCCGGCGATTCCTTAATATAAACAATATCTCTACCTAAAAGTTCCTCCTTGGCTGCCTTTACAACAGCTTGGGGGATTTCCACAATTTTTAATTCACCGCCTTCTGGTTTGCTTACCGAGATTGGAAAAGGCCCCTCTACAAGTGAACAGTACTTTCCCGTGTGAGGATTAAAGAAATTGAAGGTTATTTTAGGAATTTCTTTTACCTTCTCTGATTGGGGAATAAGTACCTGCTCAAAAACCTTAGCGCCTTGACCTTGTTTTGCCTGCGGCTGGTAAACCTTAAATCCTTCTTTTGAATTTAGAACAGGGCTGGATACGGTATCAAAATTCCCTGTTCCAGTTATAGTCATTGTTACTGTAATTGGGTCGCCGGCCTTTACTTCTTTGGGTGAAACCTCGGCTTTAAATTGGAAATTACCAATCGCTCCCTTAAAATTAGCCGGTTTGCCTTCACTGGGTAATGGTCGGACGCTAATCTTCAAAGGTGATGATGTAACCTGAAATGGATAGGCTTCGTAGCGCCCAAAAAAGTCGTTAAATATATCCTCGTCAAAAAATCGGCCAAAGAAATCATTATCAAATCCAAAGAAATCATTATCAAATGGTGTGCGTCTGCGTCTTTGCCGCTTATGAACTATAAGATTGCAATCTACTTTAGCCGGGCCTAAGAGAAATTGGCCAGGTTTCACCGCAAACATATTAGTATTAAATTCAATAACATCATAAACAATGCCGCCAATAGTCTGACGGTACTGTTTAGGCTCTCCAAATTCTTTTATGGAAAAACCTTCGTGCTCAAATTTCGGATATTGAATGTCCCTCACTCCCAGACGGTTTATATATAGTTTTATAAATAAGGGGATAGACTCATTCACATAAGGTTGCAATTTCCCGGCTTTAACGGTAAGAAAAATCCTATCCTTTAACTCTTCTTCTGAGATTGTTCCCTGAGCAGTGCTGGGTCTTTGAGTTTGTCGTGGCGGTGGTGACGGAGCGGATACAACCTCAACGGTTAAAGCCTGAGAAGTAAAGGTTTCTCCATTAATAACCACCGAAAAAGGTCCAATCTCAAATTTTCCTGTTTTTAATGGTATTAATGTATAAATATGGGTTATGGAAGAAGAAACCCGACCATTGACAACAGATATCCTTGTTGAAGGACCAAGATAGCGCACCTGAAAGCCATCAATCCCACCAATATCTGGCGCAGATACATTCTGCGTCCCATAAAATGATAAGTTAAGTTGCAGGTTCTCTCCTAAAGAAACAGTTTTCCGATCTACAGTTGCTTCAAACCGTATATCAGAAGCAAGAACCACTCCTTCTAAAACCACCAACAATAATAAAACAATAATAACTTTTTTCAGCATCTCTTTAATGAACTGAAAAATAACTTTAGGCATTTTAGGTGCTTAGAAACTTTAGACATTTCTCAAAACTACCAATCCTTGAGTACAGGCGGATAATATCTCCCTCTTGCTTTTCTCTGCATATTACCGACTGACTGGTCCTGCTGGTCATAACGCTCAAGTAACATCCTTGCTTCCTCTTCCGACATCTCCCCTTCTGCTTCTTGTTCCGCTTCATAGCCTTTAGCTTGTTCTATATCCTGTTCTTTTTGTTTATCTTCTTTTTCTTCGTCTTTCCGGGCAGCTTCCCGCTGTTTATGTTCATCTTTTTTTTCTTCTCCCTCTGCCTTTTGCCCTCTACCCTCTACCTGTTTCTCTTTATCCTCCGAGCCCTTAGCCGAGGAGGATTGTCGCTTTAACTTATCTAAAAGAATTTTAAGCTCTCTTTCTACAAATTCATGGTTGTATTTGGCATTGATATCCTTCTCATTTAATTCTATTGCCCGTTTATAGTAATCAAGCGCTTCGCGATACAAACCAACAGCTGAGGATAGGTCCGTATTTTTTTTAAGCGTGCCTAAACGATATTTGCTGTTTCCTATATTGTAAGCCGCCTTTTCTTCAATCTTGGGATTGTCGCTAAGCAATGCTTTGTTGAAAGCCTTGATGGCTTTTTCATAATCTCCTTTCTGGTATAATGCTGCACCCATGTTAAAGTTAACTACATCAGAGTCAGGCATATCAACCTTAGCCTCATTGTAATATTTTAAAGCCTCATCAAACTTGCCCTGACGGTAAAAGCTATTTCCCTCTTTTACGCTGGCAGGGGCAGATGCAGCAAAACAAAGAGACTGCTTGAAAAATATAATGGTAACCGCTAAACAAGATATTACAAAGATTTTCCTGGACATTTGACTACAGTAAAGTGACTAAAGTTTCTAAATGCCTAAAGTGAGCTAAAATTAACTTTAGGCACTTTCTAACTTTAGGCATTTTTCCTCCTTTCACTTATAAAAAGCTCTCCTAAAAGTAAAAGAAATGCTAAGACTAAGGGAATCTGAAAGCGTTCTTCAAATTGCCTGGCTAATTTACTCTCCAGTTCTCGCTTTTCCATTTTGGAAAGTTTCTCTTTATAAATCAAGTCTAAGCCGAACTCAGTAGCCCCGGAACGGACATAACTGCCACCGGTAGCAAGGGCTATCTTCTGTAAGGTAGTTTCATCTAATCTGGATTTAACCACATTACCCTGACGGTCTTTTAAAAATGTCTTGTTACCTTTCTCATCTGTAAGGGTAATTAATTCACCTTGAGGTGTGCCGATACCGATACAAAATATTTTCACTCCTTCTTTTTTTGCCTCCTCAGCGGCTTTTTCAGGATTACTCTCATGGTCTTCACCATCACTAATAAGAATTAGCACCTTGTATTTTTTTAATCCCCCTTCATAACTTCTCATCGCCTCTTTTATTGCTTTTGAGATTGAGGTGCCGCCGCGGGGAATTATATTGACATTCAAACTATTCACTGAAAGAAGAAATCCGCCGTAATCTACAGTTAAAGGACATTGCAAAAACGCCTCACCGGTAAAGGCAATGAGCCCCACACGATCGCCTTTTAAGTGTCGGGTGAAATCTTTTAGAGCCAGTTTTGTCCGTTCTAATCTATTGGGTTTGACATCGGTGGCTAACATACTTTTGGAGGTATCTACGGCGATAATAATATCCAGACCTTTGCGCTTTATCTCCTGCCAGTGGAATCCCCACTGTGGACGCAAAAAGGAAAGAACGATCAAAAAAACTGCCAAGATCATTAAAATGATTTTAACTCTTTGGTTTCTCTTATCTAACGAAGAGGTTAAATCTGCAATAAGGTTCTTCTTCGCAAATCGCTCCATTGTGGCTTTTCTTTTTTTAGATGACCAAAGATAAAATCCGGCAAGCGCTACTATAATCCACAATAGATGTAATGCTCCTAAATTAGCAAATCTCATAATAAGTGACTAAAGTTGTAAAGTGTCTAAAGTGAACGCCTCAGTTTTGCTGGCAATATCTATTAAGGTATCTTCATCAATATCTATCTTTATTGATTGGTAAACCTTATTACCAAAGAAATCTCTTGCCGGATAAGGAGCCAAGCCTCTGGTGCCCGCGCCAATAGTATACACCTTTATCTCTAAAGACCGGGCGGCCTCGGCGGCTAAAGAGGGTGAAATATCACCGGCATTGTTCCTTCCATCGGTTAATAAAATAACTACTTTACTCTTGGCTTTTGTATCTTTAAGCCGATTTAGACTGGAGGCCAGCCCCAAACCTATGGCTGTACCATCTTCAATCATTCCTATCTTGACACGCTCAAGGTTTTGAAGCAACCAGTTATAATCAAGAGTCAGCGGACTTACAGTATATGCTTGCGCTGCAAACGCTACGAGTCCTATGCGGTCATTTTCTCTACCTTGGATGAATTTTTGGACAACATCTTTTACCGCATCCAGACGGTTGACTCTCTTACCTCTCAATGTAAAGTCCTCAGCCAGCATACTTGTAGAAACATCTAAGGCTAAAACAATATCAATACCTTCGGTTTCAATCTTAGTTTCCTCCAGGGGTTCTTGAGGTCTAGATAAAGCCACTGCTATCAGGCAAAGGGCTATAATCCGGAGCAAGTATACATTCTTGGCGAGAACCACTCTCAGGGATGGCTTCACTCGCTTAAGAAGCTTATCTGTAGAAAAAGTGAGGCTTGCCCTGATTTTTCTCTTCCGTAAATAGTATGCTCCTGCTAAAACGAGAGGAATCAATAATAAAAATAAAGGATTCTGAAAAGTCATGATAAAAGTGCCAAAAGTTTTAAGTGCCTAAAATGCCTAAAGTTATTATTTTCTCTTTCGAGCAATAGAAGTAAATAGCGCTAGAAGTTCGCTACTTTTATTCTCAAAATCAGCCAAACTAACAGATCTATTAGCCTCCCGGTAATTTGCTCCTATGGAAGTCTCGCTTTTTATTACTTGGTAACGTATGATATTACTAACTGCGTTATTAGGTAATTGAAATGCAATATTTATAATCATCAACGCAAAATCTTTGGTCCGCTTTTCTAATTTTCTAGCAAATTCTCTATTACTCTTATCCATTTTAGGCACTTTGAAACTTTAACTTACTTTAGGCATTTCTTCTTTTGTCTGGTCAATCAGTTTCTTTGCTGATTCAAAGCTTAAACCCACCTCTTTTTCGGGAGGTTTATACCTGGCGAATTTAACAAGGTCGCAATGGGATAAGAAATCACGCAAAAGACTTTTGTGTTCATAAGAAAGTGCCTTGTTGTCTTTCACGCTATTTAAAAATTCTTCTGTAGTCATCTCCGGTGCGCGTAAATTGAAGCGATTTTCTAAGTAGTGCCTTACAATATCAGACAATTCAATATAATAAAGTTTCAACTCTCCGCGCCTTAGATATTCCTTTTGCGTAAGTGCCTCAAGTGCCTCGTAGGCAATTTCATGGGCAGGTCGAGGAGGAAGAACAGTTTGAGTTTTTTTGCGTTTAAATAAAAAGAAGGCAGTACCTGCCCCTAAGGCTATTAGCCCAAGAATTCCCCATAGATACCAGGGAATCTTAACAGGAAAGCCAATTGGTCCAGCAATTTCTCGTATATCGCGTTTATCTTCGGCGTTCTCTAAGATACTTTCTACTTCTACAGTAATCTCATCAGTGGAAACCTCTTGCCATTCTTTTTGGCTTTTCTTCCTATATTTAACTCTGGCCTCAGGAATTGAATATTTACCACTTGTATATGTATCAAGCACATACCACTGCCGATATGTTTTGGTCCTAAACCATCCCTTTCGTGATGTGCCAAAATCTTTAATCGCAAAACCACCCAGGTTTTGGCCAAATTCAGGGAACTTTATCTCAATATCCTTATCTGCTTTAACGGTGATGCTATAGGTTATCTTATCACCAATGGTTGCTTTATCTTTATCCACCGAGGCAGAAACCTCCAGAGGTAGCTTATCAATGGAACCTTGCTCTGATGCAAAGCATATAGCCGGCGTCAAAATCAATATTAATAGCATAGCGCATAGAGCATAGCGCATAGGATTAAAGCATCTTCTTATTTCTGCCATAAGAGAATAGCTACTTAATTGACATTTTTTGGCTTTCATCATCATTTTAAGGATAAAAGAAGTTAGCGAAAATAATTCTGGCAAGACCGCATAACTCATAAACCATTTGGTCAATCTGGTGCTCGTATTCTTTGACCTTGGCTTGCCTGCCTGCCGAAGCCTCGGCGTAGGCAAGTTTTTGCGACTTTTCAAGGCAGTCTTCAGACCTAACGGAGTAAAACAAAGAAATAAATGTTTAGTTCTTTTAACTTCCATCATCAAGTCATATTTTTCTCAAAACTTTCAAAATCCTTAACAGGAGCAACAAATTTTGAATCTCTTATAAGTTCAAACCTCTTTTTAGCACTTCCTATCTTAATTTTTTCATCGGATTTCAATTCATAAATATTATTAGTTCCTTTGGTTTCAACTACAAAGTAAATTTTTCCTTCAATATGCCCATCCTGAGCTCTTTCTATTACTATTGCTCAATCAGGCGTGTAATTGCCAGCAGGTGTTTCTATTTTGTACTCATTGGGTAGTTTTATGAACAATTTTATGCGGGAGTCTTTATCAAGTGTCTTAGCAAACTCTTCTTCTGTATTTGATTCTTTAATTATCCTATCATAAACTGAAACCGTTCTGATCTTCTTTTGAAAATATGCCGACTGCTTTTTTAAAGATATCACGCTCCATTTGTGTTGCACGTAATTCTTTGCGGAGCGCGGACTGAGCCGGTATTTATCTTACTACCAACTCTTCAAAGTGTCCACTTTTTCGGGGGAAGATCAAAATAACTCCATCATCTCTTAATAAACTCCTTGCTAAAAATAATCTTGGATAAATAAAATTGAGCCAGTCGGAGTGATACCTGCCGCTTGCTTCTGTATTTGTAGTAAGTTTTTGCCCTTCACTGTCAATTTGTCCTGTTTTCTCTAAATAATCCTTTAAGGGTTGTTTAAAATTATCACGATAGAAAATCCTTACCCGTGTTATAAGGTGGGTCTATATAAATCATTTTCACTTTGCCAAAATAGGGTTTAAGCAATAATTTCAATGTCTCTAAATTCTCACCGACAATGACAATGTTTTCTGTTTTATCAAAATCAACGGATTTTTCTTTGTCGGGTTTCAAAGTGCCATAAGCAGGAGCTTGAATAAGTTCGTAAAGATTGTTTTTCCCAGCCCAGTTGGAATAAAATCTATCGTCTTCCTTCTCAATAATCTCACCACTTAATAATACCTTTAACTTCTCAAAATTTATTTTATTATCCTCAAAAACTTCAGGATAAATTGTCTTTAATCCTTCCTTAATATCTATCTTCACCCCGTTAGATAGTGA
>MZGK01000022.1 GCA_002085025.1 Candidatus Omnitrophica bacterium 4484_213
TCTGCTCTATTATTCGCTGCCGGGCCTCTATCTTCTTTCTCCTTTCCTTTTTTCTCTCTTCTATCCTTTTTCTTCTTGCTTCTATCCTTTGTTTTTCCTCTTCCTTTTTTCTCTCTTCTATCCTTTTTCTTCTTGCTTCTATCCTTTGTTTTTCCTCTTCCAGTTTCTGCTGCCTCTTCTGTTCTCTCTCTTGCTCCCTTCGTTCCTCTGTTCTGCTTGCGCAACTATCTTTTCCTTTGCCAACTGCCAACTGCCCACTGCCAACTGTTTTTTCTCCTCCCTCATCCTTTCCCATTTCTTTTTTGCCTCTATCTGTTTTCTTATCTTCTCTAATTTCTCAATCCTTTCTAGATACATCCGCGAAAGACGGTAAACAGACCTGCGTTTGCTTTGGTCCAATTGGGCAGCTAATCCAAATTCCTGGCGGGCTTTTGCATACTCTTTAGATAAAAAATACTTCTTGGCCAAATTGTAATGCGCCATCGCCTCACTTATGCCTGCATATAATTTTAAACCCCCGGAAAGAAAAATCAGTGCGGTTAGAAAAAATAAACAAGTAATTATCTTTTTTTTCATCTTTCCCCCTATCACTGATTTCACTGATGAAAAAACTCCACTGATTACACCGATAAAACATCAGTGCTTATTATTTTCTCCGCTACCGCTCGCCCCGACAATAACATCCCTCCAAATATGGGACCCATTCGGGGTGTCTTCTTTACTACCGTATTAGCAATCTCAGCGGCATGGCCGGTAGCATCAATAACAAATTTCGCAGAAATAGTAAGCGGATCAACATGCAATTTGCTTGTCTCTACCGCACTCCAATTTATCACCAAACCATTTATTCTCTCATTTTGTATCCTTACATCTTCCACAAACATCAGATTAAAAAATTTTGCTCCGGCCTTGGTTGCTTGCGAACACAGGGTAGAAACCGCTTCTATGGAATCAGCAATATAATAATCGGCATCATAACACTCGTAACTTATCTCAAATTCATCAAGGATGAATTTTGCTTTTTCTTGCACGACTATCTTGTTAAACATCATTCCCCCGCCCCACATCCCGCCACCAATGCTCAGTTTCCTCTCGAGAACCACTACCTTTTTCTTCGCCTTTGCCAGATAATAAGCGGCTACTATCCCGGACGGACCAGCACCAACAATGGCTACATCTACATCTAAATAATTTAGAAGGTCCTTACTGAACTTCTCTATGATTGCCCGAGAGATTGTGATGTCGTCTAATTCCATAATAAAACCTCAATGGACAAATAACCAATAACCAAGATACAATAACCAAATAATAACCAAATTCCAATAACCAAACATAAGTTTCAAGAGTTTGATTATTGCCCGCCCAACTCGGCGCTCGCCTCTCGGCGAAGCCGAGGGAAGCCACGGGAAACCGAGGGCCTTCGGCGAGGCGGGGGATTTGTTTGTATCTTGCATCTTGGTTACTGTGATTTCCGAATTTCGCCTTTGGCGAAATTCGGTGGTGCCCCAAGCCCGATTCGAACGGGCGACACCAGGTTTAGGAAACCTGTGCTCTATCCACCTGAGCTACTGGGGCAAATTAGTTCATAGCTCATAGTTGATAGTTCATAGTACAAGAGAAAAACAATTCCTATGAGCTATGAGCCAAGAGCTATGAGCTATTTTTCTTTTTCCATCTCCACAAACAACTTCAGTTTATTTATTGCTTTCTTTTCAATCTGGCGAATCCTTTCTTTGCTTACCTTGAACACCGCCGCGGTCTGCGCCAGTGTATGGGGATTGCCCTGGAGCAAGCCATATCTTACACAGATTACTTCTCTTTCCCGCTCCGTAAGTAATTCTAATAGGTGGGTAATCTCCTCTTTGCGCTCCAAATCGTCAGTTAACCTTAAGAAAGGATTGTCTTCATTTTCGCTTTGCCAAAGCGATAACGAAAGAGGTTCCCTAGATAGGGGCAAAATGTCACTGAGTTGCTCCCTTTCTTCTTCGCCAACAAATTTGTCCAAGGAGAGCATCCCCATTGATAGTTCTCTAAGCTCTCTGGTTTTGTTTAGAGAAAGCCCCATCCTTGCGGCAATCTCTCTCAAAGTAGGATAGCGCGCCAATTCCTGGGAGAGTTCCTCGCTTGTCTTTTTGTATCGAGCAAGCACCTCACTCTGATAGACCGGGACTCGGATGAGCCTTGCTTGATTAGCAATTGCCCGAACAATTGCTTGCCTTATCCACCAGGAGGCATAAGTAGCCAATCGGTATTTGCGCTTGGGTTGGTACTTTTCTAGGGCCTTCATCAATCCAATGTTACCCTCTTCAATTAGATCGAGAAAGGGAATACCTAAATGAAAATACCTCTTGGCAATCTTGATTACCAGGCGCAAATTTCTCCGAATCAGCTCTTTGCGGGCTTCCTTATCCCCTGCTTGTGCCTGGCGAATAAGTCTCCTTTCCTCTCCGGCAGTTAAAAGCGGAATCTTGCGAACTTCTGATAGATATATTCCCAAAGCGTCCTTTTTTGGCATCTATTAAACCAAGGAACTGAAAAACCGAGAAACTAAAGAACAGTTTTTTGATTCTTTCGTTCTTCCGTTCTTCCGTTCTTAAGTTTTTATTATTTCTCTACTCGCTACTTTCTTTTATCGCTGCCTGCGCTGCCGCTAGCCGGGCAATAGGCACGCGAAAAGGTGAACAGCTCACATAATCCAATCCAACCCGATGACAGAACTCCACCGAGGAAGGCTCACCCCCGTGCTCGCCGCAGATTCCGATCTTCAGGTCATGCCGAGTGCTTCTCCCTCTCTGGAGACCGAGTTTAACCAACTGCCCCACACCTTCCTGGTCAATAACCACAAAGGGGTCTTGTTTCAAAATTCCTCTTTCAATATAAGCTGGCAGGAACTTCCCGGCGTCATCGCGGGAAAAACCAAAGGTCATTTGCGTAAGGTCATTGGTGCCGAAACTAAAGAACTCTGCCTCTCGGGCAATCTCCTGAGCAGTAAGAGCGGCACGGGGAACTTCAATCATTGTTCCAATAAGATAATTCAACTTCACCTTTTGCTCCTCGATTACCTTCTCGGCAACCTCCATAATAATCTCCTTTTGAGATTTAAACTCCGCTAAGTCACTCACCAGAGGAACCATTATTTCCGGAGTTATTGACATTCCCTCTCTTGTTAATTCAGCAGCGGCTTCAAATATTGCCCTCGCCTGCATCTCGGTAATCTCGGGATAAATAATTCCCAAGCGGCAACCGCGATGCCCGAGCATCGGATTTATTTCCCGCAAGCTCTGAATCTTCTCCTCTAACTCCCGAGCAGCAATTCCCATATCAGCGGCTGTTTCTTCTATCTGCTCTTTCCCTTGAGGTAAAAACTCATGGAGTGGGGGGTCTAGGAGGCGAATGGTTACCGGCAGTCCTTGCATCACCTTAAATATTCCCTTAAAGTCCTCCTTCTGCATCGGGAGTAATCTTTGCAGGGCACTTAGACGTGCCTCCTTATCCTTTGCTAATATCATCTCACGGACAATGGAGATACGCTCTTTAGCAAAAAACATATGCTCGGTTCGGCAGAGCCCGATACCCTCAGCGCCAAAGTCAAGAGCCTTCTGGGCATCTCTTGGCGTATCGGCATTTGTTCTCACCTTCAACTTCCTCAACTCATCAGCCCAACTCATCAAGGTAGCAAAATCGCCGCTCAGGGTTGGCTCGATTAAATCTACCTTCCCGAGAATTACTTCTCCTGTACTCCCATTCAGGCTAATGTAATCTCCCTCCTTAACCTGCAGATCGGCAACACTAAAACTCTTATTCTCTTCATTAAGCACAATGCTCTCGCAACCAGCTATACAGCACTTTCCCATCCCCCGGGCAACAACTGCCGCATGGCTGGTCATCCCCCCGCGGGCAGTTAAAATCCCCTGAGCGGCAGCCATTCCACCAATATCTTCAGGAGATGTCTCGTGCCGCACGAGAATAACCTTTTCTCTCTTACCTCTCTCCTGAGCATCCTTAGCCGCAAAGACCACCTTACCCACTGCTGCCCCGGGAGAAGCCGGCAGCCCCCTGGCAATAACTTCAATCTTCGCTTGAGGGTCAATCATTGGATGCAAAAGCTGGTCTATCTGCTTGGGCTGGACCCGCATTACCGCTTCTTCTTTGCTAATCAATCCTTCTCCAACCATATCCACGGCTACCTTCACTGCGCTCTGGGCAGTGCGTTTGGCGGTCCGTGTCTGCAGAACAAAGAGCTCCCCTTTTTCAATGGTAAACTCCATATCCTGCATATCGCGATAATGGCTTTCCAACTTTTGATAAATTTGCTCTAATTGCTGATAAATAGCAGGCATCTTCTCCTTTAGTTTATTAATATGCTCGGGGGTTCTAATTCCGGCAACCACATCCTCACCCTGAGCATTAAGCAGATACTCTCCATAAAATCTCTTTTCGCCCGTAGAAGGATTGCGGGTAAAGGCAACTCCTGTCCCGGAATCATCGCCCATATTTCCGAAAACCATCATCTGGACATTCACTGCCGTGCCCAAATCATCGGGAATATTGTGCAGCTTGCGATAGGTCCTCGCCCGCTCATTATTCCAGGAATTAAATACTGCCTCATAGCCCTTCTCTAACTGCTCATGGGGCTCGCTGGGAAAATCAATCCCTTTATCTTCCTTCACCAATGCTTTATATTCCTCCACTAATTCCTTTAAATCATCAGCATCTAATTCTGTATCGAATTTAACGCCTTTTACCTCCTTCTTTTTCTCTAAAATTTGTTCAAACTTGCTGTGTTCAATCCCCAAGACTACATTGCCAAACATCTGCACAAATCTCCGATAGGCATCATAACTGAATCTTTGGTTACCGGTCTTTTTAACTAAACCCTTTACTGTCTCGTCGTTTAAGCCTAAATTCAGGACTGTATCCATCATCCCGGGCATTGAGATTGCCGCTCCTGAACGCACAGAAACCAGCAGAGGATTTTGAACATCGCCTAATTTCTTGCCGCTTATCTTCTCCAATCTGTTTAGATTCTCGATAAGCTCCTCTTCCAGGCCCTCAGGATAAGAATGATGCTTTTGATAATAATTGCACACCTCTGTAGAGATAGTATAGCCGGGAGGAACCGGAATCCCCAGATTGGTCATCTCGGCTAAATTTGCTCCCTTGCCTCCTAAAAGTTTCTTCATCTCTGCTTTCCCATCTGCCTTTCCGCCACCGAAGAAATAAACATATTTTTTGGACATCTTTCTCCTCCTTTCCTCACTCGCCGAAGGCGAGACTGAATCTATTTTAGTTTCTCCCCCATATATTCCCTCAACTTACTCATTGCTATTCTCTCTTGTCGCATCGTATCTCTCTCGCGCGCAGTAACCTTTTTATCATCTAAGGATTGAACATCAACAGTTATGCAATAGGGTGTACCAATCTCATCCTGGCGGCGGTAGAGTTTACCGATAGAAGCCGTGTCATCATATTTAGTAATAAAATGCGGCAAAAGCTCATCCCTAATTCTCTTAGCTATTTTTACAATCTCCGGACGATTGCGCAACAGGGGCAAAACGGCAATCTTTATTGGAGCAAGGTCTTTATTTAGACGCAAAACCACTCTCTTTCTTCCTTTGACTTCCTCTTCATAATAGGCATCAACCAAAAGGGCGAGCAAGGTGCGATCCACACCCCCGGAGGGTTCAATTATATAAGGAACAACCCCCTCATAATTTAAATCTTCTCCACTAAATCTCTGATGCTGAATTAAATCAAAGTCCTGGCGATTGGCAATTCCTTCTAATTCTTTCCAGCCTCTTCCTGAAGTGGGTCCCTGCCCGACGGATGGCAGGCGGGCGCCTTTGGTGAAAAAAGAAAAATTATACTCTATATCTGAACACTGCCTGGCATAATGAGCAAGCTCTTCTTTGCTGTGTTCTCTGACTCTTAAATTCTCTTTCTTTATTCCCAATTTAATGTACCAATTAAATCTCTCATTAACCCAGTATTCATACCATTTTTGAGCCTCTGCCGGTTGGACAAAATATTCAATTTCCATTTGCTCAAACTCCCGCGAGCGAAAGGTAAAATTGCCAGTGGTGATCTCGTTGCGAAATGCCTTACCAATTTGAGCAATCCCGAAGGGTAGTTTCAAATGCAGAGTCTGACAGATATTTCTGAAATTTACAAAGATTCCCTGGGCCGTCTCTGGACGAAGGAAAAGCCCTCGGGAGGTCTTAAACATTAAATTAAACTGCCTGGGTTTAGTTAGTTCCCCTCCACACTCCGGGCATTTTGGCGGTTGGTAGTTGGTGATTGGTGGTTGGGCGGCAACATCTTCTATTCTAAATCTCTTTTTACACTCTCGGCAATCCATTAGAAGGTCGCTAAAGTTTTTCAGATGCCCCGATGCCTCCCAGACCTTTGGATGCATCAAAACTGCTGCGTCCAATCCCTCTATATCTGAGCGCTGATGCACCAAATCCTTCCACCAGAGATTCTTTATATTCCTCTTCAGTTCTACGCCCAAGGGTCCATAGTCCCAAATACTGCTGAGCCCTCCATAAATCTGGCTGCTTGAAAAAATAAACCCTCGCCGTTTGCATAGAGAAACAATTTTTTCCATAATCATTTAACAGTTGCTCACCAACGAGAAATTCCCCTACTACCCCCTGCTAACCCTTGCTATCCCTTTCTAACCCCTGTAGCTTTCTGGGTATCTGGGTAACCTTCTGATATTTTCTCCAAAAACTCCTCTGACTTCAGTCTTTTCTGCAGATGGAGAGAAAGCAGGCCTTTCAGAACCTCCCGAATTTGCCTGTTGATTTGGGGACTTATCTTGAGCAAAAGCCCCTTCTTCATATCCTCTCTTTTTAAGTAACACAGAGAAGCCACTGTCCCAGGTAGAATACTACCACTTCCACACCAGGTGTGGAAGTGGTGACCCGAGGATGGAAAAACCCCTAATAAACCAAGCAATTTTATTTCAAAGATAGAAATAAACCGTCTTATATCTGGCCCGGAAATATCTTCCTTTGTCAGAAAGGAAATGGCCACAAAAAGTAGATTAAATAATCGCCTGTTCCTCTGCTCGGGAAAGGTCAATTCATCTACCAATTCAGAAAAATAATTAGCCGCTCCTAAGGCGAGTAAAGATTTATTCAAATTGGTAAAAGAATCCTTTAAACTACACTCACTGATAAAGTGAAGCCCTTTTTTATGAGGATAAAAGACAACCTCCACATAAGCAGGCGATTGAATAGAGGTCTTTCCCTTGAGGATGCCGTTTATCTTTCCAAATTGATAGGTGTAAAGACTGAGCAAGAGACTTTTTTCGCGGAAATGTTTCCTCTTGAGAACAACCCCTTCTGCTTTTTGAATAGCCACAGTGCTCCACGCTACAAGCCGCACGCTACACGCCAAAACTTACAACAAAGTCTTTACGAATATTGCTTTTTTAAAGCGTGAAGCCTGTAGCGTGAGGCGTGAAGCGAAATTACCCCATTACCCTGAACAAAACATTCGCTAATATAAAATAGATTGACAAAGCAGTAATATCGTTTATAGTAGTAACAATTGGCCCGGAGGCAAAAGCGGGATCAATCCTAAAATGTCTAAAGATGAAGGGAACAGCTGTGCCTGTAAGAGCGGCTACGAGGATTGCCGTAAACATAGAAATACCCACCACTACTCCTAAGGTCAATCCCTGCCCTCCTAAAAAAATAGCAATAACCCCTACCCCCAAACCACACATCAGCCCGATTAACGCTGCAATCTTCACCTCTTTAAACAAAACCTTCCATATCCTGGAAAAGTTTATGTTGCTGGTGGCTAAACTACGCACAACCACCGTTGACGATTGTGTTCCCACATTACCCGCCATATCCATCATCACCGGAATAAAAAAGGCCAGGGCGACTATTCTTTCTAAGGCCAGACGAAAACTGCGCAATATAAGGCAAGCAAAAAGTCCCCCAAATAGAGTAACAACCAACCAGAATAAACGCCCGCGGGCAATCTTAAAAACAGAATTGCTTAGTTCCTGTTCATCGCTTCCGGCCATATGATAGATATCCTCTTCAGCCTCCTCTTCAATGACATCGATTATATCATCAGAGGTAATTATCCCCACTAATTTACCCATATTATCTACTACCGGAACCACAGTCAGATTATACTTTGCTACTATCTGGGCTACCTTCTCCTGGTCAAGGTCCACCGGAACGCTGATTACCTCTTCATCCATAATTTCCTTTAACTTCTTTTGCGGAGAGACAATAATCAGATTGTGTATAGGAAGAATCCCTTTTAACTTTCTCTCTTCATCTATAACATAAATGAAGAAAGGCGACGGGGCTTTTTGAACATATTTGCGCAGATAAACGATTGCCTCGCCAGCGGTAACATCCTCATTTAGAGCAAAAAAATCGGTGGTCATTATCCCACCGGCGCTCTCCTCCGGATATTTTAAAAGTTCCTTGACATCTGCGGATTCTTCCTTGTCCATAAGTTGAAGAACCTTATCTTGCTTCTCCTGAGAAAGATCAGCAACAACATCAGCAGCATCGTCAGAAGGCATTACATTTAAGATCCTGGATAACTGCGGGCTCTCGAGTTCCTTTAATAACTCTGCCTCACTCAGCGGGTCTAACTCTGAAAGAACCTTTGCTCCTACTTCGGGCTTGAGAGAATCAAAAAAGAGTTTCCCGACGATGTGTTCATCGCTGTAATTGCTATTTATATGACCCCCCCTGAAATCACCAACTTCATCCCCTCTTCCACAGAGATATCCAGAGGAATCACATCCTCCTCAGGGACTATTAATAAAAAGCCACTGGTGGGATTGGGAGTAGTAGGGATAAAGACATTTACTCTGCTAAATCTCCGACGAGTGTCGGGGAGGTCACCTTCGGCGGGCAATTTAACAGAGTGGCTCCCTTTCTCCAGGAGAGGAAGTTTATTCTGAATCTTGCTCTGGAGCGAAGAAGTCACAAATCCCAAGCAATATAACCCCTTGCGCGGATACTCAACCAAAACCACTCTCTGAAAGATGTGTCTTTTTTCTCCTAAAAAGGCACTGCTTATCTGCTTGATGGTGATATAAACCTTGCTTATAAAAGGGACTTTAAACAACAACCTTTCCCAGAAAGAAAAAAGGCGGCGCACAGCCATATTCTTAGCCGCTAAACCAATCAGGGCAATTAACAAAATTATCAGAAGAAAAAGAAACCCCTTTATCAAAATGAGCAAATAGGTAAGTTCTATATTAGAAACAAGAGGTTGGATAAAGAGAACAAGCGGCTCCAAAATTAGATTGTCTAATTTCGTTACTGCCCACTTTATAATGATAATAGTGAGCACTGCCGGCAAAAGCAGAGCTACGCCGGTGAAAAAACCATTTCTTAATCTATTGAACATTTCGCCACTGATGTCACTGATAATTCATCAGTGTAATCAGTGTTAAAAATCAGTGTAATCAGTGCCCTTGAATTTCTCCATCAACTCCTCCTGTCTCTTTTTCATCTGCAAATAACTTTCTTCATCGGTATCATCATAGCCCGCTAAATGGAGAATCCCGTGGGTAAGGTATAAAAAGAGTTCCTCTTCTAAACTGTGCTTTAACTCTCTTGCTTTTCTCTCCGCTGTTTCTACGGAGAGGATAATATCACCAATAAGCCCCCACTCCTTTTCTCCTTTGGCCGAACCTCCCTGAAAAAGTGCTGGGGAACCGCTTAAATCAAAAGCCAAAACATCAGTGGTTTGATTGACTCGGCGATATCTTCTATTAATCTCTCCTATTTTTTTATCCTTAACTAATGCTACACTCAGATAACCATCTTTGATTCCTTCCTGCTGGAGTACAAAGCGAGCCAATTTTTTTAATTTAGGAACATTTACTTTAATCTTTTGAGTATTGGTTATGTCAATGGTCATACAAATATGTTCTTCGGTTCTTTGGTTTCTCAGTTCTTTGGTTTATTTGCATCTGGATACTTCACCCGATTATGAAATATAGCGTTTAAGACATAAGCAAAACTCCGGGAGATCTTATTCAAATCAGTTAAAGCAAGATTGCACTCGTCAAGTTGGTGGTCAATAAATTTATCATTAATAACTTTCTCCACCAGGGCTTTCAGACGCGAAGGAGTAGGTTCATCTAAACTGCGAGAACTTGCTTCAAGGGAATCGGCTAACATTACAATAGCTGCCTCTTTAGTCTGGGGCTTAGGCCCTGGATAGCGAAAGTTCTCCTGGTTCACTTCTTCCTTTCCCAATTCTAAAGCCCGCTGATAGAAGTAAGGCACTAAACTCGTGCCATGGTGTTGTCTAATAATATCAATGATCTGACGAGGTAAATTATACTTGCGAGCCATCTCCACACCATTCTTAATATGATTAATGATAATCAAACTGCTCATTGTCGGGGTAAGCTTATTATGCTTATTTTTGCCCCTCTGATTCTCACTGAAATATTCGCTTTTCTCTATTTTACCAATATCGTGATAATAGGAGGCTACGCGGGCAAGCAAAGAGTTTGCCCCGATTGCTTCACTCGCTGACTCTGCGAGATTACCCACAATAAGTGAATGGTGATATGTGCCGGGTGCTTCCATAATCAATTTCTTCAATAAAGGGTGGTTTAAATCGGAAATCTCTAATAAACTGATGTTGGTGGTTAACTTAAACAGATGCTCAAACAAAGGCAGAAACCCCAATACCAAGAAAGCGGATACTAAGCCGTTAGCCATTAAGCATAAGCAGCTTTTTATCACCCCCCAAAGTCCAAAAGTAAGCGCCAAACCCAAATAAGTAGTGAATAATCCACTTCTTATCGCTTCTATTAGGGTTTTCCAAGACCCCTCTAGCTTCAACAGCGATAAAGATAACATAACAAAGATATTGGCTAAACCTACTAAAAATCCGGCTTTTATTAATTGTGCTCTTCTCTTTACCCCCTCTACTGCGTAAACCCCAACAATCCCTCCTACAAAAGATAATATTCCGATATCTAAACTATTGCTAATCAAGCCGCTAAAAAGAGACAGGAGCATAGTCAAGAAGATAGCCAGGCGGGCGTTTAATAGAATAGCCACCAACATTGAGGCAAAGCTCAAAGGGATAAAGAAAGCAGGCAAAGAAAAAGCAATAACCCCTCTGGCTAATAAAAGAAAAAGTAAAGATACAAAGGATAGAAGGCAGAAGATAGAAAAACGAGGAATAGAAAAAGAAAAATCTTTATAGTATCTCCAAAATAAAATAATAAAAATGAAGACCAGCAGACTTGAACCAATAAATGGTAATCCGGCAAATGAAAAAAACATCCCGAGAGAACTTCTCTTTCTGTTTATTTCGGTAATCTGAGAAAGATGACTGCTGTTAACTCTCTGCCCGCGGGCAACGATAAGTTGATTTTTCTTAATTTCCTTCTTTACCTCCGGGACGCTATTCCAGGCCTCCTCTTTTCTCCTCTCTGTCTCCTGTTTATTAAAAACGAGGTTGGGAGCTATGTTTTTTTTGATTATTTCCTCTGCCGCTATGCGCACTCTTCTATTCTCGGGAAAATAAAAAAGAACCTGCTCTTTAATTCTGGCGTCAATATCCTCTACTGTGGGGAGCTGCTCAACTAATCTTTTGCGAAAACTCTTAGTCTTTGGGTTATGGACATTGATCATAAAAGAGGACTTGCCCATAAGTTCTTCTTTAACTTCCGAATCAATTATCCCATCTTTCAATAGAAAGGAAAAGATTCGGGTAAGTTTATTTTTAATATTCTCTCGCTCCTCTTTCTCTATCCCAGAGAGAGTTCTCACTGTTGATGGCGTGAGCGAAGTCGACAATACCGCCGCTGAAGATAGGTTCGTCTCACTCTTCTCCTCATTCTCACCTAGCGCCTGAAACAGGTTATCGAGCTTGGCTTTAAAAGCCTCTTCTACTCGTGGGTCTAAATCATAGATATCTTGAACCCGTTTTCTACTCTCCTCGCGATAATAGCGTGTTTTTTCTCTATCAATATAAGAAAAACTGAATGGGGCATAGATATCTGCAAGCGATACTTCTCCTTCTTTTAAAACTATTTGTTGGCTTTCCTTTCTATTAAATACAACAATACCAGCAGCTAAAAAGCAAAACAACAATAACAAAAATCCCTTGCTTCCCAACCTTGTTATAAAGAAAACCCTTTTCTTATTTTGCATATACTCTGTTGTCCGAAGTTTCGCTTCGGATATCCAAAGTTTGTCCGAAGTTTCGCTTCGGATATCTGTCGTAAGGCCTAACTCTTATTTCTCATATTCTATCTTTTCTTCCTCCCCGCGGGGAATTATAAATACCTGGCCAGGGTAGATCAAATCAGGGTCTTTTATCTTATCCCGGTTTGCTTCATAGATCTTAGGCCAGAGCAGAGGATTGCCATAAATCTCAGGATAGCCAGCAATAAACCAAAGGCAGTCCCCTTTCTTTACCGTATAAGTGGCGGGAAGTTCTCTTTGCCTCGGTTGAGGCATTTCCTCTTCCATAATTACTATCTCTTCCTCCATCGGCTCAACCTCAGTGGAAGGCACTTGCTCCTGGCTAATAGCAACCTTCCGGACTGCATACCCCTGTGGAAAATTACCCCGATTCCCCCAGAGTTCTTTGTCCTCCCAATAGTGCTTTCGCCATTTTGGAAAAGGAGGAACAAGTAGATTCTCTTTGAAACTCTTTAAACTCTGGCTTATGCTGGCGCAGCCAGTCAATATAAAGAGAAGATAGCTGATTGCCAACAGTGATAATATTTTCTTTCTCATTATTTTTTACTCACCTCCATAAATCTAAATGTCTAATTGCTCTAATTTCTAATTGAGACATCAACGAATTTACTAATCTATACGAATATACGAATGTTTTTATTCGTAAATTCGTAAAAAATTCGCAATTCGCTGATTATATTGGACATTAGATTAATTAAGTCAATTAGTCATTTTGATTTTTTTATCTCTATCCCCAATTCTTTAAGTTGCTTCTCGGACACTTCATCCGGGGCGCCGCTCAAGGGGCAAATTCCTTTCTGGGTCTTGGGAAAAGCAACAACCTCCCGGATAGTCTTCTTATCGAGCATCAACATCAATAGACGGTCTAATCCTAAGGCAATCCCCCCGTGTGGCGGGGCACCATAACTCAATGCACGAAGCAAAAAATCGAACCTTTTTTCCTCCACCTTTAATGCTCTAAAAACTCTTTTCTGGATGTCTGGTTTATGAATCCTGATACTCCCTCCGCCAATCTCCACTCCGTTCAACAGGAGGTCATAGGTCCTTGTCCTTACCATCTCGGGGCTCTTCTCCAAAAACCTTAGATCTTCCTCATAAGGAGAGGTAAACGGATGATGCTTGCCAAGGGGAAAATCAACCACCCAAAGAAAATTAAATTTTTCTTCCCCGCCTTCGCCCATTGAGCTTCGGCGGGCAGGCCCCACCTTTGGCTTATCAGTGCCAAATTTCTCCATTGCCTCAGCGTAAGAAAAAACAGGGAAAGGAAAAACTATCTTTGTGTTTAATAACTCAACAAATAAATGGGCAAGCATCCTTTCTATCAAATTCATTATCTCCTCTTTGCTAACAAAAGAAAGCTCAAGGTCTACCTGAGTGTGCTCTAATTGTCGATCGGCTCTAAAATCTTCGTCGCGAAAACAATGCACCAGCTGAAAATATCTATCTACACCGGCAACCATCAGTATCTGTTTGAATAACTGCGGCGACTGAGGAAGGGCATAAAAACTCCCCTTGTCCAGACGGCTGGGAACAAGAAAATCGCGGGCGCCCTCAGGAGTACTTTTAGTCAGCATCGGCGTCTCTACCTCTATAAAACCCTCTCTGTCCAGAAAACTCCTTATCTCCTGAGAGACTCTATGCCGAAATGCAAGTATATTCTGCATCTGGGGACTTCTTAAATCAAGATAACGGTAAGCCAGGCGAATTTCTTCCTCAATCTGCCCATCGCCAATCTCAAAAGGCAGGGGCTTTGATTTATTTAGTATCTCTAAAAAAGAGACGGCAATCTCTATTTCGCCTGTGGGAATCCGGGGATTTAGCGTTCCTTCTGGTCTCTTTTGAACCTTCCCCTTGACTAGAAGAACATCCTCGGCTCTTAGACTATCCGCTAACTGGTGGGCAGAGGGATTTTCTTTAGAGTTAAAAACAAGTTGACTAATTCCGTATTTGTCTCTTAAATCAATAAAAATTAATTTGCCGTGGTCCCGCCGGCAATGCACCCAACCACATAGAACTACCTTTTGACCAATATTATTTTTGTTTAATTCACCACAGGTATGCGTGCGCATGGCTAAAAGTCTCCAGTTACCAGTTTTATTTTTTGCTGGTAACTTGGCGACTGGTAACTTTCTGTATCACATCTCTCAAGTTTATCTCCTCTTGCTCCTTCGTCTCCATATTCCTCAGAATGATTACTTTTTTTTTCAATTCCTTTTCTCCCAGAATAGCAACCCATTTTGCTCCCAATTTATCAGCAGCCCTCATCTGCGCCTTTAGACTCTTGTCTTGATAATCAATCTCAGAGGCAACTCCCTTTCTTCTTAATCCCTGCATAATCCTATAAGCCTCTCTATAAGCCGCTTGCCCGAGAGGAGCAAAGAAAATAAATGGAGAATCCTCCTCAGGAACTAAACCACTCACGGCAGAGACTCTTTCTATGCCCAAAGAAAACCCTATTGCTGGCTGATTCTCTCCGCCCATCTCTCCAATCAAGTTGTTATATCTTCCGCCAGCGGCTAAGGCGTTTTGGCTGCCTAAATCTGGGTGAGTGAATTCAAAAACAGTATTGGTATAGTAATCCAAACCCCGAACAATGCGCGGATTGATAACACACTGAGACGAATCTGTCCGAAGCGAAACTTCGGACAAATGGCAAGGAATACCTGCCAAATTTAAACCGTCCTGCACTCCTTCAAAATGCTTATTGCACTTCTCGCAAAGATAATCAAGAACAGAAGGAGCCTTTTGGATAACCATCTGGCAGCCTTCTTTTTTACAATCTAAAATCCGCAGAATATTTGTCTTAAATCGGCGCTGGCAATCCTGGCAAAGCAGTTTAATTTTACTCTGAAAATATTGCTTCAATGCGGCTTTATATTTGGGCTGGCAGCCGCGACAGCCAATGCTACTGAGTTCAATCTGGTAATTACCTACCTTTACTGCCTTTAAAATATCACTAATGAGAAAGATAATCTCGGCGTCCAAATAGGAGCTATTGCTACCGATGGCCTCTGCGCCTATTTGATAAAACTGCCGCTTTCTCCCTCTTTGCGGCCTTTCCCGGCGAAACATAGGACCTGAATAATAATACTTTGTCATCTCCTCTTTTTTAGCGATACTATGCTCAATATAAGCTCGCACAATAGAAGCGGTCTGTTCGGGACGCAGGCAAATCTCCTTTTCAGAATCCGCTTGCAAAGAAAACATCTGCTTTTGAACAATATCTGTATCGTCACCTACACTTTGGCGAAACAAAGATATTTCCTCTAATATCGGGGTCCTAATCTCAGAATAACCGTAAAGGCAAAAAACCTCTTTCGCTTTTTCTTCAATCGCCTGCCATTTCTCAATTTCTCCCGGCAATATATCATCCATTCCAGGGAGTGATTTTGGTGTAGCCATAGATTTCACTTTATCTTTAATACTACTCCAGAATTCAGTATCTCCTTTAAAAAAAACTTACTTTCTGGGGCGATTCTATTTCATGGGGGGTAACCCCATAAGCTTCTATTGGTTGCATAATCCTTGCCGCCGCTATTCCTAAAATCTCTAAACGCCTTCTTAAATTTTTTCTTTTAAAGCTATCTGAAACAATCAGTAAGTCAATATCGCTATCTTCCCTAAAATTTCCCTT
>MZGK01000023.1 GCA_002085025.1 Candidatus Omnitrophica bacterium 4484_213
TGTCCCTTCGTAAATCTGGGTAATTTTGGCATCACGCATAAACTTCTCAATCGGATAATCGCGCATATAACCATAACCTCCAAATATCTGCACGCAATCCGTAGTTACCTTCATTGCCACATCTGAAGCAAAGAGTTTGGTCATTGCCGAAATTTTAGCGATATCCTTTTCCCCAGCGTCAATCGTGCGAGCAGCAGCATAGATTAGAGCGCGTGCCGCTTCAATCTCAGTAGCCATATCGGCAAGCATAAACTGAATCCCCTGGAAGGAAGAAATTGGCCTACCAAATTGAATGCGCTCGTGGGCATACTTAACGGTCAAGTCCAGTGCTCCCTGAGCAATCCCCAATGCCTGGGCGGCTACTCCCGGCCTAGACTTATCAAATGTTTTCATCGCAATAATAAAGCCAAAACCTTCCTTCCCTAATAAATTTTCCTTGGGAATCCTGCAATCATTAAAGATTAATTCGGCAGTGGTCGAAGCGCGAATGCCCATCTTGTCTTCTTTCTTACCAAAACTAAATCCCGGGGTTCCCTTTTCTACAATAAAGGCAGATGCCCCGCGACTCCCTTTGGTTTTATCAGTCATTGCTACTATAGTATAGATATCCGCTATCTCTCCGTTGGTAATAAAATGCTTGGTACCGTTGAGAATGTAAAAATCGCCGTCTTTTTTGGCAGTGGTTTCAATTGCTCCGGCATCGGAGCCGGCGTTTGCTTCGGTTAAACCAAAAGCAGCTAATTTCTTACCGCTTGCCAGATCAGGCAGGTATTTTCTCTTCTGCTCTTCATTGCCAAATAAGATTATTGGATAGGTTCCCAGGGCGCTGGCGGCATAACACACGGCAATTCCTCCACACGCTTTACTCAACTCTTCGGTGGCAATAGCTAGGTCCAGAACTCCCCCGCCACTGCCGCCGTATTTCTCCTCAATAAAGATACCAAAGAGGTCACTCTGAGCAAGAATCTTCATAATCTGATGTGGGAACCCACCGCTTTTATCCAGTTCGGCGGCAATAGGTTGAATCTTCTCTTTGGCAATCTGCCTCGCCAGCTCCTGAATCATCAACTGCTGTTCATTTAAAAAATAATTCATCTTTCTCCTTCTTTTAGTTTACCTTCTGCCTAATAAATTTCAAAACCTGCTGAGTAAAGTCTATTGCCTCAACTTCACCCAAAGAATATCTTCTTCTGCCTTGGCCAACCCATTTTTGGATCAATTCTTGAAAAACATCACTATTATCTTTTTGATTCCTTTCTTTCACAGATTACCTTTCCTCTGTTTATCTCTTCCATAAAAGGATGTCCTCTATCTAAATCCCTTTGCTAGTCTCTGGCTCTGTATAAATAAATATCAGGTTCTGTTTGGTAATCATATTTCAAAAGAATACGATAGATTTTCCTTTTTGCTACTGATGCCATATCACATCTTGTTCTATTTGATCTTCTCCAAAGCCTTTACAAAATCTAATCTTTCAATTTCTTGGACTTTATCAAAATCAGCATCATTAGAAACTATCGTAAATATCCCATGTTCTAACATCGTTGCTAAATGAATAGCATCTCTTGGTTTAATGCCCGCTTTTATATACTTGGTTATCTCAAACCGCCCAAATAACTTCATCTAATACTAAAAACAGAAATCACTGCTTTTATATCCTTATCTATTATTCGATAATCTCCCTCGCTCTATTTCCTTTGTTGGTGTTATCAATCTCTGCATATACAAACAAATTAGCATCAATATCATTTTACTTACTCAGATGTTTTCATTTCTCTTCAAATTGCGATTCGTAAACTTCTTTTAAATTTACTTTCGATATATCTCCTCCATACTTCTTTGCTCTATCCTCCAACCATTCCTTCCTCTTTTCTAATAAGAATTTCATGGTTTTTAATGTCTATTCGAACATTGATCTCAGGGCAGCACAGAACCGCAAAGACACAAAATTAGCAAAAACCCAAAAAAAGAGTATTCTGTCCGAAGCGAAACTTCGGACAGTGTTTTTATGTCATATGGTCTGTGTCAAAGAGCAATAAACCTTACACCACGATGGTTGCAAATTTGAATTAAGCTCATTTAAAAAGAGGCTAACTAATTATAGCTTGTCAGAGATTCTTTATTCTGGAAGACTTTTTACCTTGTATAGCACACTTGGAATCTAAAATCCCCACGACTCGTGTTTCCTGTGTAAAGACCTACATTCAATTCTGTAAGTGCAAGATCACCTCCTCCCTCAGCATCTATTATGGCATAGCTGACAGGGACCCTACACTGGTAGTAACCAGCGGTTATACTGTTAGAAAGAATAACATTGCCGTGGTATGTTGCTTTTGCTCCTACTTTATCGTAACCTGGCAATAATAAGCAGCTTTTAATGCGAGGATAGAAGACAGAAAAAGAATAATTATACCTAATCTCCTGCCTCTTTTAAACCTTGACCCTGTTAAATAGTTGCTTCGCAAATTTAACAGGCTGAACAACCCATCTTTATTCTTTTCCATTTTGCGCTCCCTTTTCTTTCTCGTCGTAGACGAACCCTGAACCGTTCTAGTGCAGGGCGAGAGCCGAAACCTGGCGAAGCTTTAGTAAAGATGGGCTGAAGATAGCTCTAACGAAGTCGGGAGGTTGTTTGTTTTTACTTAATCTATTATCTTTGGTCATTTTCAGCTCCATTATCTATACTCCTTAAAAATCAAACTCACATTATGCCCGCCAAAGCCGAGAGAATTAGAAAGGGCTATTCGGACATCTTTTCGGCGAGCAGTATTAGGCACATAGTCAAGGTCGCAATCCGGGTCAGGATATTCGTAATTGATTGTTGGTGGAATAATCTTCTCTTTTATTGCCAGACAACAAACTGCGGCTTCTACTCCCCCAGCCGCTCCCAAGAGATGACCGGTCATTGATTTAGTAGAACTTACTGGAACCTTTTTGGCAAAGTCCTTAAATACCTTTTTTATCGCCAGGGTTTCTGTTTTGTCATTTAATATAGTAGAGGTCCCGTGAGCATTTATATAAGAGATATCTTGCGGGCTAACTTCGGCGTCTTTTAATGCCAAAGCCATACACTGGGCTGCTCCTCTTCCCTGAGGATGAGGAGCAGTAACATGATAGGCATCATCTGACATTCCATAGCCGGCTAATTCGCAATAGATAGGAGCGTTTCGTCTCAAAGCGTGGTCTAATTCCTCTAAAATTAAAATACCCGCCCCCTCGGCCATTACAAAACCATCCCGTTTTCTATCAAAAGGACGGCTCGACTTCTCCGGTTGGTCATTATAATGGGTGGAAAGAGAACGGGCGGCGCAAAATCCTCCCAATCCTAAATCGGTAATCGCACTTTCGGTTCCTCCACTAACAATGATATCAGCTTTGTCCTCGCGTAAAAGAGAAAGAGCGGCTGCCAAAGCGTGGCTGGCAGAAGCACAGGCTGTAGTGATACAAAAATTTGGTCCCTGCAGACCAAAATGGATAGCTACTTCCCCGGCGGCCATATTGGTAATTAATTTGGGAATCAAAAAAGGAGAGATACGCCCCGGACCTTCTTGTAAAAATCTCTTATGCTGCTCTTCGATTATTTTTAAACTTCCGATTCCCGAACCAAGCAAGACACCAATTCTTTCTAAATTCACTTGTTCTAATATAAGATTGCTATCCTCTATTGCCTCGTGAGTAACCGCCAGAGCAAATTGAACAAACCTCTCTTTCCGGCGCTACTCTTCTCTTAGACATTATAAGATTACCTCGCTTTGCTCGGTAATCTGATTATTTACCCCTGTTAAATTCCGCCTGTGGCGGACTATTTAACGAGACAGGCAGATTAACTTCCGATTACACAGATTAAACAATCAATGGTTATCTACGTAATCTGCTCTTAATCGCCGTAATCAATATGCCGAACGCAGTGAGGTATATTTACTTCTTCTCCTTTACTTTCTCCTCAATATATCTAACTGCATCACCCACAGTGCTCATCTTCTCGGCATCAGCATCAGGGATTTCAATGCCAAATTCCTCTTCCAAAGCCATCACCAATTCTACCGTATCTAAGGAATCGGCCCCCAGGTCATTAATGAACGATGCATCATCTTTAAGTTCGTCTTTTCCTAAACCTAATTGTTCTCCAATAACACTCTTCACTTTTTCTTCTACTTCTGTAGCCATTTTTCCTCCTTATTTGCTTCGCAATTAGTTCGTTGCCTTGCTCGCCGGAGGCGAGAGCCCCCTGCTCCTGGCTAACAAGAGGGCGGGCAGAAAATACGCCGAAGGCGGGCTGAAGATAGAAATTTGTGAAATAAATTTCGCTATTACTTTTTATTTCTTCTTACGCCATTCCTCCATCTACTCTGATCACCTCCCCATTAATATAATCTGAATTCGGACTCGCTAAAAAGAGGGCGAGATTTGCTACATCCCTTTTCTCTCCCAATCTCCTCGAGGGTATCTGATTAATTATCGCCTGTTTACTTGCCTCGGACATCTTGGCAGTCATCTCGGTCTGAATGAAACCAGGGGCAATGGCATTTACCTGAATATTGCGACTAGCAAATTCTTGAGCAACGCTCTTGGTGAATCCAATTATGCCAGCTTTGGAGGCAGCATAATTCGCTTGTCCTACATTTCCCCGGATGCCAATAATGGAAGAAATATTGATAATTTTTCCTTCTCTCTCTTTAAACATTATTTTAGAGACCGCCTTTGTGCAATTAAATACCCCTTTTAGATTAACATTCAACACTGCATCCCAATCCTCTTCCTTCATCCTTAAGAGAAGGCTATCGCGGGTAATTCCAGCATTGTTCACTAATATACTTATTTTTCCGAATTTGTCAACTACTTTTTGGACGGCTTGCTCTACCTCTTTGAAATTAGATACATCTAGAGGGACCCCTAACCCTTCTCTATCTAATGCCTTTATTTCGCCGATGGTTTTATCAAGCGCCTCTTGATTTAGCTCAAAAATAGCTATATCTGCTCCCTCTCGGGCAAATAGTAAGGCAATCTCTTTACCAATGCCTTGGGCCCCGCCAGTAACCAGAGCAACTTTATTTTCAAACATCACTACCCCCCTAATACTCCCTCTGCTCTCCCTACGGCTTTACCTAACTCCAGTTTGTAACCCATTTCCTGTAAAGCCATTTCTAATCCAGAAAGAGCAATGATAACATCAAATCTCTCCATATATCCTAAATGAGCAATACGAAAAATTTTGCCTTTCAGTTCACCCTGACCGTCGGCAATCCACACCTTGAATTTGTCGCGCATTACGCTCACCAATTTGGAACTGTTGATACCGGCAGGAGCCTTCACTGCAGTAAGCGCATTTGAGGGTCTTTGACTAAATAACTCTAAACCAATCTCCTGGACGCCGGCTCGGGTAGCCGCGGCTAATTGCTGGTGACGAAGAAATACATTTCTTAAACCCTCTTCTTCAATCAGACGCAGAGACTCTCGCAGTCCGATTATCAAGGAGATTGCTGGGGTAAAAGGCGCATCTGGCTTTGGTAAAGCCGCTTTGTATTTCTTAAAATTAAAGTAGTAGGATGGCGATTTATTTTCTACTAAATTCCAGGCCCTCTCGCTTACACTCACAAAGGAGAGACCCGGCGGAAGCATCAACCCTTTTTGTGAACCACCTACCACTACATCCACATTCCAACTATCAGTCTGGAGCTCATCGGCAGCTAATCCGCTAATTGCATCTACGACCAAAACCGCCTCGCTTTTTTTGACAATTTTTCCAATTGACTGAATATCGTTAAGCGTTCCTGTAGAGGTTTCACAGAGGGTAGTAAATACGGCTTTGATAGTCTCATCCAGCGCTTCTTCAATCCTTACTGGCTCAACCGCCTTTCCCCATTGGACATCTATAGCAATTACCTCTAGGCCATAGGTTAGGCAAATTTCGACCCACCTTTCTCCAAACTTTCCTCCCTTTATCACAATAACCTTATCTCCTGGAGAAAGCAGATTTGCCACTACCGCTTCCATTGCCCCTGTTCCCGAAGAGGCAAACAGCAAGATATCATTTTTGGTCTGAAAGAGCCTTCTCAAATTCTCTAAGACCTCTTTAAAGATTTTTTGGAATTGAGGTGTGCGGTGATGAATAATTGGTTCGGCCATCTGGAGAGCAACCTCAGGAGGAATCGGGGTCGGGCCGGGGGTCATCAGATATTTTTTTTCCATAATCTCTCCTTCATTTATTTTTTTCCACTACTTCATCTACAATCCCATACTCTTTTGCCTCCTGGCTAGACATAAAGAAGTCCCTATCAGTATCCTTCTCAATCTTCTCTAATTTTTGACCGGTATGCTTGGCTAAAATCTGATTGATTCTCTCGCGCAGTTTTAAAATCTCCCGGGCTTGAATGTTGATATCCACAGCTGCCCCCTGCACCCCTCCCCAGGGCTGATGAATCATTATCCGAGTATGGGGCAAAACATACCTCTTTCCTTTTGTACCAGCGGATAACAAAATTGCAGCCATACTGGATGCCTGTCCGATGCAATAGGTACTTATCGGACATTTTACAAACTGCATTGTGTCATAGATAGCCAGACCAGCGGTCACTGCTCCTCCTGGGGAATTTATATAGATATTAATGTCCTTATCTGGTTCCTCCATCTGCAAAAACAGAATTTGAGCAACAATCAAATTAGCAATATCATCATCTATCACGCTGCCAATAAAGATAATTCTATCTTTAAGCAAGCGCGAATAAATGTCATAGGCTCTTTCTCCTCTCTCTGATTGTTCAATTATCATGGGAACTAATGAGCTCATTTTCATAAGCACGCAATCCAGCACTTTCTGAAAGTGCTGGATTGCGTGCACATTAAAACCAGCACTTATTTGCTAAACAATACTTAAGGGCAAAATCATAACTTTTAGCTTACAATAGCTTCACCCAAAATAACACTCTATAGTAAATAAGTGCTGGGGAATTCAACTATGCAATCTAGCTTCGGCTTTCACCCTGTTAAATAACTCGCCTCGACAGCTCCCCTCTTTGCGGGGTTTAACAGGGTGAACCTCGCTAAATTGTAGCCTCATTCACCTTCGCTTCTTTGATTAAAAAATTAACTATTTTCCTTTCTTTTAGCTCTTTTTTAAAACGGTCAATAAGTCCTTTTCTGATTAAATCCTCTTTTATTTCAGTAAATCCTTTTTTAAGACCTCGGGCAATTTCGTCAATTTTTTTATCTAACTCTTGCTCGCTGAGTTCAATTTTTTCCTGACGAGCGATTTCTTGAAGGATAAAAAAGAGTTTTAGTTGCTTAACTGCTCTATCCTCGATAGATTTTCCCAATTCTTTAAGGCGGTAATTGATATCTTTCTCTTTTATGCCTTGTTGTTTGAGACGGCTTTGTATATTCTCCAAGAGAATTTCTTTTTGCCTTTGTATTAGAGAATCCGGCAGGGTAAGTGCAGAGTTCCTTAGAAGCTCTCCAAAAAGGTCACTCTCTAATTTTCTGTCTGCTTCTTCCTTTCTTATTTGGAGCAGGTCTTCTCGGATCGCCTCTTTAAGTTCTTTTAAACTACTCTTGCCCATTTGCTGAGCGAATTTGTCATCCAAAGGTAAAACCTCTCCTTGTTTTTCCTCTCCCCTTTTCTGTTGAGAGGAATGCCTTATTTGCTGTAGAAATTTTAACTGCTCCTCGATGTCGTTCTCGTCGACTTTTCTCTCTTTTCTCGTCAATTCTATTCCTTTATATCTTCCCAATTTCACTTCCGGCCAAATCTCCACAATGGCCTGAAAACGAAGATAGCCTTTTTCTAATTTAACTTCAGAGATTTGGGGTGGACCTATGGGTCTCCAATCTGCCGCTCTGGTAATATCAAAATAAGTATCGGATATTGTTTCCTCTACGGCTTTATTCTTTACCTCCTGCTGATAATATATCTCCAAGACATTACGAGGAACCTTGCCCTTTCTAAATCCGGCAATCTTGGCTGTTTTGCCAAGCTGGAGATAAAGTTCATCTATCTTTCGGCTTAATCTACCAACCGGGATATCTACCTTTATTTCTTGCTTGCAGGGAGCTATTTTAGTGACTTGCATGTTCAAATTCACCATAGTGAACTTAATCCCGAAAATGCGACCTATGGAAGCATTTGAAGGATCTCTGTACCTTACTTTTTGGTCCTTCGTCGCCTTCGGCTCCTCAGGATCAAATTTCGCCAAAGGCGAAATTTGGAGCGGGTGATGGGTCTCGAACCCACGACCTCAACCTTGGCAAGGTTGCGCTCTGCCAACTAAGCTACACCCGCCAAATCTTTCGAAGAAAAATTTGATCCTGAGCAAAGCGAAGGAGCTCTTTCCCAGTTTCGAAGAAAAATTTGCTCCTGAAGACACAATCTATGGGAGTGTTTGAAGGACATATTTAAGATCCTTCGTCGCCTTCGGTTCCTCAGGATCAAATTTCGCCAAAGGCGAAATTTGGTACGCCGTGAAGGAATCGAACCTTCAACCAACGGATTAAGAGTCCGCTGCTCTACCTAATTGAGCTAACGGCGCTATCAATTAAAATTTCAAAACAATTGGAGATTTTATTTCCCCTTCCACTCTTTTAGATGTTTCTCCACAGTATCAATCTCCTGCTGCAGTCTCTCTAATCTTTCCGTTAAGGGATCAGGAAGATTGGTGTGGTCTAAATTGATACCGGGAATGCGTTTCCCCTCCTTTCGGGCTATTCTTCCTGGAACGCCCACTACCGTACAGTTAGCTGGCACTGACCTTATCACCACTGCATTTGCTCCAATATTTACGTTATCACCGATACTGATATTTCCTAATACCTTTGCCCCGGCAGAGATAACTACATTATTGCCGATTGTGGGGTGCCGCTTTCCCTTTTCTTTACCTGTCCCTCCGAGAGTCACTCCCTGATACAAGGTTACATTATCGCCGATAACGGTAGTCTCGCCAATTACTACTCCCATCCCGTGGTCAATAAAAAAACCTTTGCCACTCTGAACCGCAGGGTGAATTTCAATACCTGTAAGGTGGCGGTTTAGTTGAGAAATAATCCGTGGCAGAAAAGGGATGCCTTTCTTGTAGAGACAATGCGCAAGGCGGTGCAGGATAATGGCGTGCAATCCAGAATAGGTAAGCAGAACCTCCAGGCGACTGCGCGCTGCCGGGTCGCGCTCAAGGGCAGCCTTTATTTCATTTTGAAATAGAAAGTTAGCAATAACTAAAACAAGAGCAACAAAAACAATAAAGAGCAAAAACAAATAGGCTAAAATAATTACTAGAATCATACTTCTAATCTTAACTTTACACCTGAAGTGTAAAGGAGGTTAATTGCTATTCATCTTTTTTAAGCAATGCTACTGCATAGGCAGCAATCCCCTTTCCTTTGCCAATTGCTCCCAGACCTTCATTAGTAGTAGCTTTGATGTTTATTTGAGAAGAAGATACCTCTAATGTTTGAGCAATATTTACCTTCATTTTTTGCTTAAAAGAAGAGAGGTTTGGCTCTTCAATAATTATAGTGCTGTCAATGTTTTCAATAACTAATTCTTTTTTCTGCAAGAGCTCTTTAACCTCGCCCAAAAGCCTCAAACTACTAATGTCTTTGTATCTCTTATCTTTGTTTGGGAAATGCTTGCCGATATCTCCCAAATTAGATGCTCCTAATAAAGCATCACAGATAGAATGCAAAAGCACATCGCCATCTGAATGTCCTTCTAAGCCTCTTTCAAAAGGGACCTGGACGCCGCCTAAAATTAGCTTTCTTCCTTTTTTAAAAGGATGAATATCATAACCAAAACCAACTTTTATTTTAGGCATCGATTAGACGGCTTTATGCTGATTGTACCAATAAATAAAGTGAACCTGCATCTCAAAAAATCATCTTTATGCAAGCGATTATATCTCTATTTTGCACTTTTGTCAACCCTGCTAAACTTCCCAGAGCGAAAGTTTCCGATACTTAAAAATTTTACCCCGTTAGAAAGAATTTTCCTAAGGGGAATAACGGGCTTTACACTACTTCGTCATTTCATTGTTTTTTATCAAGGGTTTTCTTTAGATTTTTAAAATATATTTAAAAAAGGACAAAAACAAAACATGCCTTGCTATGTTCGGCATAACCCTTGAGCCAAAATCATATCCTCGAGAAAAGTAATCTTTATATTTCTATAATTTCCCTTTACGAGCTTTACGGCTTGCCCCATCCTCTCTACCAGCTCAGTATCATCACCGGCCCTTATCCCCTTTTTCTTTGCCTTCTCGTAGGCTTTGACAATCAAAGCGCGCTGAAAAACCTGCGGTGTCTGAACAAACCAGATTTTCTGGCGCAGCAGGGTTTTTTCAACAAACAGATTATCCTTTATTTCTTTTATCGTCTCTATACAGGGAAAAGCAGGTGCTGCGGCTCTATATCTCTTTGCCGCTCGCACAACCTTTGCGGCAACCTCTTCACTCAAAAACGGACGCACACCGTCGTGGATAAAGACCAACTTCGCCTTATTGTTTACCTCTCGCAATCCCTTAAAAACAGAGTCAAGGCGCGTTGCCCCGCCGGCAATAATCTTTTTGACCTTGCTTAAATTATATTTTTTAATGACCTCTTTTCGGCAAAAATCTATCTTTGTCTTTTTAACAACCAAAATAATTTCGCTCAAAAAATCAAACTTTTGCAGAGTAATCAGCGTGTGGGCTAAAATTGGCTTATCCTGGAGCAATAAATAAGGTTTATGCCCACCAATTCTCTTTCCTTCTCCTGCCGCTGGAACTATTGCCGTTATATCCATCTCAAAATAATCCCCAGACCTATAAACAGCATAATAAACCCGACGATTAAATGCAGGCGGCGAATATTCCTCTCCTTCCAGCCAGAGATATCCTCCACCTTCTTAAACCCAAAATATACCACTAGAACTATACCATATAAAGGCAAAACAAATACCAAGTTATATATCAGCAGCCAGGGAATAGTCTTTATCAACTCAAGCGGAGATAAAATTCCTCCGGCAATCAAGTAGGGACCCATCGTGCAGGGCATCAGGAAAATAGTTACAAATGCTCCCATCAGGAAGGCGCCCCGGGTAGAGGTTATTCCTAACATCATTTTTTTAACCTTGCCTCTCCAACCCATAGGCATTTCCGTAGCAAACCCACCGGGTTTATAGTAGAAGAAATCTTTGAAATGCAAAAGACCAAGAGCTATAGCCACTACTCCTAAAATTTTATAAATAGCCAATCTTATCGCACTTAATGTCTGAACCATCTGCCAGAATTTAACAATAATTAATCCATAAATAAAGTAGCAAATATAGACCGCGCTCACAAAAGCCGCTCCAGCAAAGAGGACCCTTTTTTCTTTTCCGGGGTTATAGGACATAATCCCGATTAGAAATAAAATAAACACAGCAAGAGCACAAGGATTAACCGTATCGGCCAATGCCAGAAGAAATATTTTATGAAATCCCAAGTGTTTTTGCTTTTGGGCAATTTTTTGCGGCTGAAGTTTTATCTGTTGCTCTACGTCTTCCTCTGGTAAAGAAACATTCAAAAAAGCATAACTGGCAAGGGTTCTATTGGCCTAAATCTAAATTTTATCTTCTGGAGAATGCTTAAAAAATCCTCAGTTGTCAGCAGATCTTTAAGAAGTGCATTATCTCCATCTCCTTCACTCCCGATCCTTACTAATATTTTTTCTCCTTTCCATATCTTTGGCTTGCCAGGTAAAGTAGTTAAATGCAATTCATCAAAAGTTGCTGAGGAACCGTCTTTTAAGGGGCAAGGGTTGCTATTAAGTCTATCAATTGTTTCGGAAATATTCCCTAATATCAACTTATCTCCTTTAAAATGTTTGTCTTTGTTAAAGATTATTAACGGTATGCCCAGTCCAGAGGCGTAATTATTATTATATTCCATAAGCAAAGACCCATTCTCCCGCTGGTGATAAATCTCATATTCTATCACTATAAAATTATCTCTCTTTTTGAATAATTCCTCTAAAACAAGGAGGTCGGTATTGGCACAATGAGGACAGCCAACACCGGTGAAATAAACGACACAACAATAATCTTCACTCTCCGCAGAAAGAACCGGCGATGTAATAAACAAACCCAACAGCCCTAATGATAAAATAACTTTACTCATCTTCCAACCCATGCTGACGCTCCAATACTCTTCTCTCAATCATCTTTACCCCCTTAGAAAGCCCCGCCCCAATCTCTTGACCTACCCGCCCTCCCGTTTGCCGGAAGCAGGCGGGGAAGTTTCCGCTAAATCGTAGCTTTCTAACGAGGTTTACCAAATTTTTTTAAAAAATCTCTATATTTAATTCCGAACCAACCATAAACCCGATAATAGATAAAGCAATCTGAATAAGGGGGCTGGATTTTAGAGTAGATGTGCTCCATCTATCTCTCTAAGCCTACATTTATCGCTTCCTGTATATCCTTTACCTCAATGACCTCTATATTTTTAAAATGTGATTTTAGATTACTCCTCGGAATTACACAATACTCAAAACCCAATTTTTCACCTTCGTTTATCCTTCGGCTTAATTGGGGGACACGACGAATCTCTCCGCCCAGACCGAGCTCCCCAATAAAAAGATAGTTTTTTCTCACCAAGATATTTCTGAAATTAGAGACAACTGCCAAGGCAATCCCTAAATCCACTGCCGGCTCAACTACCTTAATCCCGCCTACCACATTTATAAATATGTCTTGCATCTGTAATTTTAAACCAATTTTCTTTTCCAAGACCGCTAAAATCAAGAGACACCGGTTATAATCCAAACCACTGCTTTTGCGGGTGGGGATGCCAAAGTGGGTAGGCGTAACCAGCGCCTGGATTTCTACTAACAAGGGGCGTGTTCCCTCCATAGGGCAAACTACGCTTGAACCGGGATTTCTTTCCTCACGATTTTGGAGAAATAACCTTGAGGGGTTGGGAATAGGCAGTAATCCTCGCTCAGACATCTCAAAGACTCCAATCTCATTGGTAGAACCAAATCTATTCTTTATTGCTCGCAGGATGCGATAATTGTAGTATTTATCGCCTTCAAAATAGAGCACCACATCAACGATATGCTCTAAAACCCTTGGTCCGGCTAAATAACCCTCTTTGGTCACCTGCCCAATCAGAAACATAGAAATACCCTCTTTCTTTGCCAATAAAGTGAGTTGGGCGGTGCATTCTTTTATTTGAGAAACACTTCCCGGGGCTGAAGATAGCTCCTCTTTGTAGAGCGTCTGGATGGAGTCAATGATGACTATTTGGGGAGAGAATTTTTTTATATAATCAACAACTAAATTTAGATTGGTCTCACTAACTACGAATAACTCTTCTGCCTCTATCTTTAGTCGCTCACCACGCAGTTTAGTCTGGCTAACCGATTCCTCACCCGTAATATAAAGAACCCTTTGCTTTTTAGATAGAAGATTAGAAATTTGCAGAAGGAGAGTGGACTTGCCAATCCCCGGCTCCCCACCCACAAGGACTACTGAACCTCGGACGATTCCTCCGCCCAGGATGCGGTCAAATTCCTCAATTTCCGTGGAGAAACGCAGCTCTTTATCAACTCCTATCTCTCGCCAGTTTTGAGGAGGGGTTGATGAATATTCACTTGAGTGGGCAGAAACAGGTTCGCTAACTTCTTCTATTAAACTGTTCCATTCACCGCAATCCGGGCATCTCCCCAACCACTTTGGCGACTGATAACCACATTTCTGGCAGACAAAAACTGATTTCATCAGGAAACAATAAGTATTTTTATTCTAAAAAAACTTTTCTGTTTATTGCTGACAAAACATCCTCTTTTATTAAAATACTTATAATTTCTTTAAATAATTATTACAATCCTCAACGGTAATCTCTATTTCTCTTAAGATTTCTCTTATTAAAGGACGAGCAAAAACTCTTCCTTTATGATAAGGAATAGTAGTAGCTTTTCCATCAGGATGTCTATAAAATATATGGCTTTCTCTTTGTCGAATTTTTTCAAAACCCAGCACAAACAACAACCTTTCCATTTTTTTGACATCAACAATCTGCAACTTACTCATCTTGCTACCTCAACCTGCTGCACTCCTACAAATTCAGGCAATTGTTTTACAACATCTGGCTGCATTTCTTCTAAACATAGTCCCAAAACTTCCTTAAGATTCTCCTGCAATTCATCTAAACTTTCTGCTTGTGTGTGAGCACCAGGGATACCTGGAACAATTGCTACATACAATCCTGTTTATAAATCCCTTTCAATATATGCCGTTATCTTATGCATTTAAGCACCTCCATTTTTAAAAAATTATAACGACGAAAAAACAATATCGCCTTTCTTGTCCCAATCCTCGCATTCAAAAGCCGCATCATTATCTTGCTTATCGGGACCAAAACTATAAATAAGCCAACTTTCGTTTGTCTTTCTATATTTCAAGGGCTTAAAATCATTAAAGGGGTCGGCAAATACTTCGGGGAGATAATCGGGAACTAATTCTTGAAGATTGCCAGGTGCTTTACCCTTTTCTAATTCATATAACTTAACCGCAACAGCAGTGGTGAGAATATCAAATTTGGTTTGGGAAAAGTAGTATTTGGAAATGATTTTGCCGTAACTGGGAGTCCCCATAGAAACTAGAACTTTAGCTGTTAAAGAGGCAATCTTTCCTCCTTTTGGAAATCCCATTGCTGTTTT
>MZGK01000024.1 GCA_002085025.1 Candidatus Omnitrophica bacterium 4484_213
GTTAGACATTTATCTATCCATGATTCACGCAATAATGATTTTTTTATAACTTTAGATGGTGATTTTTTATTAAAAAGAAAGAATTAGCTAAAATAGGAATTTTTGTGCTTTCTCCATCCGAATTTGTGTTCTTATTTAAAGATTTTTTTAATTAATCTCCAAAAATGCAGCCACAACTTTTAAAGGATGTAGTTGATGAAGTTATTGAGCAAATAAAGGGCGAGAAGAGAGAGGATATCCAGCGCATCTGGAAAGAGGTTGTTCCGTCGATAGCCCAAGAACATAGTAAATTAAAAGAGATTCACCTTGTTAAATCCGCCAAAGGCGGAATTTCACCAAAGGCGAAATTATTTAACAGGGTAAAGAGAAACAAGAAAAGGATTGAGCTGATAGTTACCGTAGATAGTTCACCATGGCTCTCCAATCTAAATTTTAATAAAGAAGAATGGAAAAATAAGATAGAAGAAGCGTTAGGGAATGAATTTTTGGTGGAGATAAGGTTTAGGATAGGGAACATCCTTTAAAGAAAGGATGTTTGATTACACAGATTAAGAACCTATTTCTAATCGCTGTAATCAATTATAATGAAATTGTAATGGAAAAATACGACGCTACAAACATTCAGGTTTTAGAGGGCATTGAGGCGGTTCGGAAACGGCCAGCAATGTATATTGGCGATACCTCTGTTAGTGGTTTGCATCACCTGATTCAGGAAGTAGTAGATAACAGCATTGACGAGGCAATGGCTGGCTTTTGCAGCGAGATTAATGTTACGCTTAATGCCGATGGTAGTGTCAGCATCGCTGATAATGGACGGGGGATTCCTGTAGACCTGCATAAGACACAAAAGAAGCCGGCTGTAGAAGTAGTGATGACTACCTTGCACGCCGGAGGTAAATTTGACCACCGCACTTATAAGGTTAGCGGGGGATTGCACGGCGTAGGGGTTTCGGTGGTGAATGCTTTAAGTGAGTGGTTAGAAGTGGAGGTGAAGAGAGAGGGGAAACTCTTTAAGCAGCGTTACGAAAGAGGAGCGGTAGTTATGCCGTTGAAGGTTATTGGCAAATCCAGAAGCACCGGCACAATAGTAACCTTTAAGCCCGATGGCCAGATTTTTAAACAAACCAATTTCTCTTTTGATGTCCTTTCGCAAAGATTAAGAGAATTGGCATTTCTGAACAAGGGGCTAAAGATTACTGTTAAGGAAGAAAAGAGTGGTAAGGAGCATATATTTAGATACAAGGGAGGGATTGTTTCTTTTGTTGAGTATCTGAATGAGAATAAGAGCCCCCTGCATAAAAAGGTTATTTATTTCCAAAAGGAGCAGAGGGAAATAAAAGTAGAAGTGGCGATGCAGTTTAATGACAGTTATGTAGAAAATATATTTAGTTTTGCTAATAATATCAGCACAACTGAAGGAGGAACGCATCTCTCTGGTTTTCGTTCCGCTCTTACCCGCACAATTAATCAATATTGTAAGGATAGGAACCTGCTGAAAAAGATTAACAGTCTCTCAGGTGGGGATGTGCGCGAGGGTCTCACTGCCGTAATCAGCGTGAAGTTACCCAATCCCCAATTTGAAGGACAAACAAAGACAAAATTAGGAAACAGCGAGGTTCAGGGGATTATGGAGTCAATAGTGAGCAGCTGTCTAAAGACCTTTTTGGAAGAAAATCCCTCTGTTGCCCGCAAGATTGTTGAGAAAGGGATTGTGGCTGCCCGCGCCCGCGAAGCCGCCCGTCAGGCCAGAGACCTTACCCGCCGCAAAGGGGTGTTGGAAGGGGGGCTTCTGCCGGGTAAATTAGCCGATTGTTCAGAGCGAAACCCTCAGCTTTCGGAACTCTATCTTGTAGAAGGAGACAGTGCCGGAGGGAGTGCCAAACAGGGGCGTGACCGTCGTTTTCAGGCAATTCTGCCTTTAAGAGGGAAGGTGCTCAATGTAGAGAAGGCAAGGATAGATAAAATCTTGAGCAACGAGGAGATTAAAACAATGACAATGGCTATTGGCGCCGGCGTGAGAGAGGACTTTGATATTTCTAAGTTAAGGTATCATAAGATAATTATTATGACCGATTCTGATGTTGATGGGGCGCATATTCGCACTTTATTGCTGACCTTTTTTTATCGCGAGATGCGCCAGTTGATTGAAAAAGGACATATTTATATTGCTCAGCCGCCTTTGTATAAGATTACAAAGAACAAGAGAGAAGAGTATATTCAGAATGAAGAAGAAAAAGAGAAATTCTTTTTAAACATTGGTATTTCGGCAGATATCACTCTGTTGCGTATTTCAGACGGTTATAAGTATAATCCTCAGGAGATCAGAAAGATAATAGAGATTACCCGTCGCATCGAAGAGTTTTCACTTTATTTAAAAAAAAGAGGAGTAGATTTTGAAAAATATGCCGGGTATTTTTTAGAGAAGAAGAAACTACCCCTTTATTGGGCAAAGATAGAAGGAGAAGATAAGTTCTTCTTTTCCGAAGAGGGGCTTAGCGAAGAGGCAATAGAATTGAGAGAAGAAAAGGAACTGACAAAGGATTTTAAGCAGTTGGAGGGTTTAGGATTGAGCATAAAGGATTATTTTTCACACCATCCCATTTTGAAGATTCTTACTTCAAAGAGAGAATCTGCACGCCGACCTGTCCGCCGAAGCCCGCAGGGCGAAGGGGGAAGCCTTGGCGAAGGCGGGAAAGAAATTTTGAATTTAAAAGAATTGAGGGATTTTATTCAGGAATATGCCCAGCAGGGAATTACCGTGCAGAGGTATAAAGGTTTAGGGGAAATGAATCCAGAACAACTCTGGGAAACAACAATGAATCCGGACAAACGCACAATCTTAAAGGTAGTGTTGGAGGATGCTGTAGAGGCCGATGAAATATTTACAATGCTGATGGGCGATGTTGTCGAACCCCGCCGCAGATTTATTGAACAGAATGCCTTGGAAGTGAGGAATCTGGATGTTTGAAAAATCAGAAGACAGAAGACAGTAGATAGTTAGCAGTTAGCAATTGGCAAAATAAAATTTCCTACTGCCTATTGTAGGCTGCCAACTGATTTCCGAGGAGTGAGTGAAACGAGTGAGGAGGAGATGTACACCCAAAAAGAAAAGATAGTTCCGGTTTGCATAGAAGACGAGATGAAAAGCTCTTACCTTGATTACTCAATGAGTGTAATCGTGGGGAGGGCACTTCCCGATGTGCGTGATGGCTTGAAACCGGTGCACCGCAGGATTCTTTATGCAATGCAGGGTTTAGGACTCGAACACAATAAGCCCTATAAAAAATGCGCCCGCATAGTTGGAGAGACGCTGGGGAAATTTCATCCTCACGGTGATGTCGCTGTGTATGATTCTCTGGTGCGAATGGTTCAGGATTTCTCTCTAAGATACCCCTTAATTGACGGGCAGGGTAATTTTGGGTCAATCGACGGGGATGCCCCGGCGGCGATGAGATATACTGAAGCGCGAATGCAAAGGATTACCGACCAGCTTCTTTTGGATATCGATAAAAATACGGTTGATTTTGTTCCCAATTTTGACAATAGTTTAACTGAGCCTTCGGTTCTACCAGCCAGAATTCCCAATTTGCTGATTAACGGCTCTTCGGGGATTGCTGTGGGGATGGCTACGAATATCCCTTCGCATAATCTGAGCGAGGTTATCCAAGGTCTTAATCTACTTTTAGATGAACCTGAGGTTTCTATAGATAAACTGATGACCAGAATAGAGGGTCCTGATTTTCCCACCGGCGGGATTATCTGTGGTAGAGAGGGAATTAAGCAAGCATATACTACAGGCAGGGGAGTGATAAAGATTCAGGGGCGAGCAGGGATCGAGAAAGAAAAAGGCAGGGAGGCGATTATTATTAGTGAGATTCCTTATCAGGTGAACAAGGCCGAACTTATCAAAAGTATCGCTGCTCTTGTGCAGGCTAAGAAACTTGAGGGAATTAGCGATGTGCGCGATGAGTCCGACCGGGAGGGGATGCGCATTGTTATTCAATTAAAGAAAGATGCGAATAGCCAGGTTGTTCTAAATCAGCTCTATAAACAAACGCAGTTGCGCTCCACATTCGGTATAATTATGCTTGCTTTGGTAAAAAGCAAGCCTCTGGTTTTGAATCTGAAGCAAATGCTCAATTGTTTTATTGAGCACCGCGAGGATGTTATTACGCGGCGCACCCGATTTGAATTAGAGAAAGCCGAGAAACGCGCCCATATTTTAGAAGGGTTAACCATTGCTCTGAATAATTTAGATGAGGTTATTCAAACAATCAAGAATTCCAAGACAGTAGAAGAAGCAAAGATAAATTTAATCAAAAAATTTTCTTTGAGCGAGCTCCAGGCAAAGGCAATCTTAGAAATGCAACTTCAACGCTTGACTGCTCTGGAAAAGAAAAAAATAAAGGAGGAATATCTGGAGTTGCTTAAAAAGATAGAAGAGTATAAATTGATCTTAAAGAGTAAACAAAAAGTCAGGGAACTCATAAAACAGGAATTAAGCGAGATAGAAGAGAAATTTGGCGATGAAAGAAGGACAGAGATTTTAGCCGAGGAGGAGGATTTAGAAATTGAGGATCTCATTGCCAAGCAGAATGTTCTGGTTACTATTAGTCACTTAGGATATATCAAGAGATTCCCGGTGAGCCATTATCGCCGGCAGAGACGGGGTGGTAAGGGGGTTACGGCGGCTGAGATAAGGGATAAGGACTTTTTAGAGAATATATTTGTTGCTTCCACTCACGATTACATTTTATTTTTTAGCAATAAAGGAAGGGTTTACTGGCTGAAGGTATTTGAGATTCCTGAGGCCGGAAGAATGGCTAAAGGAAGGGCAATTGTAAATCTTCTCCAGCTTTCGCCCGGAGAGTTGATTGCTTCGTGCATATGTGTAAAGGGTTTTGAGGAGGGCTACCTGCTTTTGGCTACCCGGAACGGTTTAGTGAAAAAAACGGAATTAAGAAGTTATAGCCACCCGCGTAAGGGAGGGATTGTGGCTATTGATTTGGATAAGGATGATGAATTGATAGGATGCAAAATTAGTCGGGGCGAAGATGAGATATTTTTGGCCAGCCAAAAAGGAAAGGCAATTAGATTTAGCGAAAAAGAGGTGAGGGCGACTGGCAGAGCGTCCAAAGGGGTTCGGGGTATTAGGTTAAGCAAGGATGATAAGTTGATTTCTTTGGAGCTCGTAGAAAAAAACGCTACTATTCTTACTGTTACTGAAGAGGGTTTTGGCAAACGCACAGAGTTTTCTGCCTATAAAAAACAATCTCGCGGCGGCAAGGGAATAATAAATATCAAGACCACCAAAAGGAATGGAAATGTGGTGAGCGTAAAGACGGTGAATGATAAGGATGAGTTGATTTTGATTACTGCGCAGGGGATGGTGGTGCGCACAGCCACCAGCGAGATTAGAACAATTAGCAGGAATACGCAAGGGGTAAAGTTAGTTTCTCTAAAACCCAGCGACAAAGTGGTGGCGGTGGCAAAGGTGATTGAAGAGGAAGAGTAAGAGGAATTTTTTGCATTTCTCGCTCTCGTGATTTTTATACTTGCCCCTACGGGCAAGTATAAAATAGGGGCAACTTCTCTATTGTCCTTAAAAAAAAGTTGGTGGGCTTCCTGCCTGCCGGCAGGCAGGGGCTCTCGCTCGCCTCGCTGAATCAGCGAAAGAAATAGGGATTTTTGGTTCTTGCCTCAGAGGAGAGGAATCCGAAAAGAGCGATGTGGATGTTTAGTAGAGTTCTATACTCCAATTGGTTGGGAATTTATTGATCTGAAGGAGTTTCTTGAGCAAATTTTGGGCAAAGAAGTAGATTTAGTTACAAGGAGGGCCTTGAAATCTCAGCTAAAGCATAAGATCTTGGAGGAGGTGGTTTGTGCATGAAAGAGAGGAGGAAGTGAATAAAAAATACGAAATTATTGAACATATTGCGGATATAGGTATAAGAGCATTTGGTGGAGATTTAAAAGAGTTGTTTGTTAATTCTGCCCAGGGGATGTTTGCTATTATTGCCGATTTAAACAAGGTGGAAGTTAAAAAATCGCTAAAAATAGAATGCAAGGCAGAGAGTTTAGAAGAACTTCTGGTTAGTTGGCTGGGAGAACTGCTTTATCATTTTAATGTAGATGAGATTTTAGGGAAGGAGTTCACTATTGTTAAATTAGATAATAATTATTTAGAAGGAGAGATTGGGGGAGATAAATTTGATTCTACAAAGCACTTCCTGAAGAATGAAATAAAGGGGGTTACCTATCATAATCTTAAGATAGAAGAGAAAGATGACCTTTGGCAGGTAGAGGTGATTTTTGATGTTTAAAAGCTGTAGGCTGCAAGCCACAGGCTGCAGGTTTAACTTCACAAAATAAGCCTCGCTTAAAGTGTGAAGTAGAAGAAATAAATGAAACAGCCCTGGAACGGACCACTACAAAAAATAAACGATTACTGCTACGAAATTCCCCAAAGCTATAAATCCGGGATGTGCGTGCCGGGGAGGATTTACGCTAACGAAATATTATTAAAAGATATCTTCCGTGACTATGCGCCCGAGCAGGTAACCAATGTTGCTTTTTTGCCCGGTATAGTTAAATATTCTCTGGCAATGCCCGATATCCACTGGGGCTATGGTTTTTGCATTGGCGGGGTAGCCGCAACCGACCCTGAAGATGGAGGGGTAATTACGCCTGGCGGTGTGGGATTCGACATAAACTGCGGAGTTCGACTCATCCGCACTAATTTTAGGCAGAGTGAGATAAGAGACAAAATTGAGGAATTGATAAATACTTTGGCTCAAGAAGTTCCTGCTGGCCTGGGTTCAAAAGGTAAAATGAGGATTTCCCACGAGGAGTTAAGAAAAGTAATAGTAGAAGGCTCTGGTTGGGCAGTGCGACGGGGCTATGGCGTAGAGAGAGATTTAGAGTTCACTGAAGAGAGAGGAGCAATGAGAGGAGCGAACCCGGATAAAATTTCCCAGCGGGCATATGAGCGCGGCAGAGCCCAAGTAGGCACATTGGGCAGTGGAAATCATTTTTGCGAAATTCAGGTTATTGATGAAATTTATGAACCCGAGATGGCAAAGGTTTTCAATTTATTTAAGGGACAAATCACGGTAATGATTCATACCGGCTCGCGAGGTTTTGGCTATCAGGTTTGCGATGATTATCTAAAGATTATGCTTCCTTATTTTGATGAAGAAAAACTTCCCGACCGCCAGCTTGTTTGCGCTTCCTTAAATTCTAAAGAAGGAAAAGATTATTTTGCGGCGATGTGCTGTGCGGCAAACTACGCCTGGGCAAACCGCCAAAGTTTGATGCACTTAGTTCGAAAGGGCTTTGAAAAATTTTTTGGTAAGAAGTGGCAGGATTTAGGAATGGATTTAATCTACGATGTTGCCCATAACATTGCCAAGTTTGAGAAGCATATCGTTGATGGTCAAGGAAAAACCCTCTGTGTGCACAGAAAAGGGGCAACGCGCGCCTTTCCTCCAGGGCATCCCGATGTTCCTTTAAAATATAAAAGAGTTGGTCAACCGGTGATTATCCCCGGCGATATGGGTAGACATTCGTTTTTATTGGTGGGCACAGAAAAAGCCGCAGAGACTTTTTATTCCACTTGTCACGGAGCAGGCAGAGTGATGTCTCGGACAGCGGCAATAAAATCAATAAACGCAAAAGCATTGTCTCAAGAATTAAGAAGTAAAAGGATAATTGTCCGCACAGCCGGCAGAGAGACATTAGCCGAAGAAGCCCCGCAGGCGTATAAAAATGTCGCTGATGTGGTTGATGTAGTTGCCGGTGCAGGCATCTCCAAAAAGGTTTGTCGGATGAAACCAGTGGGAGTGTTAAAGGGGTGAAAAGGTGCTAAGCGAGATTTTTGCATTCCTCACTCTCGTGGTTTTTTCTTAACGCTAAAATCTGCGTCTCGGCAGGCAAAAACGACAACAAGATTGTCGTTTTGAGGAGTGCGGAGCACGACGAAGAATCCCGTTGTTCACCGAGATCCTTCACTCCGTTCAGGATGACACTACGTGTCATTTTTGTTATTTCCTGCTTCAACTTGATTTTAGCTAAAAAAACCAATGTTCGCTCAAAACGCAAAAATCTACTTACTTTAATCTGGAAAAATCCTCGGCTTATCAGATAAATAAAAGTTTTGCAATTAACAAATAGGCAAGGGGGGAATGATAAACAGAAGAATAAGATTTTTATCAATAGTAGTTATTATTTTTTTCTTATCTGCATATGTACAAGCCGAGTTGCCTAAGGAAATTACTCACCAAATTGAACGGTTAAAAAGTAACAATGTTGACGAATGCTTTGATGCCGCAAAAACTTTGGGGGAACTGGGTGACGGAGCAGCGGTTCCTTCCCTTATTGAAGCGTTAAAAAATAAAAATTCGGATGTGCGCACCGCTGTATCTTGGGCTTTAGCTAAAATTGCCGACAAGTCATCACTCCAAACTTTAATAAAAACCTTAGGGGACGAAGATTAGCGTGTGCGAGCAAATGCTGCTTGGGGATTAGGAAGAATTGGTGACGATTCTGCTGTTGTTCCGCTTATTGGAGCTTTAAAAGACAAACGTAAAGAGGTGCGGCATGGGGCAGCTCACTCTTTAGCAGATATTGGGGAACCAGCAGTTCCTGCTCTCCTTAAAGCATTGGAAGATGAACGATTGAATGTAGAGCGAGATGAGCATAAAAGAGCATGGGCAATACACGGAATTATTTTCGCTTTAGGAGAGATTGGTGATAAATCCGCAGTTCCTTATATTTATAAGCTACTTAAAGACAAAGATTGGAATATAATAATGTACGCAACTGAAGCTCTATGTGTGATGGGGGATGAGACCGTTATCTACGATCTTATGAGGATTGGAGGCCAAGAAAAGATAAAGGCAAGGAATCTTCTCGATAAATTCCGGAGGAGCAATAGAGAAAACATGGAAGAGAAGGAAGCTATGGAGATGAAGCAACATACAGGGCAATGGACTGGTATTTATTCAGGTATATCTAATGTTGGCGAGCCAATTATTCATACTCTGATTAAAGCTTTAAAAAACAAAGATTGGCAAGTTCGTTACTTTGCTGTGAAACTATTAGAAAATCTTTCTATGAATTATTCCGCTTACAAATCTATCGCGATACCTGCTCTTATAAAAAATTTAAAGGATGAACGTCCAGAGATTCGTAAAGCAGTTGAAAAAACTCTAAAATTTATGACGCAAGAAGATTTTGGGAAAGCCCATGAAAAATGGCAAGAATGGTGGGAGAGGACTATAAATGAAAACAAAACTAAATAAATTCCTAAGCAAAAATGAATCTCTAGCGATAGAGGAATTTAGGCGAAGATTAAAGAAATCTTTGGAGGATGATTTACTAAAAATAGAGCTTTTTGGTTCAAAGGCACGGGGGGCATTTTAATAAGCACTCTGATGTTGATATATTAGTGGTGGTGAGAAAAAACCTTTTCTCTTAAAGATAAATTATTTAGAATTTTGTTAGATATTGATTTAGAATATGATTCTCGCATTTCTCTTTTAATCCTTTCGCAAGAAGAGTATGAAAAGAATAAGACTTTGCAATCTCCCTTGATATTAGCTATAGAAAAAGAGGGTGTGAAAGTATGAGAAATCATACAAAAGACCTAATTGTTTATAGAATAACTGATAGCAAAGAGAAACTTTTGTCTGCCGAAATACTATTTAAAAACAAACAATTTAAGGATTCAGTTTCGCGTTCTTATTATGCGATATTTTCAGTCGCACGGGCATTATTAGCTACAAAGGGACTAGATAGTTCCAAACACTCAGGAGTAATTTCTCTTTTTATCAACATTTTGCCAAAAAGGAGATTGTTTCCAAAAAGGCGGGAAGGATTTTGATGGATGCTCGCGAAATAAGAGAAGAAGGAGATTACGGAAACCTGATTATAATTAGCAAGCGGGAGGCAGAGAGACAGTTAAAGCAGGCAAAAGAATTTATTAAAGAAATAGAAAAGGCAATCAAAAATGCTAAGCATTAAATTTATTCGCCAAAATTTAGAATTGGTTAAGAAAGGATTAGCGGCAAAAAAGGAAAAAGTGGACCTTGATGCTTTATTGAACTTAGACTCGCAGGCGAGAGAGTTAAAGAGCAAAGTTGAGGAATTGCGGGCAAAGAGGAATAAACAAAGTGACGAGATTGCAGGGTTAAAAAGAAAAAATATTGATGTTCAGGAGAAGATTGTTGAGGTGCGCGAGTGGGCAAGAGAGATAAAAGAAAAGGAAGGGAATCTACGCCAGATTGAGCAGAGGATAGAGGTTTTGTTATCAGGCGTTCCCAATCTTCCGCACCCCTCTGTGCCTCTAGGAGAAGGTTCAGAGGATAATGAAGTTCTGCGTCAGTGGGGAGAGTTAAGAAAATTTTCTTTTTCTCCCAGGACTCATCTACAATTAGGAGAGGGTTTAGATATTTTAGATTTCAAGCGCGCGGCAAAGATGAGCGGCTCTAATTTTCTTTTGTTTAAAGGAAAGGGCGCACTTTTAGAAAGGGCGCTCATAAACTTCTTTTTGGATGTGCATAGGGCAAAGGGCTATCGGGAGATTTGGCCGCCTTTGTTGGTAAATCGGAGTTCAATGTTTAATACCGGGCAGTTGCCTAAATTGGAAGAAGATATGTATTATCTTGAAAGAGACGATTTATTTTTGATTCCTACGGCTGAGGTACCTCTTACCAACCTGTATCGCAATGAAGTCTTGGACGCCCAGAATTTGCCTCTGAAATATGTTGCCTATACACCTTGTTTTCGGCGGGAGGCCGGGAGTTATGGCAGGGAAACAAAGGGGTTAATTCGCGTGCATCAATTTGATAAAGTAGAGTTAGTAAAGTTTGTTAAGTCAGAGGATTCTTATGATGAGTTAGAGTCTCTCGTTGGCGATGCCGAGGAGGTTTTGCAGAGATTAGGGCTTCCTTACCGCCTGGTTTTGCTCTGCAGTTCCGAACTCAGTTTTGCCTCCAGCAAATGTTACGATTTGGAGGTTTTTGCCCCCGGTAGTAATGCCTGGCTGGAAGTAAGCAGTTGTGCCAATTTTGAAGATTTTCAGGCTCGGCGGGCGAATATAAAATACCGCACAAAAGGGGGCCTGAAATATGTACATACCTTAAATGGTTCAGGGATTGCTCTTGCCCGCACTGTTATTGCTTTGTTAGAGAATTATCAGGAGGAAAATGGGAGCGTAAAAATTCCCCCTGCTTTGCAGAAATACATTAATGAGAAAGAATTTAAAAAATAGATTTCAGCGTTTTTCTATCTCTCTTTTTAAAATCATTCTGGGAGTCCTTTTAGGCTTTATTGGTGCTGTTTTTACTGTTGCCTTTTTAAGAGAGATATCCTCTTTTACAATCGGAACCAAAGAAAGTTATTTTCTATTAGGAATAGCCGGCTACGCCCTAATCCATTTTTTGTTTAAGAAACCAATTCTTTTTTATATCTTTGGGCACGAATTGACCCATGCTATTTCTGTTTTTCTTTGTCGGGGGAGGGTGAGGGCCTTTCATATCTCTTCAAGAGGAGGGAGAGTAAGAAGCACGAAATCAAATTTTTTTATTTCTCTCTCGCCTTATCTATTTCCTATTTATACCATTTTTGTGGTGGTTTTTTATTTTATTCTTGCTCTGTTTTTAGATGTCACGAGATACCTTGGTTTTTTTCTCTTTTTTCTCGGATTTACCTGGGCGTTTCATATTTTTTTGACTTTTTATTTTTTAGGTCAGGGGCAGAAAGATATTGTCCACAGCGGACGGATTTTTTCCCTCCCCCTAATTTATATCGTTAATCTACTTATTCTGGTGGTGATTCTTTCTTGTTTGTCAAAGCAGATTACATTTAGTGATTTTATAGAGAGAACGTCTCAAATTGTGCGTTCTATGATATAGACTTTCGACAGGTTTGTCTTTGGGACAAAATGCTCAAGGCGCCCCGAGGTAACGTCGGGGCAATGAAAGGTAATATGGGGACAACTTCTCTATTGTCCCTATAAGGAAAGGAAGAGATGCCGGAGTGATTGATCGGAGCGGTCTTGAACCCAGCACTTTTTTGAGGAGAGGTGTCTGAGTGGTTGAAAGAGGCAGTCTTGAAAACTGCTGTGGGTTTTATATCCACCGGGGGTTCAAATCCCTCCCTCTCCGCCAAAAATTCTTACTTCGTAAAAATTTTTGCTCCTGAGCGAAGCGAAGGGCCTATTGCAAGGAAAGGTAATATGGGAACAACTTCCCTATAAGTATTGTTAGAGGCAACTTCTCTATCGCCTCTATAAGGAAGACATCCCTATAAGGAAGAGGAGGTGGTGAAGATATAGAAAAATTTTAGGTAAATTTTTGTGTAGTTTTTTAACAAAACTTCTCTGACGTTTAATAATATTATAGAGGTTTAGAATTGCTATTTTGGTACTTATTTCAAGCAGATTTCTATCTTCAGAAAGTGTTATTGAACAAAGCAAGGAGAAGTTTACCCTGTTAAATCCCCCGAGGTTATGTCGGGGATTTCGCCCAGGCGAATTATTAACAGAGTAAAGGAGAGGAGAGAATTAGAATGAATATTTATGTAAGTAATTTGGCATACGACCTCACTGATGAGGATTTGCGTAAGGCCTTTGAAAGTTTTGGTCAGATTGAATCTGCTGTTATTATCAAAGACAGATATACCGGCAAATCCAGAGGATTTGGATTTGTAGAGATGCCCGCTGAGGAGGAAGCCAAGGCGGCAATCAGCGCTATGAACGGTAAGGAGCTGGGGGGACGAACGCTTAATGTTAATGAGGCTCGCCCTCGCGCTGAAGGCGGTCGCGGCGGCGGACGACGTTCTTGGTAAAACAGCTACAGTAGGTGCAATTACGGTGTATGTCTGCGCAAGCAGGCATACACCGATACCGTTAGATGCAGGACTTTTGCAATTTTCTGTCGGCTTGGGTTGGTTGCACGAAAGTCCGCCGTTGATTTGCCCAGCGAGCAAATCGCGGCTCGGTGCTCGCCCTCGCTCTTCGCTTGCGGCGAAACCGTACCCACTCAGGCTCCGCAACAGCTTCTTAGCGACACAACCCAATCCTTTTAATGGGAGATGCAAGATTCTCTTAATTGAGCGAATTTAGGAGAATTGTAGAAGCTCTGTTGAGAATTAAAATGGAGGGGAGATAAAAAATTAATTGCGGTATTGTTGTGTGTTGGTTTACTAGGATGTGCGACTTTTCCCATGAGTAGAGAGCCTATGCAAAAAAGTAATCTTACAGTGGGAGCAATTAAAAAAGAGATTGCGAAGGAGAAAACTACTCAGGCAGAGATATTAAAACTGTTTGGTTCACCTAATTTAATCACTAAGAACAGGAAAAATAATGAAGTCTGGAGTTACGACAAGATGCCTTACGAAGCGAAAACCATTGTCCTGTGTCAAGACCTAATTAACCTTTCAGCTCTTTGAGAGCGTTAAAGGATCTCCTTGAGTTAGCCCAATATTGCTTTCTTTGGCTTAACT
>MZGK01000025.1 GCA_002085025.1 Candidatus Omnitrophica bacterium 4484_213
AATAACCAAACCGGGATAATAGTTTCTGTTTGGTTATTGGAATTTGGTGATTGGTTATTGTTTGCTTATTGTATCTTGGTGTTTGGTTATTTAACACTGTTCTCTGTTTTCTGTTGGCTGTCATCTAAACAAGTTATATATCGTCAACAGTCCAATAATAGCGATTGCTTCGGCAAAGACAAAGGAAAGAATCATTGAAAGAAAGAGTTTAGGCGCCGCCGAGGGATTGCGCCCCAAAGACCTCACTGCTCCATAACCCACATAAGCAATTACCAAAGATGGCCCCAGGGTGCTGATAAATAACATTAAGATAATGGAAAAAGTCTGCATACTTCCAGAAGTCTCCAGTCCCCAGTATTTATTTCTTGCTGGTGACCTGGCAGCTGGTGACCTGTTTTACTCAACAATCGCCACCAGTTCGTCTCTGCGCATATGAGCAATGCCGTCCTTAATAGAAAAAAACCAACGTTTATCAACCTTGATTGTCCCTTTGTGCAGGCGGGTTAAAAGCGGCTGATGAAACTCCAATAAGGTAAGCTCGCCTTCTTCTGTAGGCAGAACAACCTCCTCTCCCAACCCCAGGTAAAGTATCTCTCGAGGATTGATGATAGTAACTTTAAACATCTGTCTATTCTATAGGGGTTAGTAAGGGTGATAAGGGATAGTAAGGGTTGGAAAGGAAATGAGAAACTCTCCTGCTACCCCCTGCTAACCCTTGCTATCCCTTTCTAACCCCTGTTTTCTTAACTCGTCTCTTCCGTATACAAACATATCTGCTTCTTCCCCAACCGCTTTGCTTGATAGAGCGCACTGTCTGCCTGAGCAATCAACTCATCCTTGCTTAATACTTCATCTAAAAAGTAAGCCAAACCTATACTAATTGTGGCCGGTAATTTCCGCTTATCTAAATTAAGGATACGTTTGGCGACCTCTACTGCCTCCTGCTTAAATGTGTGCGGGAGAACAACTACAAACTCTTCACCCCCATAGCGGAAAATCATATCTGCCGCTCGCACCGCATTCAACAGGAGCTTTGCCAAATCCTTGAGCAGTTTATCTCCGGCAAGGTGTCCATGAGTATCGTTATATTTTTTGAAATCGTCAATATCCATCATCAACAACGCCAAGGGTTGACGATAGCGCCTTGCCCGTTCAATCTCGCGCGTAAGCATCTCATCTAAATGGCGGCGATTGTATAACCCGGTAAGCCCATCAATAATCGCCATCTCCTGATATAAATCCTTCTGCCCAATCTGGCGCAAGAGATAGTCGCGGTCTACTACCCGCCGTAAAACTATCTCCACCTCTTTTATATTAAACGGCTTGGTTACATAATCAAATATCTGTTTCTTGGAGAGGGCCTCAATGGCAAGCTTCACCGAAAAATAGGGAACAATAGCGATAATCGAAACACCGCTTCCCTGGTGTTTAAATTTCTTAAGTATCTCTATCCCCTTCACTCCAGGTATCCTTAAATCGGTAAGGATAATACTGAAACTCTTTTCTTCCAACAACTTTAAAGCCTCGGCAGTGCTGCTAACCGCCTGCACCGAATAGCCAATCTTGCTCAACCCTTCCTTTAACACCTGACGCACTGCCCGCTCTCTGTCAATTACTAAAATGTTAATCATAACTTTTTCTCCTGTTACTTTCCATCTGTCCGAAGCGAAACTTCGGACAGAGGACTGTGGTTTTCTGGGAAACTGGCAACTGGTGACTATCCATCTGTCCGAAGCGAAACTTCGGACAAGGCAGAAACTTCGGGCAGCGCTTCTTCAAAGTTAAGCTAATCGGTTATTAACTTCAATCTTGTCCGAAGCGAAACTTCGGACAACAATCTAAAGCGGACACCAATCCGCCTCCGCAAAGCAAAACCTCACTTAAAAAGTCTTGTCCGAAGCAAAACTTCGGACAAGACAAACTTCCGACAAGGCACGCTTCCCCTGCCTGCCGGCAGGCGTGCGCTTCCCGTTACCCGCTACCTGCTATCCTCCTCTGTCTTCTGCTCTTTCACCTGCCTATGCCAGACAATGAAGAAAAACAAACTCAATATTCCCAGGAAAAGAACAATAGATAAAATTATCCTCCAGGTGCTTTTGACCGAAAGCTGCGTCTTTGCACCCGGTGTAATTCCGCCGCGAATGACCAGCTTCTCCAGAGTAGATAAATCTGCCTTAACGAATTTAAGCGTTTCTACATTCTCGCGATAGACAGCAATATGCCTCTGGGGCAAGACATCAATCGCCTCGGCTCCCTCCTGCTTTCGCAAAATCTCCTCTATCCTGCGCTCAATCCTCTCCTTGAGCAACTTTGCTTCCTCAAAATAAGCGGTCTCCTTTAATTTCTCCGTTAACTCTTCAGCCTGCTTCTTCAAAGAATTAAGTTCTTCCCTCGGAAAAGCCCAGACATCGCGGAGTTCTATTTCATAAACAACCGACTCTGCCGGCTTAAGTTCAACATCCTTAGAAATATAGTAAAGCCCCTTTTCTATATCATAATCCAGTTTAAAATCACCTTTATCAAGGACATTCTCACTCTTAATCTCTTGCGGCAGATAGCTCTTTATCGGTACTGTCTGAGTATGCTCTTTGGACGGATTGACCACCAGCACCTTCATTATGATGCTCTCCGCGGCAGCAACCCTCAACTGCCAGACCAGCATTGTTGCTACTATTAAAATCCCTGCCAATATAAAATTAAGCTTTTTCATAGAAACCCCAATGTAGAAACTTAAGAACTAAAGAACTTATGAACTTAAGAATTATTTGGTTCTTCAGTTCTTTCGTTCTTTTGTTCTTTACTTCGCAATCTCCATCCATGTCCGCACAATCGGTTTGTCATTAAGCCGACCGACGAGTTCGCGGGTAACATCGGCGACCGCCTTTAACTCCAGGGTCTTATTCTTGAGATAAACCACATCCTCGGCGCTCTTCTCGGAAACCTCGTATATCGGCTTAAGCCCGTATTCCTCACTGGCGCCAATCTCCTTCAGAGCCTTTGAAATAGTCTTAATCTCGGTATAGATAGGTTTGGTTACGACCTCTACCACTCTCCTCTCAACGGAAATCCCACCGCCTATTTTACCGGTCAATCTACCCAGAATCTGATTTACTCTGCTCTCTAAGGCGCTAATTCTATCCTCAAGTGCGCTGGTATCCTTCATCGCCAGAGTAGCCGAGACATCCTGACTGACTGACTCTATATCAGCGCTCAAAACTGAAAGCGTCATACTATCTACTGTTCCCTGTGTGGACTCCGAACAAACAATAGTATAATCTCCCTTGCCCCAGCGGGAGAGGAACTTAACATCGTATTCATAGACACCGGTGCTATCAATCTCGGTCATCGTTCCATCGGTTACCCGCTGGACATTATTAGCATCATAGACATCAATCTCCGGAGAAAGCCCGGAATCGGTGCGGTATCTAATCGTTATTGTCTCACCGCTTTTCACCGAGGTTTCCCGATTGAGAATCTGCGCCCCCACTTTTTGCTCAATAGTAGTAAGAAAAGCGGGAATAGTTGTCGCAGTGTCTTCTAAAATACTAACAGCTTCGGTATGCACATCGGCAACCTTTTCTCTTGTTGTCTCTGCTTCAGTTGCCACAGCCCCCTTAAGACCAGAAACATCAGACTTCACATCTTCAATTTTTCCTCTGGTCACTCCCGCTTCCAACGATACAGTCTCTTTAACCCCGGCAACCTCTTCTCTTATCTCCCCGGTCCAAACCTTTAAACGGGCGGCAACCCCGATTTCAAAGGTATCTGCCGCTGTATAAAGCACATTAAGGCCCATATCTTCTATATCGGCTTCGCTTAAACCCAAACCCGCCTTCTCTTCATCAGTAAGGTCACCAGGGTAATCTTTGGAGCGCGGCCCATAGGTAATAGCCATATTAGCCAAATACACCTTGCCGCTCTTAAACTTCCCTGAACCTACGGCATTCTTAATTTCAAACCAATAATCCCCTTTCCCTTTATTTACCAGCTCTGTTATTCCTTTGGATAAACTCTCTATAGTCCGGCCGGCTCCGGACAATGCCGGGTCTACAATCTCTAAGGTCACTCCCTTGAGCATATTTACCACGTCGCTCTTAATCTGCTTGCCCTTTTTCTCCAGACGCACATATATACTCAAAGTATCCGTATCTTCGTCGTAAACAAAATCCCCCAGAACATGATAATCCGACTTTGCCTCCAAGATAGATGTCATAAACGCTATGGAAGAAATTTGACCGTCATAAGTTCCGTCCTTGCCGTCGGTTTGACTGTCAGTAGTCTGGGAAACAGTAGCATCTACATAAGCGTCCTTGCTTGTCTGAAAGATATAACCCCCGCTTTTGTAGGGAAGTTCAAAAGTAAAAGGATTGGCGCCACTTATTGATACTGAAACCCCCTGCATATTCGCGGTAAAAACGCTTAAATTTACTCCGCTCAACTTAGTGCCGGTGGTAGAATCCAAAATCTTTAACTCTATCCCGTATTTTTCCTTCACAATTATATCATTGGATTGAACAGGAGTAAAGTCGCCGCCGGTGGCGTTAAGATTTAAGGTCGTGCTGACAACTCCGCCGCAATCCACCGCAAAATCATCAAAATTGGCAATGCCCGCGCTTGTTACTGCACCCGAAGTACCTGAGCACAAAGTCGAAGAAACAGCAATAGTGGTCTCAGCCGCGTTAACATCAGTATTTCCATAGTCATCAATTATCTTTACCTCAAACACCGGCCAGACGGCTTTGGATATCAAAACCGCGGTTATGGAAGCACTCTCAGCATCTGTTTGCTCATCCCAGAATGGCTTATCCCAGGCAAGAGCAACTCCCGGGCCCGCGCTAACCGCAGCTCTTAAAGCGTCGCCGGATAAGCTGTTTTCCAGCGGAATCGCTTCTGTATAGGCCTTTATATAAGAAACAGCGGCATTATAAATAATCATTTCTACGGAAGCGGCTTCCCCATCAACAAAAGCAATGCTTGTCGGCAGGCCAAAGTCAATTCCTGAACAAGTAGGAGATTTACTGGCCGGCGCAGGCGAGACCTGGGCCCCGCTAAAATAAATTTCCTTGATCCCTGTGAAACCGGTCTTGTCTATATTCCCATTTTCATCCACAGCGTTAATCTTGATATTGACCGGAGTTCCGGCGGTAATAGATATTTCGCTTGCTCCATCATCCGCTTTCCTGATAATAAACTTACTCGCTTTCACATCAAGATAAGGGTCATTATGAACAGTAGTAGTGGCCTCGCCAAAAGAAGAGCCCATACTGTCTAAACTAATATCGCTGCAAGAGGTCTCAAAGTAAAACTGCTTGCCGTCGGCATTAGCAGGCAGGCTGTTTTTAAGATAAATTTTCAAACTGATTGTTCTTTCCCCGCCATTAGGCACGGAAAACAGCTCATAAGTGGTGTCGCCAAAGGTTATCTTATCCGCGGTAACTATTCCCCCGGTAAGCTCCTTAACCTTATTACCGGAGGCGTCTTCTATATACAAGTATGCCTTTCCCGCCGGAATATAATTAGTCCAATCATCCGTATCACTCGCTCCCCGGTTAATGACCAGTTTGGTTACCTTCACCGGCAACAAATCTACTCCGCCGTCTGTGACTTTAAACTTAAACACCTCGCTTCGTTCAGCAAAGGTATTTTTACTGGACAAAATAGTTGAACTCTGGGTTATACCGTCAACAGTTAACACGGCCTCTCCGGCTACGATAAATGTTATCGGGTCAAAATCAACCGGGGTAAGATCGCTATAGTCAGCAGTCAGGACAGCTGTTGTCAGTTGAGTATATTTTAAATCAGTAAACGTAGCCACTCCATTGCTCAGAGCCACACTGGCAGTGCCCTCTAAATGAGCGGGATCAGCAGTTATGCTGACATTTCCTGCAGCATTGGTGCAGGTATTGCCATAAACATCCTTTATAGTCACTATAGGAGCAGGAGATAAAGGTGCCATAACATAATGGGGGCTATCCGGCTGTTGTGTAAGCTCAATGCTTGCCGGGTCTGCAGGTTTAACCTCAAATTGGTTAGAGGTATCCGCTGTTAAAGGCGAAATTTCCGCGGTAATGGTTGTTGATTGAGCTTTGCACAAGGTGGTTGCTAAAACAGTAGTGGAAAGCCCCTGGCTGAACTCCACCGAAGTAGTCCAGGAATCGCTGACGTGGCTGTCTCCGCTCAGGGTATAGGTAACTGTTTTAGCCCCGGTTCCGCTATAGGTATAATCGGCACACAGGTTGCCGTATTCATCCAGCACCTTTAACACCGGAAGATTGAAGCCCGCACCGGCGATTTGCTCGCCTATATCGCCGGAAAACTCAATCTTATTAGCAGCGGCATTACTTATATTTATAGACGCGCTGCCTTCTGTAATATCAGTTGCTTTTACCAGGACACTAATGCCGTCTCCGGCTCCATAAAAGGTTATTGGCAGGGTTGCTTCTCCGGCGGCAAACTCTACATTAAATGAAGTCCAATCCGCAGTAGTGCTAATCTCTGTCCCGTTATACTTGGGAGCCGCAAAACCGGCCGGATAATTAGCTACCCTCATCTCTATCTGCTTTGCCCCTTTATAGACCTGTACCTTTACAGAATCTTCACCAACTCTCATATAAGCCGTTACAGTAAAGTTTTCGCTCGCTCCGGCAATGCCTGTTCCATCACTGGTAATTGTAAAGTAATCCGGTTTCTGCACGCTGACTGTTTGGGCGCCGTCAGTCAAACCGGTTGCTGTGGCAGTTACTGTTTTGTTTCCGGCAGCGCTGAATTTCACCGCATTAGTAAATGTCTTTTGCCCTACCAACCCGTAAAGACAGGAATAAGCTATGTCCACAGCGCTTAAAATAGGGGTAGTTGCGCCGCTGCCGCTGAGTACAGCTTTATACTTTAAGAAACGGTGGGTATTATGCACACTCTGCCCCCAGGAATCTACATTTTGGGTTGAACTGTAATAATCGTTGACGCTCCCTTGCGGGCCTATATAATCTGTAGGCACAGCATCATTATCTGAGGCAATTTGAAATTTTACAGTATCACTCCCGGGAAGTTCAGCTATCCAGCTGATATTTCCCCACTTAAGATTAGTTCCCAAAGCTATTGCCGCTCCAACATCCTTTAATGCCGAAATATAGGTTCCTGAGGATACATAGCCGGTTACTGCGGCTAAACTCTGATTATAAAGCGTTGAAACCTGAGGGGCGGTCAATGCCTTATTCCAGACTGACACTTCATCAAGCAAACCGGTAAAATGTTCTGCACCGTCAGCTGTGCCGTCGTCCTTAAAACCAACAGTAAATTTAGCTCCTCCGTCCCAGATTTTAATTCCCCCGGTACAAGAAACCGGATCTGCTCCGGAGGCGCCGTTTACATAAAGCCTCATCTGCCCGTTAGTGCCATCACCATAATCATATACGCCGGTTAGATGATACCACGCGTCAACTAACAATTTACTATCACTCTGGATGGAAAAGGGGCTGCCCGCACTATCGTACACAGTAAACATCGCCTTATCCAAACCATTAATAGAAAACTCCCAGTATTTATTCCCTCCGCCTGCATCTGTCCCCAAAGTAACTAATCTCTGCGTGTGTGAATTGCCGATGTCCTTTGGTTTAACCCATAAACTAACAGTCAAAGATTGTTTCGC
>MZGK01000026.1 GCA_002085025.1 Candidatus Omnitrophica bacterium 4484_213
CGGCTAACTCTTTCTCTGATACTTTCTGTTGAGTATCTAATTGCTTCTGCAAGGCGCTCAACTGACGCTCTTGCTCCTCCTGAAGATTGGCTAACTGCTTTTTTAATTCCTCTTTAGCGACAGTGAGCCGAGCTATTTCCGCAGTAAAAGATGCAGTTTTCTCAGTTAATTTATTCTGAGCATCAGAGAGCTGCTTTTTAAGGGAATCTGCAAGAGTAGAGATTTGGGTTAATTTTTCTTTCAAGGTCCTTGACTGTTCTTCCTTCTCAAACAACTGCTCTTTTAGAGATTCAGCCTGAAGTTCTGACTGTCTCTGGACATTAACCAATCTCTCTTTCAAAACCGCATTCTCAGTTTTCAGTCTACTGAGAGAGGCGGTAAGATCATTAAGCTTATTTTTTAGGTTATTAAGAATAATCCCAACATCCTCTTCCTGGGCCAGAGAAATGCCGCCAATGCAGAAAACAAAAGACAAAACGAGAATGTAGACTTTAAAAGTTTTGGGGTTCATAACAAAGAAACATCTACGAATTACGAATTTTCTACGAATTTACGAATAAAAACATTCGTATATTCGTATAGAAGTAAATTCGTTGATAGTTGTCAGTGCCTCAACCGTTTTCTTACTTTTGCCTCTGTCCGCCCTTCCTCCCCGGAAATGAGCCTTGGGCTGAGAAAAACAACGAGTTCCTTTCTCTCAATATCCTCATCTGTGGACTTAACCAAATTTCCGCCAACTGGAATATCCCCGACAACCGGCATTTGCTTTGCGGTTCGCTTCCTCTTCTCCTTAACCAAACCTCCGATAACCACAATCGCTCCTGACCTGAGCAGAACCTTTGTTTCTAATTCCGAGGTATCCACAATAGGGACAATGCTCCCTTTATCTGTAGTCAGTGTTTTGCTTACTGAGCTTATCTCCGGTTTTATCTTTAAACTGATAAAACCATCCTTATGCACCGTAGGAGTGACAGAAAGTTTGGTGCCTACATCCAAAAACTCTATTGCTTCTGCCGTTTCAGTGCCCACTTCAGTTTCTTCAATGGTTTCGGTTACATAGGCCTCTTTGCTAACTATGTTTATCCTTGCTTCTTCGCCATCCAAAACAGCGAGACGCGGAGAGGAAATAATCTCGGTTTTGCCGATGGCCTTGAGCATATTAATTGTAGCAGTATACTCGTCAGCGTCTAAGCTTCCGATAGATATTTTTTGCTCTGAGGAAAGGCTTGGGCCCAAGGGAAAGGAACCCTTGAAATCCAGCGAATGCAGATTGGCGTCGGCAAACAGCTTTTCCCATTCAATACCCATCTGAAATTTATCACTCAAGGTCACCTGAACAATCCTTGCCTCCACCAACACCTGCTGCGGACGCTTATCAAAAGCAATAAGCATCTGCTTGATTTCTCTTATTTTGTGCGGAAAATCGGTAATAATAAATGTGTTTGTTCTTTTATCCATCTTAAGCTTGCCTACATCAGGGGTTAAAATGCGTAATATCTCGGCTTCAAGGGCTTCCACTCGAGCATATTTTAGATTGAATACAGCGCTAAGGAGAGAGGTACGTTTTTGGGAAGAGAACTCAAGTTTGTTAATCGCCTCCTGCATTTGAGCAATTTTATTGGGCGCATCAATAAGAATTACTGTCCCGCTATTTTTATCCACGATGACCTTGCCAATGTCGCTTTTGAGTTGTTCTATTATTGTTTGGATATCCGCAGGGGCGGCGTATTTCAGAGATAGGGTTTGGACCTGGCGCGGGTCGGTATAGTTCTCGCCATAAAGAGCAGAATATTCCTTTTCGCTCATTATGCTAATAACATCGCCTTTTTTCTCATAGGCGAGCTTGTTGGTAGAAAGAATGAGGTCTAAAACATCCCCGGCCGGGACATCTTTTAAAAATAGGGTCACCTTGCCGCTAACTCCTTTTCCCACAGCAATATTTAACCCTACTTGCTTTGCCAGCCACTTCAACGCCTCCACAACATCAACTTGTTTGAAGTCAACAGAAACCTTCTGGGATAACTTCACGTCGGAGGTGAGAGAAGTTTCATGCACCTCCGAGGTGTCAGCTACAACTCCCTCTTGGGTAAAAGAGAAAACAGAAGAACAGAGGAACAGAAAAACAGAAGAACAGAAGAACAGCTTCTTAGTTCTTTGGTTTCTTAATTCTTTAGTTCTTTGGCTCTTCATTTCACTCCCTTCCTCTTTTTCTCTTCCTTTGCTAATTCATCAACCTCGCCGGAGATAATGTGGGGAGTAAGAAAAACAACGGTCTCGGTTTTATCTATTTCTTCGCTCTCGCTTCGGAAAAGGACGCCTAAGAAAGGTATACTTCCAAAAAAGGGAGTGCTCTTTTTGGTAACTTGCTTTTTATCCTTGATCAGCCCGGCAATAATTACGCTCACCCCATCCTTAACCATTACCCTGGTCTCGACTTCGGTGGTATCAATAATGGGGACCTGACTTCCCTGGGCAGTGGTCAAAGTCTTGATTACTGAGCTAACCTCGGGCTTTATCTTCATTGTGATAAAACCATCGGGATGAACAATCGGGGTAACATGCAATTTCACCCCCACATCTACATATTCTACAGATTCAGCAGTGGTGGTGGTGGTTTCGGCCTGGCTAATGGTCTGGGTTACATAGGCCTCTCTTGTCCCTACCAATATCTTTGCCTCCTCGCCGCTCAGAGCGGCGATGCGCGGAGAGGAAATAAGTTTGGTCTCTCCTACTGATTTAAGCAAGTTGATAGTCGCCGTGTAATCATCAGTGGCAAGTGTCCCTACTGATATTTTTTGATAAGCCGAAAGGGAACTTGCTGGAAAAGAAGCAGTAAATCTCAAGGAGTGAAATTTAGCCTGCGAAAGCAATCTATCCCATTCAATGCCCATCTCAAAATCGTCGTCCAGGGTCACCTGGACAATCTTTGCTTCAATAAGCACCTGGCGGGGCGGGGTATCAAAGGCGGTAAGCATCTGCTCAACTTCTTCAATCTTTTGAGGAAGGTCGGTAACAATAAGGGTATTGGTTCTCTCATCAACCTTGAGTTTGCCGATGTTTTTGGTTAATATCTTGGAAACATCATCTTCGATTTCCCCTGCCTCGGCGTATGTTAACTTAAATTTTTGCTCAGTTAGGGGCCAACCAAATCCGGGCTGGTCAAATTTGGCAATTATTTCCTCCATCTGGGCGAGCTTCTCCGGGGTGTCAATCAAGATTATTGCTCCTGTTTCTTTATCTATAATAACCTTGCCAATAGCGCTCTTTATTTCCTTTAATATCGCGGACATATCAACAGGAGAAGCATATTTTAACTGCAGGGTCTTGAGTCGTCTTCTCTCGCCAAAACTTTTACCATGCAAAGTTTGGTATTCTGCCTCGGTCATTACATAGAGCACTCCGTTTATTTCTTCAAAGGCAAGATTATTGAGAATTAATATCACCTCTAAGGCGTCTTCAATAGTTACATCTTTTAAGAACAGGGTTACCTTGCCACTAATCCCGGCTTTAGTAACAATATTTAAATTACCTTTGGCAGCTAAAAACTTGAGCACCTCGGTTATTTCTATTCCTCTTAAATCCAGGGATATTTTTTGGGATAAACCAGATTCTTCGGGTTGCGGGTTGAGGGTTGCGGGAAGCGGGGATTCTTGAGCAAAAGAGAGGACAGAAGAACAGAGGAACAGAAGAACAGAGGAACAGAAGAACAGTTTTTTAGTTCTTTGGTTTCTTAGTTCTTTAGTCTTCTGGTTCTTCATCTTAATTCCCACTCTTCCCCCTCATACCCCAATACTACTTTATCTCTGGAAATGCTCTTTATCTCTAATTGCTTGAGTTTATCTTTCTCCTGGACAAAATAGGTCTTGTTTATATTTCTGTCTTCAATCATCGCCTGGGTAACACCCTCTCCGTAAAAGATGCCTACTAAATTGAAATTTTTAACTAAATTAGCAATCTCCTTTTTTTTCTTTTGTAATTCCACTTTTTGTTTTTCTTTGGTAACTCTTGGTGAGCTAAATATATCTCTCTTATTAACCTCGCTTAAATAAAAGGAGAGAGAATTTAAACCTTGAGTTTTTAACCCTGTTAAATTGCTCGCCTCAGAGGCGAGCACCCCCGCTTCAGAGGGGGGATTCAACAGGGAAAACTCTTCTAAATTCGGTCTACAAAAAAGAAAATCAAAGAGCAGGAAGAGGGTCAAAAAGATAGAAAAAAAAAGAAGAGTCTTATTTATTAACTTGATGCTTAAATGAGGATGTGACAATCCTCCTCTCGCTTTGTTAAACAATTTGCTGAAGTGAATTCCTTGCCAGAACCGCGATTTAACAAAGTTTGTTACTGCCTTGACTGATTCAATATAACTACTAAAGAGTTTCATTTGGCACTGATTACACTGATGATTAAACACTGATTACACTGATGATTTCAAGTGCCATCAGTGGTGTCTTCTTTTAATCAGCATTATCCCATTTTAATTATACTATCTTGCAAATCTTTGTCAACAGAAAAGCCTAATAAATCGGGTAATGGGGAACGGGATACGGAATTTCCCATTACCCATTACCCGTCTCCCGCAACCCGCTTTATTGCTTCTTTAATTCTCTCCTCTGAAACTGTCAAGGCAATCCTGAAATAGCCCTCTCCGTAACTACCAAAGCCAACGCCGGGACTAACAATAATATCCCTTTCTTTTAAAAGCGTTTGCGAAAATTCTAAAGAGGATTTAAATTTTGGCGGCAGGGATACCCAGAGATAAAAAGTTGCTTTTGGCTCCTCAACACTCCAGCCTAATCTCCTTAAACCTTCAAACAAAATATTTTTTCTCCGTTCATATATCTCTCGAGGCTGTCCGAAGCGAAACTTCGGACAGAGGGCAGCAACCCCTGCCCGCTGGACAGCCAAAAAAATCCCTGAATCAATATTTGATTTAATCTTTGCTAAGGCACTAATAATCTTTTCATTTCCGCAAACCCAGCCTATTCGCCAGCCGGTCATATTATAGGTCTTGGAGAGAGAGTGAAATTCTACCCCTACATCCTTTGCTCCTCTTATCTCTAAAAAACTCTTTGGGCGATAGCCGTTGAAAGCAATTTCAGAATAGGCATTATCATAGCAAACAACAATGTTATACTTTTTAGCGAAATTAACCGCCTCTTCTAAAAACTCCTCCGGCGCAATGGCAGTAGTAGGGTTATTGGGATAGTTCAAAAAAAGGAGCTTTGCTTTTCGGGCAATCCTTTTTTCTATTTTATTTAACTCAGGAAGAAAATTGCTTTCTTTTAAAAGGGGAAGCGAATAAGGAATGCCGCCGGCTAAGACTACCCCGCTGCGATAGACAGGATAAGCCGGGTCAGGAACTAATGCTAAGTCTCGCCGGTTTATAAACGCCAGAGGTAGATGGGCAATCCCTTCTTTAGAGCCGATAAGGGGAAGGATCTCGGTAGTGGGGTTTAGGGAAACATTGAATCTTCTTGCATACCAATTGCTGATTGCCTGGCGAAATTCGGGCAAACCTTTATTAGAGGGATAATACTGGTTTTCCTTTTTGTGTGCCTCACGGGAAAGTTCCTCAACAACGGATTGGGGAGTAGAGAGATCCGGGTCGCCAATCCCTAAGTCAATAACATCTCTTCCTTCCCTGATTGCCTCTGCTTTTAAGCGGTCAAGCTCAGCGAAGAGATAGGGGGGCAACTTTTTTAGGCGGTTGGAGAAAATTAAGTCCATTAGAAAGTCACTAAACTGCAGGTCTCCAGTCACCAGAAAATCACAAGGGTTAGAAAGGGGTGGTAAGGGTTAGTAGGGTTTAGCAAGGGATAGTAGGGAAATTTCTCATTCCCTTTCTAACCCTTGCTACCCCTTATCACCCATACTAACCCTTTTTCCTCCCTGGAGACTGGAAACTGGGGACCTTTTTATTCCCTCGCATACCCAATATAAGTCAATGCCAGAACAGAAAAGACAAATGCCTGCACTGTGCCAATAAAGAGCCCAAAGAATACCTGCAAGATTAAAAAGAGAACAATCAGAAAGGGCGAAGCAATGGCTAAAGGCACACCGATGGTTTTACTTATTTCAAATACTATTGGCCCAACGACAGCAAAGATGACCGCCCCGCCAAACATATTGCCGAACAAACGAAAAGAATGTGAGATAACCTTTCCCAATTCTGAAATTACATTTATCGGAAAAAGAAAGGGAAAAGGAGAAAAATATTTTTTGAGGTATTTCTTAACGCCATTTTTTCTAATTGCGGAGAGGTGGCTTACAAAAAAAACCATGAGCCCCAACCCTAAACAAGTATTCAAATCTGCAGTCGGCGATTTGAGCCCCGGGATAACCCCCAACCAGTTAGATAAAAGAACAAAAAGAAAAAGGGTAATTATCAAGGGAAAAAATTTATCCCAATCCTCGCCCAATCCCTCTTTTGCAATGTCTTTAAAACTCCCAATGAGAAGTTCCGCAAGGCATTGTCTTCGCCCGGGAAAGCGGCGCAAGTTGCGCGAGAAAAATACGCCCAATAATATCAGAAATAGAGAAATTATCGCGCTCGTAATCAAGGTTTGAGGGTTGATAGTTTTACCCTGGATTTGAGAAATGTTAAGCATAATAATCCAACGACTGCTCCTAAAAAGAAAGAAACGCCTTTCAAGAACAAACAAGCGGCCAATACCAAACCCTGGAGGATGTATCTCTTAAGATAACTGATAAAAAAGAAGCGTTTGATCCTTTTTGACGAAAAGGTGCCTGCCCTGGCACCATCTGGTGCAGGGCCTGGCATCTTTTCTATATCCCGACGCAATAATTTAAAATTGATTAGGTCTAAAATCCAACCGGCTATTAGCCCTAAGAAGAACATATCCAAATTTGCCCGAAGCGAAACTTCGGACAATGTCGAATCTATACGAATACACTAATGTTTTTATTCGTAAATTCGTAAAAATTCGTAATTCGTAGATGGTTGCCTATTTGGTTAACAGCCGATAGCAACTGAAAAACCCGGCACCAATCCCCAATAAAGAGAAAAGAAAAATTATTATTCCCTTACTGCCAATTTTTCTATCCAGGAAAACCCCTATCAGGAGAAAAATCAGAATAGAAAGAGCCATTGTGAAACCTACCTGGCTAACCAATCCCAGGTAGTAGAAGAAATTTTTTGAAGAAGGCGAAACCTCACTCATAACCCAACGCCTCTTTTGCCTCTTCAATATATATTGAAGAGGGAATAAAATAGGGGTGATTCTCATTAATCTTTGAGCGGACGAACTCAAATTCTATAATCGCCTTCATAAACTTTTTCTGCTGAAAATACTCCCTCCCCTGACGATAATGCTGATTAATCTCCATCCTCTCATCATCCACACTGATAAACGGAATAACCTCCTTGACTTTTTTAAACGGAATAACCTCCTTGACTTTTTCTTCGGTTTTCGCTTTCATCAATCTCTCTCGGCGCGCTCTTCGCTCGGCAAGTCTCTCTTCCTCCGCTTTTCTTGCCGCTTCTGCTCTCCGTTTTTTTTCCTTTATTATCCTTTGCTTCTTTTCTTCTATCTTTCTTTTTCTCTCTTCTATCCTTTTTCTTCTTGCTTCTATCCTTTGTTTTTCCTCTTCCAGTTTCTG
>MZGK01000027.1 GCA_002085025.1 Candidatus Omnitrophica bacterium 4484_213
ATTAGCAATGCAAAATAAAGAAAGAGAACAAAAACAAAAAATTAGAAAGGAGATTTTGAAGAAGCTGAGGAATCAATCAGGGAGAGAGAAAAAAAAGAAGAGCGAGATAATAAAAAAGAAGGTGTTTGCTCTTACTCAATTTCAGAAGGCAAAAAGAATCGGTTTTTATGCCTCTAAAGAAGAAGAGGTAGATACTTGGGGAATAATGCGGGAGGTATTAATTGCTAAAAAGATTGCTTTGCCTTCTGTTGGGAAGAAGGAGTTAGTTCTCTCTTATGTGCGAAATTTAGACGAGTTAAAAAAAGGGTTCTATGGAATCTATGAGCCGAAAAGTCCCTTAAATGTTGCAAAGTTAGATGAATTAGATTTGATTATTGTCCCGGGAGTTGCCTTTGACCTTTTGAATAATCGCCTTGGCCGAGGGGTAGGTTATTATGACCAGTTGTTAAAAAAAGCGGATTCGATTTTCAAATTAGGATTAGGATTTGATTTTCAGCTTGTAGAGAAACTACCGGTAGACAGCAACGATGTTGCGATGGATAAAGTAATTACGAATTAAGACATTCGCTTAAGCGGATGTTTGATTGCAACGATTATTTATGGAGAAGGGAAGTCTCCGTAATCTTTTGCAATCTCTGTAATCAGTTATAACGGAGTTATAGCAGGAGATAGTCATGAACAATATAATAATCTTAAGTACAATTTTAGCAATTTTTCTCTCTTTTCTTTGGGGTTATTTAACAAGGAAATTCATCAGCGAAAGAAAGATTAAGCGTGCCGAGCTGAGAGTTAGGGAGATGCTTGAGCAGGCTCAAAAGCAGATTGAAGCAAAAAAACAGAAGATAAAATTAGAGGCAAAAGAGCGGATGTATAAACTGCGCTCTCAATTTGAACGGGAAACAAAGGAACGCCGCTATGAGCTGTTAAATTTAGAAAAAAGATTGAACCAAAGAGAGATAAATTTAGAGAGAAAGATTGAACTCGGAGAGAGGAAAGAACGAAAGTTGCGTCAGCACAGTGGGCAGCTCGCTTTGCAGGAAAGAAGTCTCCAGCAAAGAAAGAGAGAATTAAGTGATTTACTCGCCGAGGAAAAAGAAAAGTTGCATCAAATTTCCAATCTGAGCAAAGAAGAGGCCAAGAACATCCTACTCAGCCGGATGGAGAGAGATATTGAACAAGAAAAGAATGTTTTGCTTAAGAGAGCGGAGGAGGAGATTAAACGGAGTAGTGAACAAAAAGCCAAAGAGATTTTAAGTCTGGCGATGCAGAAATGTGCCTCTGAGTATTCCACTGAAGCCACAGTCTCTGTGGTTAGTTTGCCTAATGATGAAATGAAAGGGAGGATAATTGGTCGCGAGGGGAGGAATATCCGCGCCCTGGAGATGGCTACAGGTATAGATGTAATTGTTGATGATACGCCCGAGGCAGTTGTCCTTTCTGGATTTGATGCTATTCAACGAGAGATAGCCCGCGTTACTCTAGAAAGGTTAATTGCCGATGGGAGAATTCACCCTGCTCGCATTGAAGAGATGGTTGCTAAAGTAAAAGAGGAGATGCAGCAGACTATTTATAAACACGGAGAGGAGGCCGCTTTTGAGGTTGGGGTGCAGGGTTTGCATCCGGAGGAGATTAGGCTCTTGGGCAAATTAAGATATCGCACAAGTTATGGTCAGAATGTTCTTCAGCATTCAGTAGAGGTTGCTCTTTTGATGGGAGCAATGGCTGCGGAGCTAAGAGAAAATGTTCACTTAGCAAAGCGCATTGGCCTGCTCCACGATATCGGCAAATCCGTGGACAGAGAAGTAGAAGGGACCCACGCCGAAATTGGGGCTAATTTAGCCAAAAGATACGGAGAAAGTCCAATTATAGTCAACGCTATTGCCGCTCATCATGAAAATGTAAAAGCAGAGAGTGTCCTTGCGGTATTGACTCAGGCAGCCGATGCCCTAAGCGCTTCTCGGCCAGGGGTGAGAAGAGAAACAGTGGAGATGTATGTGAAGCGGCTGGAGAGTTTAGAAAACATTGCTAAATCCTTTCCGGGTGTGGAAAAGAGTTATGCTATGCATGCCGGCAGAGAGGTGCGGGTTATTGTTCAATCGGACAAGATAAGTGACCTAGAAACAGTGGGCTTGGCTCACGAGATAACCAAGAAGATCGAGAGCGAACTTGCCTATCCAGGACAGATAAAAGTGGTGGTAATTAGGGAGACAAGAGCGATTGAGTATGCGAAATAAATGAAACCCAGGCTTGCGGAACGCAGCGAACGCAAGTCTGCTGGTTGAATTTCCCAACACTAATTTTTCAGAGATGCTTAACCACAGCAGAAAATAAGTGGAAGCGGTTAAGGCAATCCTTCCTAAACTAAAGCAGGAGTATTCTCTTGATTTGGTGTTCGCCAACGCCGAGAATGTGGCTGGCGGTTCGGGGGTTACCCCCAAGCTTGCCGAAGAGTTATTCAATTATGGCATTGATGGACTTACCTCTGGCGACCACATCTGGAAGAGGAAGGAAATTTTTCCTTTTTTAGACACAGAGAAAAGGCTGCTTAGACCGGCTAACTACCCTCTGGAAGCCCCGGGTAGGGGAGGAGCAGTAATAGAAAAGAATGGATTAAAGATAGGGGTCATTAACCTAGCCGGCCGGATATTTATGGAAGGAATCCGTTCGCCCTTTGAGATAGCCAGGGAGGAAATTGGAAAACTCAGAGAAGAGATAAAGGTAATTATTGTTGATTTTCACGCCGAGGCAACCAGCGAGAAGGTTGCCTTGGGCTGGTATTTAGATGGGAAGGTGAGCGCGGTCTTAGGTACCCATACTCATATTCAGACCGCCGATGAAAAAATTCTTCCTCAGGGCACTGCCTATATTACTGATTTAGGAATGACCGGTCCTTACGATTCTGTCATCGGAAGGAAAAAAGAGAATGTTTTACAGAGATTTGTTGTGCAGGTGCCTACTCGCTTTGAAGTCGCCCAGGGGGATGTCCATCTTTGTGGGGCGATTTTAGAGATTGATGCCAAAAGCGGAAAGGCAGTTTCTATTGTGAGAGTAGATGAGAAAATATAACGCTACACGCTACAAGCCACCCCGAAGGACAAGCCTACGGGGCAGGCACGCTACACGCGAAAAAACAAATTAAAAAATCCTTGCATCTTCTTAAAAGCGTGAGGCGTGAAGCCCAAAAATGTCTCTTCTTGAAAAAATCAACAATCCCCAGGACTTAAAAAAGTTAGACATAAACGAATTACCTCTTTTAGCCAAAGAGATTCGCCGAGAGATTATTGAGGTGGTTTCTAAGAATGGCGGCCATCTTGCCTCTAATTTAGGAGTTGTGGAGCTCACTATCTGTTTGCATTATTTACTAAGTTGCCCCCAAGACAAGATTCTCTGGGATGTTGGCCATCAATGTTATACCCATAAACTGCTTACCGGGAGAAGGAACTCTTTTAAAAGTTTGCGCCAGTTAAATGGGCTGAGTGGTTTTCCTAATCCTGAAGAGAGTCCCTGCGACCCCTTTATTGTTGGGCATAGCGGCACAGCAGTTTCCCAGGCCCTCGGGATAACTGTTGGACAGGCACTTCAAAAGGAAAAGGGCAAAGTGGTGGCAGTAATTGGCGATGGTTCTCTGACATCGGGGATGGTTTTTGAGGGAATGAGCAATGTTGCTCATCAGAAGAGGAACCTTGTAGTTATCTTAAACGATAATGAGATGGCTATCTCTAAAAGTGCAGGTATCCTGAGTAACTATTTAAATAGAATGATTTCTTCTTCGACCTACAATAAGGTCAAAGAGAACCTTTCTTCGCTGATAAAGAGTATTCCCAGGATAGGAACAAAGGTGCTTAATCTTGCTGAAAGGTTAGATGAGAGTTTAAAGGGGCTTTTAGTTCCGGGGGTGTTTTTTGAACAACTGGGATTTAGGTATTTTGGCCCTCTAAATGGACACAATATCCCTATGTTGTTGAAAACACTAAGGAATGTCTTTACGCTTCCTGAGCCCGGTTTGGTGCACATAATTACTAAAAAGGGAAAGGGGTATAGGTTTGCCGAGCAGTCTCCAGAGAGATTTCATAGCGCTTCCCCGTTTAATATTAAAACCGGGGAATTTAGGCTGTTAGAGAAATTTACGAAGCAAAGTAAGAACCGTATTCGCAGCATCGAAGAGCAAGCCAAGGATTCTCTAACGGGGTTTACCCCTAAGCAGTCTCCCACTTATACAGATATTTTTGGCGAGAGTTTAGTGGAGTTAGGTCGTGAGGACGAGAATGTTGTGGCGATAACCGCAGCAATGGAATTAGGTACTGGCTTGAGCAGATTTAGAAAGGAGTTTCCCTCCCGTTTTTTTGATGTAGGGATTGCTGAGCAGCATGCAGTGACCTTTGCTGGTGGTCTCTGTAAGCAAGGGTTGAAACCTTTTGTAGCAATCTATTCCACCTTTCTGCAACGGGCTTATGATCAGATAATTCACGATATTTGTTTGCAGAATCTTCCCGTGATTTTTATAGTGAGTAACGCTGGTATTGTCGGAGAGGATGGACCAACCCATCAAGGTGTTTTTGACTTCGCTTATTTAGGCGGGCTCCCCAATTTGAGTGTGCTTGCTGCTAAAGATGGGGAGGAACTGAAGGAGATGCTCAGATTTGCCGTTAGGCAAGAGAGAGGTCCAATAGCCATAAGATATCCTAAAACAACAGTTGGTAGTTGGCAGTTGGCCCCGAAGGACCCCGAACGGCAAGCCTACGGGACAGGCAAGCCTACGGGACAGGCAGTTGGCAATCAGAGACAAAAGATAGAATTGGGGAAAGCAGAGGTCATGAGAGAGGGGAAAGAGGCAATGATTATATCTATTGGAAGTATGGTTTATCCTTCTTTAAAAGCGAGCAGTATTTTAATTAAAGAGGCGTTTATAACGGTTGAAGAGCACAGCTTACAAGGGGGGTTAGGCAGCAAGGTATTAGAGTGCTTCGCCGATAGGGATATAAAGGTTGGGATAAAAAGAATTGGTCTGCCGGATAAATTTATTGAGCAGGGACGGAGAGAGGAGTTGTTATTGCGATATGGTTTGCATGCAGAGGGGATTGCTGAAGAGATTAAAAAGTGGATGGGGAGGTAAAAATATAGAGAATTGGCTGAAACTTTCTCTGTCTACTCAAATAAGAGCAGAAGGGAAAGCTCTTATCGAGTCGTTCAAGAGCCCTGAATATCTTTTTAATGCCTCACCGAGGGAGGTTAGGCAAAGGGGTTTCAAGGCAAAGATTGCCGAGGAACTCCAGAGAGTAAAGAAATATGATGTTAGTAAAGAATTGTCTTTGATAAAAAAGGATAAGATTAGAATAATAACTTTATTAGATAAAGACTATCCTGCCTCTCTTAAGTCAATTACCTCTGCTCCTTTAGTGCTCTATGTTCAGGGAGAAGTTTTGGCTCAGGATTGTCTTGCAATTGCTGTTGTAGGAAGCAGATTATCTTCCTTTTACGGGATTAAAACCGCTGAAAGATTGAGTGAGGAGTTATCCTATAGAGGTTTTACTATTGTTAGCGGGATGGCCCGGGGGATTGATACCGCCGCCCACAAAGGGGCATTAAAGAGTGGTGGAAGGACGATTGCTGTGCTGGGATGTGGTCTGGATATTGTTTATCCTCGGGAGAATAAAAAACTGAAGGAGGAGATTATCCGCCAGGGAGCAGTTGTTTCGGAGTTTCCTTTGGGTACACCTCCGGAGAGGTTTAATTTTCCAATCAGGAACCGCATTATTAGCGGGCTTTCTTTGGGAACAGTAGTAGTAGAAGCAGCCAAGCACAGCGGGGCTTTGATTACGGCAAATTATGCCTTGGAGCAGCAAAGGGAGGTTTTTGCTGTACCCGGGCATATTGATAGCCCAACCAGCCAGGGCACGCATCAGATTCTTAAAGAGGGAGCAAAGCTTGTTGAGGATACCGATGACATTTTAGAGGAACTCCAGCCGGTAATAAAAAGCCATCTAAGGAAGTTAAAGAAAAAGTTTTCCTCTTTACCACCCAGGTTAAGTTCTGAGGAGGAAAGGATTTATAATCTTCTCTCGGAAAGCAGACCTAAATGTGTTGATGAACTCAGCAAGGAGGGTGCTTTTCCGCCAGGGCAGGTTTTGACTATTCTTTCAATGTTAGAACTGAAGAAAATAGTTAAACGGTTGCCAGGACAGAGATTTGTAAAGAATTGATGGTGAGGTTATTCTGGACCTTTGAAGAACAATGACGAGATTTTTAGTAGTGGTGGAATCGCCGGCAAAGGCGCACACAATCAACAAATTTTTAGGGGCAGATTATGAAGTAGCGGCTTCAATGGGCCATATTAAGGATTTGCCAGAAAACGAAATGGGCGTGGATATCGAAAATGATTTTAGACCGCACTATATTATTATCCCCCGTAGCCGAAAGATAGTTTCTAAACTGAGAGAAAAGGAAAAAGGAAAGGAAAAGATATTTCTTGCCCCTGACCCTGATCGCGAAGGCGAAGCGATTGCTTTCCACCTCTCTCAAATTTTTAAAAATGAGAATATCTTTCGGGTTAGTTTTAATGAAATCACCCGCGAGGCAGTTGTTGAGGCGTTTAGAGATCCAGATGGCATTGATTTAGATAAAGTAAAGTCTCAGCAGGCACGCCGAATATTAGACCGCGTTGTTGGCTATAGCATTAGTCCCTTACTCTGGAGAAAGGTTGCCCGGGGACTCTCTGCCGGCAGAGTGCAATCCGTAGCTCTGAGATTTATTGTTGAACGGGAAGAGGAGATAAGGACATTTCAGCCCGAGGAGTATTGGAATTGAGAAAGATAGAAAATAAGAAAGCAGAAATAAAAAATGAAGAAGCAGCGAATAAAATTACCGAAGAATTAAAAAAGGAAAAATTTATTGTTTCCAAAATAGAAAAGAAGCAAAAAAAACGAAATCCCTATTCTCCTTTCATCACCAGCAAATTACAGCAGGAGGCTTTTAATCGGCTTCGCTTTTCGGCCAGCCAAACAATGCGTATTGCCCAGCAGCTCTATGAGGGAATTGAAATAGGGGAGGAGAGAGAAGGATTGATTACCTATATGCGCACAGATTCTGTGCGTTGCTCTGAGAATGCCTTGGTCGAGGTTAGAAACTATATTAGAAAGAAATTTGGTCAGGAATATTTACCTGATGCTCCCCAGAGATATAAAACTAAGGTTAAAACCCAGGGGGCTCACGAGTGTATCCGTCCAACCTCAGTATTAAGAGAGCCGAACCAAATAAAGGATTTTTTAGATGAACAGCAATATAAACTTTACAAACTCATCTGGGATAGATTTGTCGCTTCTCAGATGAAACCAGCCCTGTTTCTAAGTACCGGAATAGAGATAATTGCCGGAAAGTATCTGTTTGTTGCCTCTGCTCTTAAGATAGTCTTTCTCGGCTTTCTTTTAGTTTATCCAGAGGGGAAAAACGAGAAAGGTCTTCCTGAATTAACAGAAGGAGAAACCTTAGAGTTATTGAAATTAGATAAAGGCGAGCATTGGACCAAACCACCAGCTCGCTACTCAGATGCCTCTTTGGTGAAGGTTTTGGAAGAGAGAGGAATAGGACGGCCAAGCACTTATGCCCCGATTATCAAGGTTCTAATAGAACGCAGTTATATCCAGCGAAAAGAGGGTCATTTTTTTCCCACAGAGTTAGGAATAACCGTGGCAAAACTGCTCATTATCCATTTTCCAACAATCTTAGACCCGGAGTTTACGGCGAAAATGGAAGATGATTTGGATAAGGTAGAGCAAAGAGAGAAGGATTGGCTAAGGATGCTCAAGGATTTTTATCAGCCATTTTTAGAGGATTTAAACAGGGCAAGAGAGAATATGCGCGAGGTTAAAAAGGAGGTTGTTGTCACCGATAAAATATGCGAGAAATGCGGCCGCCCGATGGTAATAAAATGGGGAAGAAAGGGAAGATTTTTAGCCTGTTCAGGTTTTCCGGAGTGTAAAAATACCCGTCCGATTTCTACCGGAGTTAAGTGTCCTGAGGAAGGTTGCGGGGGAGAATTGATAGAAAGATACTCTAAGGGTCGTGTGTTTTATGGCTGTTCTAATTATCCCAAGTGCAAGTATACGACAAGGGAACTCAAATGAAGCCACGATTTAGGCGACTAAAAGGAGACTAAATTGTATGGCTGAATTTGACCCAGCACTAATTTTCCGCTGTGGCTAAGCATCTCTGAAAAATTAGTGCTGGGTTCAATGCGCACAGCGATTTACGAGCACTTCGTTCCGTAAATCGCGTGCTTATTGAATGACCTGGGATATTATGAAGTTTTTGACCTATTTAGAGGCGGAGAGGAATGCCTCGCCGCATACCCTGAAGAATTATCATATCGATCTGAAAGAATTTGAAAGATTTTTGGCGGAATCTGCCCGCCGAAGCCCTGAAGGTTTTCGGGAGGAAGGCGGGCACTATTCTCTTTCGAGAGTAACCCCTTTTGTAATTCGTGAATGGCTTATTTCCTTAAATAAAAGAAATTATTCCCGGGCTACGATTGCCCGTAAGTTGGCTTCTCTGCGCTCTTTCTTCAGATATATGAAACGTACAAAGAGATGTACTCTCAATCCAATGGTGGGAATCTACAATCCTAAGCAGGAGAAGAAGCTTCCTACCTTTTTAAGCGTCGATGAAGTATTGGAGCTCATCAATGCTCCTCTTTCCGAAAAGGATAAACTTATCCGTTTGCGAGATTATGCCATATTGATGCTTCTTTATGTTAGCGGGATAAGAGTAAGCGAGTTGGTAAATTTAGAAGAGGAGGATGTTGACCTCCTATGGTCGCGTCTGGAGATTAAGAAAGGAAAAGGGATGCGCGGGCGTTTCGCACCTATTAATCAGCGAACTAGCCAGGCAATTAAAGATTATTTGATAGAGAAGAAATCAAGGAACCTCCCTTTCCCCGCCTGTGGGACGGGCAGGGGTAGGTCGGGAAAAAAAATATTTTTAAGTAGAAATGGAAAGGAACTCTCTGCTCGCGATGTCCAGAGACTTATTGATAAATATATTAAGAAGATAAGTATTCAGAAAAGGATTTCACCCCATAGCTTAAGACATTCCTTTGCTACTCATCTTTTAGATAGAGGAGCAGAGCTGAAGGATGTGCAAGAGTTGTTAGGGCATAGGAGCATTGCCACTACTCAAATCTACACCCATATCAGCAGTGCAAAGATGAGAAAGGAGTACAATAAGGCACATCCGCGGGCATAAATGTTTTTTCTCTCCACGTTCAAATTTAGCGCTCTGGCGATTGCAGAGATATTTTTGATTGGTCTCTCGGGATTCGTCTTGGCAAGAAAGGGAATTATCTCAGACCAAGGTTTAAAGACGCTAAGCAGATTGGTTGTTGAGGTGAGCCTCCCGGCCTTGATTTTTTCTCGTTTGCTTTCCGATTTTAATTTTCAAGGATTTCCAAATTGGTGGCTCTTTCCGCTTATCAGTTTTGGTTTAACTTTGTTCGGTTTAGCTATTGGTTATCTTTTTCTAAAAGCAGATAAATCCTTGTCGCAAAAGAATGAATTTCTAGGGCTAATTGCCTTTCAAAATTCAGGCTATCTTCCCCTTGCTTTAGCTGCTACTATCCTTCCTCCCTCAGAGGCAGAGCGGATGTTTATCTATATCTTTCTTTTTTTATTGGGTTTTAATGCCTTAATCTGGTCGTTTGGGGTTCATTTGCTCTCTAAGCATAGAGGGAAGAGATTTGAATTTGGTAGCGTGTTCACTCCTCCGCTCTTGGCAACTTTAGGCGCTCTTTTGATTATTTTTTTAAGGACAGAGAGTTTTGTTCCCCGGATAGTTTTAAAGCCCCTGGCGATGCTCGGTGATTGCGCGATTCCTTTGGGGCTAATGATAGTTGGGGGGAGTTTAACCTTTGTTTCCCCAGAGGGCAAAACAAGAAAGAGGTCACTGATAAATTTGGGATTAGGGAAACTGATTATTTTGCCAATATTGGTTTTTCTTTTTGTTATCTGGATAAAGCCACCCCGCTTAATCGGGCTTCTGCTCCTCGTGGAGGCAATGATGCCCTCGGCAACATCTCTCTCAATAATTGCCCAGCGCTACTCTGCGGATTGCACTACAGGCTGCAGGCTGCAAGCAAAGCAAATACAAAATGGAAACACGCCAATCGAGAAGAAACTGCATATTTACAAGAGAAGGGGTTTATTAAGGTTCATTATGGAGGGCTACCCTCTATAGTTAAGCTGCACGTTTATTTCGTTAAATTCCTGCCCGACGGATGGTAGGCGGGTGACTATATCGGAGTGGCAAAGCCGTTATTTAACGGGGCAAGATGAGAATGAATGCATATTCGCTCATTCAAAACAAGAAAATAGTTTTCATTGCTAATGAAAACTATTTTAAGGGCAGAAAATGGAGAAAAAACTTTATATTGCCGTGATTGGTGGCCACAGATGCGATGGAGAGATAGCCAAGATTGCCGAAGATGTGGGTAGAGGAATTGCCAAGATGGGAGCGATTTTGGTCTCGGGTGGCTTAACTGGGGTAATGGAGGCGGCTTGTCGGGGAGCAAAATCGGCTGGAGGGACAACTGTCGGTATTCTTCCCGGGAGTAACAGAAAAGAAGCCAATCCCTATGTAGATTTTCCCATTCTTACCGGCTTGGGTTATATGCGCAATAATTTAGTGGTCAAAAATGCTGATGTAGTAATTGCCATCGAGGGAAAAGAAGGGACACTTTCTGAAATTGCTTATGCCTTGCAGATGAAGAAGCCGATTATTGGGATTAGTACCTGGGATATTCCGGGGGTAGTTAAAGTTAGAGATGCGGAAGAAGCGATTGAGAAAACAAAATGTCTAATGTCTAATTACTCTAATATCTAAACCATCTTACAGTAAGCAATAAAATAGTTGATAGTGGGCAGTATGCAGTAAGCAACTTTCTTTGGTATTTCTTTGCCTACTGCCAATTGCCTATTGCCTACTGGCTTTATTTGCCTATTGCCAACTGCCTACTTGATTATGTTTCTTCTCTATAATCTTTTTTTTCTTATATTCATCTTTATTTATCTTCCCTATTTTCTTCTAAAAGGGAAGTATAGACAGGGGGCGTGGATGCGCCTGGGCTTTTTTTCTCCCTCTCTCCTTGCGAAGATAAAAAAGCCCACTATCTGGCTTCACGCTGTGAGCGTAGGAGAGATAAGTAGCGCAGTTTCATTGCTGAATAATTTAAGAAAAAAATATCCAGAATATCAGTTGGTTATCTCCACTGTTACTACTGCCGGGAATAGAATTGCCCAGCAGGTTGCTTCGAATAAAGATTTGGTAGTTTATCTGCCTTATGATTTGAGTTTTATTGTTAATAAAGTAATCAAAAAATTATCTCCGCAGTTGTTTATAATTTTAGAAACAGAAATCTGGCCTAATTTGATTAGCATTCTCGCAAAGAAGAAGATTCCTTTACTCATTGTTAATGGGCGCATTTCAAATAAATCTTTTAAAAAATATCAGAAGATAAAATTTTTGCTTTCTTCTGTGTTAAGAAAGGTTAATTTCTATTGTATGCAGACAAAAGAGGACAGTCAGCGAATAATCTCTTTGGGCGCGCCGCGAGAAAAAGTTGGCATAACCGGCAATATGAAGTTTGATTCGGAAGTGCCGGGAGATAGATACAAAAAAAGCGATTTAGGATTAAAAGAAGAGAATATTCTTTTTGTTGCGGCCAGCACTCATCCGGGTGAAGAAGAAATAATCTTAGAAATTTATAAACAGATAGATAGAAAAAATTTGCGTTTGCTTATCGCTCCGCGGCATATTGAAAGAATACCCCAAATTGAAAAACTTGTTCAAAAGCAAGAATTGGTTACTCAACGGTTATCTGATTTTTTCATTTCTTTATCGGCTGACGAGACCATGCCCGCTCGGGATCGTGAGCGGCTTTTTAGCGACACAACCCTATCCTCTTCAACAATTCTCCTCCTTGACACCATTGGTGAATTGAGTTCCTTATTTGGCATTGCCGATATTGTCTTTGTCGGCGGGAGTTTGGTAAAAAGGGGTGGGCATAATATCCTTGAGCCAGCATTTTTTGGCAAACCAATTTTATTTGGTAGGTATATGTTTAATTTTCAAGAGGTTGCAGCTTTGTTTTTGCAGGGGAAAGGAGCAATCGTTGTAGATAATGCTCAGGAGCTGAAGGAGGCAATCTGCAATTTATTAGATAACCGGGGGCGAAGAGAAGAATTAGGCAAAAGAGCAAGGCAGATTTTAGAGGAAAATCGAGGGGCAACGGAGCGGAATATGGAAGTTATCGGGCGATTTATGCTAAAGCCCGTTAGAAATGTTACCGAGTAATTCTATCATGAATTATGGAAGTTTCTCTTACATTGCCAGGGGATTTCTAACAGGGTAAATATGTTGAAATTCTATCTCTACAATTTACTTAAGACCAAAAAGACAAGCTTTGTTGGTAATATTATTAAATTTTTCCTTTTATTACTTTCTTATATTTACTATTTGGTAATAGAGATAAGAGAGAGGCTCTATTCCTGCGGTTTATTAAGAGCCTCTAAACTTGACTGCAAGGTCATTAGTATAGGAAATATTACTCTTGGGGGAACAGGAAAGACCCCAATGGTAGAGTTTTTGGCAAAGGAATTGGAGAAACGAGGAAGGAAAGTGGCAGTGTTGGCCCAGGGCTACAAAAGACAGTTACCAGTCAGCAGTCAGCAGTCAGCAGTCAAAAATTTTAAAAGTCCTCTTTTCCATCTTTTAGGTGATGAGGGAGCGTTTTTAAAGGATAAATTGGGTGGTATTCCCCTGCTGATTGGGAAAAACAGAGTAAAGAAAGGCAGAGAGGCGGTTGAGAAATATAAAGCAGATACACTTATTTTAGACGACTCCTTTCAATACCAACGGCTAAAGAGGAATTTAGATATTGTTCTTATTGATGCTACCCATCCCTTTGGTAATGGCTATCTGTTGCCACGGGGATTTCTGAGAGAGCCAATCAAAAGCCTAAACAGAGCAGATTTTTTTATTCTAACCAAGACCAATTTAGCCGGAGAGGAAGAGGTTTTCTCTTTAAGGGAGAAATTGACAAAGCGATTTCCTCGGATTCCCTTTGCTGAAGCTGAATATAAGCCGATATATCTCTTTGGTTTGCTCCAAAACGAGAAAAGAGATTTAAAAGATTTGGTTTCTCAAGAGGTGGGTATCTTCTCGGCTATTGGGAATCCGGAAGCTTTTCGCCGGACTGTAGAAAGCCTCTGTAGAGTAAAAAGTGAGGTTGTTTTTCCTGACCATCATCACTATACCCTTAAAGATATAAGAGAGATAATTGATATTTGCTTAGAGGAGAGTATCCATATTATTGTTACCACCGAAAAAGATGCAGTAAAGATAAAAGGTTTTCTTCATCTTTTTACACACTCTCTTTTTCTCTTCTCTTTGCAAATGAAGATGGAAATAACCCGAGGAAAGGAGAAATTGAATGTTGCTGTTAATTCTGCGATTTTTGATTAAGGCCGCTAATCTTTTGCCATTTAGGTTTTCTTTGTGGTTGGGCAAAATACAGGGTAGATTGGCTTATTTTCTGTCTTCCCACCATCGCCAGCTCGCTTATGCTAACATCAGATTTTTCTTAGGTAAAGATAGAAAGGAAGCTCTCAGGATTGTCAGGGGCTTATTTGAAAATTTAGGGGTATCTCTCAGTGAAATCTTCCGATTTTTTCGACTCAATAAACAGAATATTGACTCCTATGTGGATTTTGAGGGGTTGAAAAACTTAGATGCTGCTCTCTCCAAGGGCAAGGGAGTAATTCTGCTTACCGCTCATTTAGGGAACTGGGAAATTAGTAGTGTTGCCTTGAGTTTAAAAGGGTATTCGATGAAGGTGATTGCCCGCCAGCAGAAAAATAAGCGAGTAGATGAATTATTGAACTTTTATCGCCAAAGTAGCGGGATTAAGGTTATTAAAAGAGGAATGGCTTTGCGGGGGGTTATTCAAGGATTGAAGAATAATGAGATAGTGGGTATCTTGGGAGACCAGGGGGGGAAGAATAAGGAGGTTTGTGTTAGGTTTTTCGGACGCTATATCTTTCTGCCCAGTGGTTTTTTAGATATTGCTCTTAAAACTGGAGCAACAGTTTTGCCGGCATTTATTTCCAGAGTAATATTGATTTTGGACGACGGCAAAGCCGGCCATCTAAACCAAAGTCGGGCGGTTGCTACGCAGTTCGAGAAGGTTCAATCGGAGAAGTATCCCGAGATTTTTAACACCTCTTCTGGTTCTCTGAAAGTAATTATCAGAAGAGTAGAATATAGAAATAGACTAACTCGCTTTTTGCTGACGCTTTGCTCTGTGTTTGCTTCTCGGCGTTGTGCCGGTTGTCTCAAATGTTTGCAATTTTGTCTTACTAAAAGGTCTTATAACGGATTAGCGCAGGTCCCGGCTAATATAATTATTTCCTCTGGTTCTTCCCTGATTCCGCCGAATATCTTCTTAAAACAGGAGAATTTTGCCAGAAATATTGCTGTTATGTCTCCCCCTAAATTTTTAAGGAGGTTTTTTGATTTAATCATTGCTCCACTCCATGACCATCTGCAAGGGAGAAATACTCTTTCTATTTTAGGTACTCCTAATTTAATTACCCCGCAGGCGGTAGAAGTAGCGGCTAAAGAGATGAGAAGGGAATTGGCCCTGAAAAAAGATTTAATAATCGGCGTGTTTATTGGTAATGGCTCTTATTCGCGTTTTCAGAAGCTCTTGACAGAAATTATAAGAATTTCTAAAAGACTGGACGCCGGACTCTTATTGACTACCTCTCGGCGCACCTCTCGCCAGATTGAAAAATTGTTCAAACAAAGATTGGCTGATTTTTCCCTCTGCAAGCTGCTTGTCATTGCCAATGAGGAAAATATAGATAATGCCGTGGCTAAGATATTAGGTTTAAGTAATTTCGTTATTATTAGTGCCGATAGTATTTCCATGATTTCCGAAGCCGCATCATCAGGAAAGCCCGTAATTGTTGTAGATGCAGGAAAGAGCGAGAAAAAGAAAAAAGAGTTTCTAAGGAAGTTAGAGGAAGAAAGGATTATAGATTTAGTCTCTCCTGATAAATTGGAGCAGAAGATTATTGAGGTTTGCACAGAAAAACGAAAAGTGATAATTCTAAATGATAAAGAGAGGATAAAAGAAATACTTGAAGGTTTAATAAACTGATTATGAGAATTCTGCAAATCTTACCCGAACTCAATGTGGGCGGAGTGGAAACCGGGGTAGTGGATTTGGCAAAGGAATTGGTTAAGAATGGCTATCACTCGGTAGTTATTTCCAACGGAGGTTCTCTCGTAGCTAAATTGACTCTAAGAGGTACTAAGCATTATCGGCTCCCGGTGCATAAGAAATCCCCGTTTACCATTTTAAGAATGATTAGCAAAGTGGCCAATGTTATTGAAAAAGAGAAAATAGAGATTGTGCATGCCCGTAGTCGTGTGCCAGCTTGGATTGGTTATTTTGCCGCGCGGCGAAAAGGGGTTAGTTTTATTACTACCGCTCATGGGTATTATAATAATTATTTCTTTAGTCGGGTAATGGGTTGGGGCAAGAGAGTAATTGTGCCGAGTCGGGCAATTGGCCGACATATGATTAAGGATTTTAAAGTCCCTCCTCAGAAGGTAGTTTTAATTCCCCGGGGAGTGGATTTAGATAAATTCACCCTGTTAAATAATTTCACCAAAGGCGAAATTCCCGCTTCGCGGGATTTAACAGAGTCAAATTTCAATCCTCTGAGTTTTTCCCAAAAAAGCGGAGTTGCCACAATTGGTTTAATTGGCAGAATAACCCCGGGCAAAGGGCATCTTGATTTTATAAAAGCAGTTGCCCGGGTAGTGAGAGAAATACCTCAGTTGAAGGTGTTAATTGTGGGGGATGTTGCCCCCCGAAAAGAAAAATATAGAGATGAAATAGATTTGTTGGTAAAGCGGTTCGGCTTGAGTCGCTATGTCCATTTTCTGAGCTGGCAGAAGGATATTCCCAAGGTTCTTTCTCAATTAGATGTGTTAGTTGCCCCTTCTACAATTCCCGAGGCTTTTGGACGGGTGATAATTGAAGCGCAGGCCTCAGGTGTGCCAGTAATTGCTACCAATGTGGGCGGGATAGTAGATATTATTGAAGATAGACAAAACGGAATTCTCATTCCTCCCCGAGAGCCAGCCAAGATGGCCGAGGCAATTATTGAACTTATCAAAAATAAACAACTTGCTTTTTCATTGGCGCAAAAGGCAAGGGAAAAGGTAGAAAAAGAATTTAGCCTAACAGGGATGTTTAAAAAAACATTAGAGCTATACCAGGAGGTTTCTTCTCAGAAGAAAATTCTAATAATAAAATTGGGTGCTCTCGGCGACCTCATTTTAGCCGTCCCTTCTCTGCGAGCGATTCGTAAAGAGTTCCCTCATCAGCATATCTCTTTGTTGACCGACGAGAGGGTTTATGGGATTATCTATCAGTGTCCTTATCTAAGTGAAATAATCGTTTATCAACGCAAGGGGAAAGGGAAGATAATCAGGATACTCAAGTTAGCCCGGAGACTGAGACAAGAGGATTTTGATATTGGTATTGATTTGCAGAATAACTGGCAAAGCCATCTTATTCTTTATCTAAGTAAGATTTACAAAAGATATGGCTATAATCGCAAAGGAGGATTTTTGTTGAGCGATAAGGTAGATTACTTCCACCCCCGGGGTGCAAGTAAAGAGGTTCTTCCACCGGTAAAGCATCAGTTGCGTTTGTTAAACCTATTAAACATTAATCAAATAGATGAGCGCTTAGAACTGTGGACTTCGCCAGAAGAAGAGAGATATATAGAGGACTTTCTTAGACAGGAATGGATTGGCAGGGAGCAGAAGATAATCGCTATAAATCTATTTGCCAAATGGGAGACAAAGAACTGGGATTTAGAGAACCTTTCGCAATTGGCAACTAAATTGATGAAGCTCTATTCTGCTCGCATAGTTCTCATTGGAGAAAGTAGATATAGAAGAAAAAGCGAAAAATTTCAATCTTTACTAAAAGCGAGAATTGTTAACGCCGTAGGAAAAACAAATTTGGGGGAGCTTGTTTATTTGCTCAAAAGATGCGAGCTTTTGGTTACCCCGGATAGTGCGGCGATGCATATTGCCGCCGCCGTGGGAACCCCTTTTGTGGCTTTATTTGGGCCAACAGAGCCCCGGTCTCATCTTCCCCCGACAGAGAAATTTAGAGTAATTAAAAAAAATTTGCCCTGCAGCCCTTGCTACAGGCATAATTGCCTTACAAAAAAGTGTATGAGAAGGATTAAAGTAGATGATGTTCTTACGGCAGTGAAGGAGATAATGTCAGATGAGAGGTAAACAGGGAGGTGTGAGACACATTGGTTTTAAAATTTTTCTGCTTGCTTTTTTGATTCGCTTCATCTATTTAAATCTTCTTCTCCAGACTCCCCATTTTTTTCCTTATGGACTTGACCCTGCCTTTTTTCACTCTTGGGCAAAAGAGATAATGCAAGGAATTCACAATAATCAACCCTTTGTTGCTTTGCCGCTTTATCCCTATTTTTTAGCTCTGCTTTATAAAATTTCTAACACAAATTTATACTTTGTTTATTTTGTTCAGATTCTACTTTCTTCTCTTAACTGTTCTTTGATATATCTTATTGCTAAACGGATCTTTGATTCAAAAGTCGCTCTTGTTGCCGCTTTAATCGCCTGTTTTTATGGAATGTTTATCTTTTATTCTTGTATTTTTGTGGGGGTAACTCTGGCAATATTCTTGAGTTTGCTGGCGATTTTTATTTTAACTAAAGATAAAGAATTAACCATTTTTTCTTCTCTGGGTGCTGGTTTGCTTTTAGGCCTTTCTTGTTTAGTGCGCTCAACTAACTTTTTATTCTTTATTTTTCTTAGCTTTCATTTTTTAATCAGAAAGGCAAAAGTAAACCCTGTTAGGAATAATCCCGTTAGACGGGATGTAGCCGCTCGGGCGAGGACTTCTAAGGGGGTAAAATTTTTAATTATTTTTATTCTCTCTTTTCTCATTTTCCCAGGATTGGTTTTAATCAGGAATTATAAAGTAAGCAGAGAAGTAATCTTTACTGCCCACAGCGGAGTAAATTTTTATTTAGCCAATAACCCAAAGGCAAAGGGAACCTTCAAAGGGCTCTTGGGTAGAAGCAGCAAGAAAATTTTAGAAAATGGCCGCTTGTTTGCCGAAAGAAGATTGGGGAGGCCTTTAACATTAGGGCAAGTCTCGCATTTTTGGCAGAAAGAGGCGATGGAATTTATCAAGCGAAATCCCCTATTTTTTCTTTCTCTTTTATTTAAAAAGTTTTTTCTCTTCTATCAAGCAGGAGAAATTCCCGATGTGGAGAATTATTCTTTATCACGAAGGTATCTCTTGCCGTTTTTAAAACTGCCTTTTTTATCCCTGCGTCTGATTTTGCCTCTGGCAATATTCGGATTCTTCTTAACACTCAAGAAGAAAAATCTGCTTTTACATCTTTTCTGGCTCTCTCAGAATCTCTCTCTATCTTTATTCTGGGTTAATACTCGTTATCGTCTATTAACCGTTCCGATTTTTATTATCTTTGCTTCTTTCTTTTTGATTTGGTTGACAGAAAAAATTAGGCAAAGGAAGTATAAAATTATTTTTCTTTCTTTGGCTGTAATTGTCCTTTTGGCGGTTTTAGTTAATTTAAAAAAAGGAGAAAAAAGAGAATCGCTTGCAAATTTCCATTATAATTTAGGGATTGCTTACTCCCGAGAAAAAGAGTATAATAAGGCGATAGAGCAATTGAACAGGGCTTCTGTTCTACAGCCAAACGCAGCGGCAGTCTCTTTTGCCTTAGGAACAGTTTATTTCCAGAAGAAAGACATTGCCTCTGCTGAGGAGTGTTTTAAGAAGGCATTAAAGATTTATCCCGATGCAAAGACATATTATAATTTAGCTTTTATCTATGAGCAAGAAGGAAAAATTTCTTTAGCAGAGCAGGAGTACAAAAAGGCAATTACTTTAAATCCCCATTTTCTATCGGCGCACTACAAATTGGCTCGACTTTATTTAGAGCAAGATAAATTAGAACTTGCTTTAGAAGAGATAGAAAAAGTTTTACAGCAATCGCCTCAGAATAAGGAAGCAAATGAGCTTAATAAGGAAATAGAAAGGAGGAGGCACCCTGAACCAGAACGGTTCAGGGTGCACTAAGCTAAACTATGCAAATGGAGTACAAAAAAGATTTGAAACTTATAGTCCAAATTCCCTGTTGGAATGAGGAAAAAGTTCTTGCCCAGACTATACAGGATATACCTAAAGAGATTCCCGGCATTGCCAGAGTTGAAATATTGATAATAGACGATGGTAGTTCCGATAATACAGTTAATGTAGCTAAAGAGTGTGGGGTAGAGTATATTGTTAGACTTACAAATCATAGAGGTTTGGCCAAGGCATTTGCCACTGGAATAGATAACTGCCTAAGAATGGGAGCCGATATAATTGTGAATACAGATGCAGATAATCAATACAAGGGTGCCGACATACCCAAATTGATTCAGCCTATTTTGAATGGGAGGGCTGATGTGGTTATCGGTGTACGCAATATCCATGAACAGAAGGAATTCACCCCGATTAAGAAGAAGATGCAAAAATTAGGCAGCTGGGTTGTCAGAAAACTTTCTGGCACTGATATCAAGGATGTCACCAGTGGTTTCAGGGCATATAGTGCCGATGCGGCTATAAAAATTAATATAATATCTGAATATAGTTACACCTTGGAAACTATTATTCAAGCTGGTAGAATAGGCATTGCTTTTTCGCAGGTTCCTATAAAGACAAATGCTAAGACTCGTGAATCAAGATTGTTTAAGAACACATGCCATTATATCTTGCGTTCCATCGCTACGATTGTGAAGGTTTATACGATATATCGACCATTGCGTGTGTTCTGGACATTAGGTTTTGTAATATTTTTTATCGGTTTTTTGATAGGTTTACGCTTTCTGTATTTCTTTTTGGCAGGGAATAGCACTGGGCATGTTCAATCTTTAATCTTGGCATCGATTTTGATTATTTTGGGTTTTCAGATGTTTGTTGTTGGACTTGTTGCAAATATCATTTCCGCAAATAGATTCCTTATTGAAAATATTTTAATAAAGATAAAAAAAATAGAGCTGCAAAGATCATAAATAAGAAAATTATGATTTTTCAAAAGAAGACTTCATTTAACATCAGCACAGTTTTTTTAATCGCTATAGTCATTATCTCAGCGGCTTGCATTAAACTTAACCAAATTAGAGTAAAAAATTATCTGTCACCGGATGAGGTTTTATATTGTTCTCTGGCAATTAAAATGGCAGTGAACCTATCTGATTATAGCCCTTTATTTTATTATGAGGCAACAAAGCAAGGCCATCCAGAGAAAACTCTGCCAGCATATTTTAATAAACCATTATTTAAACACCCCCCGATGTATTGTTTATTGCTTGTCATACCGCAGAGGTTTGGTTTTCAAGGGCTCAAGAATATTAATTATTTTTCATTTTATATTGCGCTTTTGTTGCCGCTTATTGTTTTCTTTATCGCAAAGAAACTTTATGATGATAGAGTTGCCTTTTCCTCATTTTTATTCTTATTAATAACACCAGTATATTGGCTATGCTCTTCAAGAATATGGATGGAAAGTAGTTTAACCCTTTTTATGTATCTATCCCTGTTCTTTTTTATATTAGGATGGGAGAGAAATAGATATTATATCTTGAGCGGAGTGTTTTTAGGATTTGCGATGTTGACCAAATATCCGGGTGCCCTTATCGCTCCGATATTATTTATCTTTGCCGCGATGTATAAACCAGAACTGTTTAGAAATAAAAAGTTCTATCTAATTTTTTTAATCGCATTTCTCATTTTTCTGCCCTGGATTATCTGGAATATAAGGGTTTATGGGAGTTTTTGGGCAAATCTTAATCTTCACGGAGGTTGGTTATCTATGCGTAAGTTATTTTTAGAACCAGGCTCTGTAATTCTTTTACTATTGTTTGTCGTATTTGCAGGTTTAATCGCCTTTAAAGGATACATTGCCAGGATGGTAAAAAAAATGCAGAGCAAGACCTTTCTCAATAGCGTTATCGGAGGGGTATTTTTACTATTTATATTTTCCCTGCCCAATGTGCATCAGGGGCTTGCGGAATCGTTTTTTCTAAATAAATTGCCTCCGGTGAGCAACTATTTTCCAAATATATTTGCCAAAGAGCCGTGGTTTTTTTATTTTGGGCAACTTCTCAAGATGAGCCCTCTTTTTATATTATCCTATTTTGGAATTTTCTTTTTTAATTCAAAATCCAAGGGCGATAAACTTTTGCTGATAAGTGTATTTGTAATTTTATTGTTCTATATAAAATGGGGGAATTACCAAAGTCGGTATATACTGCCAGCT
>MZGK01000028.1 GCA_002085025.1 Candidatus Omnitrophica bacterium 4484_213
ATGGAGAACTTTTAATGAATGAAGATGGAAAAGCAATAGCCCTTATCGATCATGTAATAGAAGACAGCAATTCTTATGTAGTTATTCCTATTAATACTATTTTAAATCGGTTCAAAAATCGGTTCAAAGTAAATCCCTAGATTTGAGAATTTTGATAACTTGATTAAAAGAAGTAGAAAATTTGCAAAAGAAAAACAGATAAAATTAGAGGATGTGAAAAAGCTACAGGTCGCAGGCTACAAGCTTCAAGATGAAAGAAAAATAAAATAGGATGCCAAAAATCAAAAGAGCGATAATCAGTGTCTATGATAAAAAGGGAATAATAGAATTTGCCCGCGGGTTAAGAAAGTTGGGTATTGAGATTCTGGCTAGTGGGGGAACTTGTAGATTATTGCGGGATAAAAATATTTCGGCGATTTCTATTTCTGATTATATCGGTTATCCAGAGATGCTTGGCGGGAGAGTAAAAACCCTCCATCCCCGGATTCACGCCGGTTTGCTTGCTTTAGATGGTAAAAAACATCAAGAGGAGTTAAAGAAAAATGAAATTTTGCCCTTGAATATGGTAGTGGTAAATCTCTATCCCTTTGCCGAGGCAGTAAGGAGGAAGAGGAAGCTGAGTGAGATTTTAGAGAATATTGATATCGGCGGAGTGGGACTCCTGCGGTCAGGGGCAAAGAATTTTGGGCGCGTCGCTGTCCTATCTTCTCCCCAGCAGTATGAGCAGATTTTAGAGGAATTAAGGGATAATGATTGTTGTTTGTCAAAAAAAACATTTAAATATGATGGATTGATTGCTGAGTTTTTAGAAAATTATTTTTACCCCGTTAGAAATAATCCACCTTTGGCAGATGCCCCTGACCCTTTGGGGCAAGGGATTTCTAATGGGGTTTACCCATTGCCAAAAGATAAACTTTCCAAGAATTTGAATCTACAATTAATCAAGATTAAGGACTTGCGATATGGCGAAAACCCTCATTACTCTTTGAAGAGATGAAACAATTGCACGGGGAGGAGTTGTCGTACAACAATTTTGCTGATGCGGATTTGGCTTATAAGGTTGTTGTTCAGTTTAGTCAGCCGGCGGCGGTTATAGTTAAACATCAAACCCCTTGCGGAGCGGCAGTTGACAAAGAATTAAATATTGCTTTCCAAAATGCTTTTGCTTGTGATAAGACATCTGCCTTTGGCGGAATAGTTGGATTTAATAAAAAAGTAGATGAGAAGACGGCGCAGGGTTTAATTAAAGCCGGTTTTTTGGAATGCATTATCGCTTCTGATTATACAAAAGGAGCGCTTGCTTTGTTAGTAAAGAAAAAAAATCTGCGTATCCTAAAAACAGATTTTTCTGCCAACGGCTCAAACCCCGTTAGAGAATTCTCTAAGGGGGTAAATTTAGAGTTTAAAAAAATAAGAGGACAGATATTAGTTCAAGAAGAGGATATGAAGAAAGAATCTATAAAATTATGGAAAACGGTGAGCAGGAAAAAGCCAACTCTTTTACAGAAACAGGCACTTCTCTTTGCCTGGAAGGTGGCTAAGTATGTGAAATCAAATGCGATAGTGGTGGCGAAAAGGAGCAAACAGGGATTCTCTACCGTAGGAATTGGCCCAGGCCAAACCAGCCGAATAGAAGCGGCAGAGATTGCTTTGAAAAAAGCAGGAGAACGCTCTAAGGGAGCAGTGCTTGCCAGCGATGGATTTTTCCCTTTTGCCGATAGTGTTAGATTGGTGGCTAAAAAAGGGATTAAGGCAATTGTCCAGCCGGGTGGTTCTATTCGGGATAAAGAAGTCCTTGCCGCCGCAGATAAGGCAAGGATAGCGATGCTTTTTACAGGGGTTAGACATTTTAGGCATTAAAGGTAGGTTCTTCGCCCCGACTTTTGTCGGGGCCCAGCATCAGATTCGCCTTCAGCGAATTTGGGGAGTGGTGCAGTGGTAGTCACGCATGACTCTGGATCATGAAACAGAGGTTCGAGTCCTCTCTCCCCAGCCAAATTTTACCTTCGGTAAAATTTGATCCTGAGCGTAGCGAAGGGCCTCAGAAGAAGGTCCTTCAGAAACTTCTAATGTCGTTTCTTCGGGCTCAAATTTTCTTCGAAAATTTGGCAGATTTTGATCCTGAAGAGTCCCGACAAAAGTCGGGACGACGAAGGAGCTAATCCGAAGGATATCAATATAGCAATTTATTTTTTGCCGGGATGGTGGAATGGTAGACACGCAAGCATGAGGGGCTTGTGGCGCAAGCTGTAGGGGTTCAAGTCCCCTTCCCGGCACCAGAACCGCCAAGACGCCAAACATGGACAGAAAGAAGTTAGATAGCCTTGTTAATAAAATTATAGGAATAGCTATTGATACCCATAAGATACTTGGCTCAGGTTTTACGGAAAAGATTTATCAAGAAGCTTTAGCGTATGATTTTCTTCAGAGAAGAATTAATTACGAAAAAGAGAAGTTAAGCAAAATCAGATATAAGAACCAATTTTTAGGTACACAGAAAATAAATTTTCTAATTGAAGGTGAGTTAATCTTGGAACTTAAGTCAGTTAAAGAAATCGGAGAGGTTCATTTAGCCCAGGTACTTTCTTATTTGAAAGCCGCTAATAAGAAATCAGGGCTTATTTTAAATTTTGCAGAAGCTAGACTAGGAATAAAAAGGGTAGCATATAACTTCTAATTTCTTTTTTGGCGTTTTTTGTGGTTTTTTTGGCGCTTTGGCGTTCCGGCCCCATCGTCTAGTGGCCCAGGACATTAGCTTCTCAGGCTAAAGACCGGGGTTCGAGTCCCCGTGGGGCTACCAAATCTGCCGCAGGCAGATTTGATCCTGAGGAAGCGACCAAAGGAAGCTTCCGAAGGACCTAAACAATGGCATGAAAGGTCCTTCGGGTACTCCCAAAGGTCGTACCCTCAGCACAAATTTTGCTCTGCAAAATTTGGAGGCATAAAATGATAAAACGCTATTCTTTACCGCAGATAAAGAGGATTTGGAGTCGGGAGAATAAGTTTCGGAAATGGTTGGAGATAGAGATTCTTGTCTGTGAGGCTCAGGCAGAATTAGAACAGATTCCTCAGGAGGCGTTGCAAGAGATAAAAGAAAAGGCAAGGTTTGATATTGCTCGCATTGATGAGATTGAGAAAGAGGTGCGGCACGATGTAATTGCCTTTTTGACAAATGTGGGAGAGAATATTGGCGAAGCAAGTAGATATCTGCATCTTGGTTTAACATCTTCGGATATCCTGGACACTTCCACATCTCTACTTTTAAAGGAATCAACAGAGATTTTAATCAAGGACTGGCAGGAGCTTGCTAAGGTTTTAAAACAAGGAGCAGAGAGATATAAGAGGCTATTGATGATTGGGCGAACCCATGGGATGCACGCCGAACCAATTAGCTTTGGTTTCAAATTAGCCCTTTTCTGGCAGGAGGCCGAGAGAAATTTAGAGCGGTTAAAACAAGCAAAGGAAATTATCAGTTATGGAAAGATTTCCGGGGCAGTGGGTACCTATGCTCATCTTGACCCGTATATTGAAAAATATGTCTGTGAAAGATTGGGTCTAAAGCCCGCTCCCATTTCCTCCCAAATCCTCCAGCGCGACCGTTATGCTCAGTTTCTGACTACATTAGCCATTGCTGGAAGTTCGTTAGAAAAATTTGCCCTCGAGATTCGCGGACTGCAAAGAACAGAAATTGGAGAGGTAGAGGAGCCATTTTTAGAGAGACAAAAGGGTTCCTCAGCAATGCCCCATAAGAAGAATCCGGTGCTTTGCGAGAGAATATGCGGCTTGGCAAGGGTTTTGCGTGGAAATGCCCTGGTGTCTTTGGAGAATATCCCTTTATGGCACGAGCGAGACATCTCGCATTCTTCAGCAGAGCGGATTGTTTTAGCCGATAGCACTACACTGCTGAATTACCTGACTCAGGAGGCAATTTTTATCTTTAAAAATTTAACTGTGAACCCTCAGCGGATGCAAGAAAATTTAGAGAAGAGCAAAGGAAGGATTTTCTCCCAGCGGATATTATTGGAATTAATTAGGAAAGGATTGAGTCGCGAGGATGCCTATAAGATAATTCAGAAGGATGCCCTAGTTTCAGAAAGAGAAGACAGAGACTTTAAGGAATTGCTTTTGCAAAATAGAGAGTTATCAAATTATCTGAGTGTTAAAGAGATAGAGAGTTGTTTTGAGGTTGGTTGTTATTTGGAGAAGATAAGCAAGATTTTTGGGAGATTGGGAATATAAATTCAGTCAACAGTTAACAGAAGTCAGAAAACAGAGGAGATGGTCGCAGGGTGTTTTCTGTAGACTGTAAACTGAAGACTGCAGACTGATTTCTGACGAGTGGGTCCCGAAATTTTCGGGACGAACGAGGAAGATATGGATATTGAAGAAAAATGGGAAAAGGCGCTTAGCAAGACAGAAATCTTGCGTAGTCGTTTGCGCGAACTCCTGACCTTTCAACCTACGGATTTGCCTTATATATTTTTAGGAGAATCAGCCATAAATGTAGGCGATACAGTAGTGCGCAGGGGCAAGGTAATTATAGACAAACCACTGCTTATTTTACCACCGCATTATCCTCAATTTGAAGGCTTTAATTTTCAGAAGGATCTTGAAAGCAATGAAGAAAGAATTAGGACATTTTTGCTCTTGCGTGGACTTTCCTTTCCTTCTTTAAAATACACCAATGAGATTAGTTCTTTAGAGATTCAGGAGGGAGGATTGGATAAGGTAAGTAAGAAATTTAACCTGGTTTTGGAACGCGAAGAGGATGTGCAGACAGGTTTGATTTTAGGCCCTGAGGATTGCTGGCAATTTTCAGTAATTATCTATACCGGAAGTTTAATGCTTAAGTCTGCCTCCGGGGATATTAAAAGGATACTGGAAAAATTCAGAAAGAGAGGGAGATGAAAAAAGAAAGCTACAGGCTGCAAGCTACAGGCTACAAGTCAAATCAAAAAATAACCTATAAAAAAAGCGGGGTGGATATAAGAAAGGGAGAAGAATTTGTAAAGGCAATTAAAAAACTCAATACAGCAGGAAAAAAGGGTGTATTGCAAGGTATTGGCGGGTTTAGCGCCTTCTTTTCTCTGCCTAAGAAATACAAGCAACCAATTCTCGTTTCTTCTACTGACGGTGTAGGCACGAAGTTAAAAATTGCCTTTTCACTTAAAAGACATGATAGCATCGGCGTTGATTTAGTGGCGATGTGTGCTAACGATGTCCTCTGCTCGGGAGCTAAACCGTTGTTTTTTCTGGATTACCTTTCTACAGGAAGGTTAGATTTAAAACAAGGGAAAGAGATTGTGAAAGGAATAATTGAGGGATGTGAAGAAGCGGGGTGTGCTTTAATCGGTGGAGAGACCGCCGAGATGCCCGATTTATATAAAAAAGGGGAATATGACTTAGCCGGGTTTTGCGTAGGGATAGTAGAAAAGAAGAAAATAATCGATGGTTCAAAGATAAAAGCCGGGGATAAAATAATTGGTTTAGCTTCTAGTGGTTTGCACTCCAATGGTTTTTCCCTCCTGCGTAAGATTTTTAGCCAGAAAGAGATTAAACAAAACGCTAATGAGTTTCTCAAGCCCACGCGCATCTATGTCAAACCTGTTCTTTCTTTGCTAAACCCGCTCCCAGCTCCCAGCTCCCCGCTCCCCGTGAAGGGTATTGCCCACATCACTGGTGGAGGATTTAACAACATCAAAAGAATTTTGCCTAAAGGGCTATCCATAAAAATAGAAAAGAAATCCTGGCAAATCCCCTCTATATTTAAGGAAATTCAAAGCCGCGGGGTTAGCGAAAAAGAGATGTTTAATGTATTTAATATGGGTATTGGAATGGTGCTTATCGCCGGGCAAAGAGATATCTCGGCTATTCAGAAAAAATTATCTGGTTTTAAATTTAAATTGAAGAATTGGGTGATCGGGGAAGTTAAATAAACCTCACTTCCACCCCAGGGGTGGAAATGGGTGAATGAGAGCAAAATCTGCTTCGCAGATTTCCTATCCTCAGCCCGCCTACGCTAAAGCCTCGCCAGGCTTCGGCTCTCGCCTTCAGGTATAATTAGAGGCAACTTCTCTATCGCCCTTAAAAGGAACTGGCGAGAAAGGAAAGGTGCTGTTCGCCAAAATAAAATGAAAATCTTGGTAATCGGCTCAGGGGGAAGGGAACACTGCCTGGTCTGGAAGCTCGCCCAGAGCAGGGAAGTAAATAAGATTTTTTCTGCTCCGGGCAACGGGGGGATAAGCGAACTCGCCGAGTGTGTAGACATCTCTCCCACTGACATAAAGGGATTGGCCGATTTTGCCAAACAAAAGGAGATTGATTTGACCGTTGTCGGCTCCGAGGATCCATTGGTAGCGGGGATAGTCGATGAATTTGAAAGCCGGGGTTTAAAGATTTTTGGTCCATCCAAACGAGGGGCAAAATTAGAAGGGAGTAAAATATTTGCCAAAGAGCTGATGCGTAAATATGGCATTCCCACTGCTGATTTTGCCGTCTTTGACAGTTTTAAAAAGGCAATTGCTTATCTGCAAGAGATAGAGTTTCCTTGTGTCCTCAAAGCTGATGGCTTGGCCGGGGGTAAAGGGTCAATTGTCGTCCACAGCAAAGAGGAAGGCGAGAGCACTATCAATAAGATGATGATAGAAAAAATATTTGGAGCCGCCGGGGAAAAAATAATTATTGAAAAGTTTTTAACCGGTCAGGAAGCGTCTATCATTGCCGTTACGGACGGGAAGACGATTTTACCTTTACCTTCTTCACAGGACCATAAACAAATTTACGACGGCGACAGAGGTCCGAATACCGGCGGGATGGGCGCATATTCCCCAGCCCCGATAGTAGATAAGCAAAGATTTGATTTTAGCAAGGAGAAAATCTTGGAAGGGATTATTCGAGGATTAAGAGAAGAGGGAATAATTTATAAGGGAATAATCTATGCCGGAGTAATGATTAATAAAGAGGAAGTGAAGGTTTTGGAATTCAATGTCCGTTTTGGTGACCCCGAAACCCAGGCGGTTCTGCCCCGCTTGAATAATGATTTAGTAGAAATCCTTTCAGCCACCCTTGATAATAGATTAGAGGAAATAGAATTAGATATAACCCCCCAATCAGCCGTCTGCGTAGTTCTTACTTCCAGGGGCTATCCGGGAAAGTATGAGAGAGGCAAGGGAGTTTTTGGTTTAGATAAGATAGAAGATGCTCTGGTGTTTCACGCCGGAACAAGATTAGTTGGCAGTAGGCAGTTGGCAGCAGGCAATGAAAAATTTGTTACCAATGGCGGGAGGGTGTTGGGGATTACGGCTTTGGGAGACAGTTTAGGACAAGCGATAGATAAAGTATATAGAGAGATAGATAAAATTCATTTTGAGGGGATGCAGTATAGAAGAGATATAGGAAAAAAAGGTTTGAGAGTGTAGGGTTGGTCGCACGAAAGCACGCCGTTGATTTCCCCAGTGAGGAAATCACGGCTCGCTGCTCGCCCTCGCTCTCTCGCTCATTGCATTCGCTCGAACCGTGCCCGCTCGGGCTCCGCAACGGCTTCTTAGCGACACAACCCTACACTTTAACGATTGGCAAATTAGACAGGAGAATAATGAAAAATCCAATTGTTAGTATAATTATCGGTAGTGATTCGGATTTGCCCACGATAAGAGAGACAGAAAAACTGTTAAAGAAATTTGGCATTGCTTACGAGTTAAAGATTCTTTCTGCCCATCGTAGTCCAAAAAAGGTTTCTGAATTTGCTTTGGGTGCTGCCAAGCGGGGGATAAAGATAGTTATTGCCGGTGCGGGTGGAGCAGCCGCTTTAGGTGGAGCGATTGCTGCTCGCACTACCCTGCCGGTAATTGCTATTCCTATAGAAACTAAGAGTCTTAAAGGATTGGATTCTCTTCTTTCCACTGTCCAGATGCCCAGCGGCGTGCCGGTTGGCTGTATGGCAATTGGTAAAACAGGAGCAAAGAATGCCGCCATTTTTGCCGCTCAGATTTTAGGGATAGAAAATAAAGTTATTGCCGAAAAAATTCAAAGATATAAAAGAGGGCTGAGTAAGAAAGTTGAACAAAAAGACAAGAATATTAAAACTTGATTCCCAAAATCCCGAGATAGAGGGAGTAAAAGAGGCAGCCGAGATAATCAGAAAAGGCCAGCTGGTTATTTTTCCTACCGAGACAGTCTATGGTTTGGGAGCAGATTTTGCTAACCCAGAAGCAATTCAGAGAATCTACCAGATTAAGAAACGTCCCCAAAATAGACCTCTGAGTGTACATATTGCCTGTAGAGAGGATGCAGAGAGATTGATCAAAAATCCTCCGCCAATTTTTTATGCTCTTAGTAAGGCTTTTTGGCCCGGTCCTTTAACCTTGATAGCGCCAATATCAGCGGCGCCCGACCTCCAGTTACCCTTGAAGAAGCACTGAAAGATTTGGATGGTAAAGTAGATTTAGCCATTGATGGAGGAAGAACCCGATTGGCCAAAGAATCCACAGTTTTAGATTTAAGCGCTATCAAACCGGAAATCTTGCGTCAGGGAGCGATTGAAGAAAAAGAACTAAAGAAAATTTGGGGACAAAGGAGAGTTCTCTTTGTTTGCACGGGCAATACCTGCCGTAGTGTTATGGCTGAGGGGTTATTAAAAAAGCGCCTTAGTGAAAGGGGAATAAAAAATATCAGGGTTCTCTCGGCGGGGGTTTCTGCTTTTCCAGGACTTCCCCCTACCCACGAGACAATACAGGTTCTTCAGGAAGAAGGGATAGATGTTTCTGATTACCGAGCAAAGGAGTTAACAGCGGAGATGCTCAAGAGCGCTGACCTAATTTTTGCAATGCAGGAGTATCATAAAGATGTAATTTTAAGAAGAGTGCCTTGGATAGAGCAAAGGGTTTTTGTTTTAGGAGTAGCCGATCCTATTGGCAGGCCGCTGAATATCTATCAGGATTATTTTAATATTATAAAAAAAGAAATGCCAAAAGTGCTGTTAAGGATAAAGGAGACCCTGTGAGACTTGCCATTGGTTCTGACCATCGTGGTTATGAATTAAAAAAGTATTTAAAAGTGCTCCTGAGAAGGGAGAAGCATACTGTAGTTGATTTTGGCAGCAACAGTTCAAGGTCCTGCGATTATCCTCAGATTGCTTTTCCCTTGGCTTTAGCAGTAGCAAGAGGGGAATTTGATAGAGGGATTTTGATCTGTGCTACCGGAATTGGGATGTCTATTGCCGCAAATAAGGCAAAGGGTATTCGGGCTGCTCTTTGTTTTTCTCCTGAAGGGGCAAGGTTAAGCAGGGAGCATAACAACGCTAATGTTTTGATTCTGCCCGGAATGCTCATTGAGAAGAAATTAGCCGCTCGTATATGCAAGATTTGGCTGAACTCTGATTTTTTAAATGAGCGACACAGCCGCAGATTGAAGCAGATAGAGGAGTTTGAGGCAAGGTAGATAATTACTGACTAGGTTCTTCGCCCCGATAAATCGGGGTTCAGGGTCAAATTTTGCGAAGGCGAATTTGGAAGGATGGCAGAGCGGACGATTGCGGCGCTCTCGAAAAGCGTTGGGCCGAAAGGTCCCGCAGGTTCGAATCCTGCTCCTTCCGCCGAAAATTTTTACAAGTAAAAATTTTTGATCCTTCGCCCCGATAAATCGGGGTTCAGGGTCAAATTTTGCGAAGCAAAATTTGGAGAGGTGGCTGAGTGGCTGAAAGCAGCCGCCTGCTAAGCGGTTGATCGGGTTAAACTGATCCCCGGGTTCGAATCCCGGCCTCTCCGCCAGTTAGGATTTAAGGTAGCTGGCTCGCGCTCGCCAGCCGATTTTAAGCGCAAAATCTAATTTTTTGTCTTTGTCCCGCAAAGCGGGACGCCAGAAGCAAGCTTTTCTTTTTTCTAATTTGAGAGTATGAAACACTTTATCTACTGTAGAAAATCAACAGACAGCGAATAACGACAGGTTTTGTCTATTGAAGCTCAGCTTGCTGAGCTAAAAGAATTTGCCACCAAAGAAAAACTTGAAATCGTCGCCTCGCTGTGCGAGGCGCAAACTGCCAAAGAACCTGAAAAAATGTCGGCTCGAACTTTATTTTGGCCAGAAGCGGGCTTTTCTTATTAAATTTTACTTGTGTATTTTTTGGTTTCATGGACGAAAATTGAATCAAATGTGATAACCAGACCAACTATCCAAACAGTTGTAAAAATAGCTAAAGGTTTGAAAGTATCTATAGATAGCCTTATTAAATAAAAATATAATCACACTTTGGAATAAAAACCAGGAAAAAGAATTTTTTATAAAATCATCAGCTGATGTGGCAATATGCAAGACCAAAGATACTGTTCAAAAGCCAGAAAATATTTTGATGATTTTGGAGGTAAAAATTTCTGTAGTCTAGAACTGGGAATTTATACAAAAGGATGAAAAAAGTTTTGATTTAATTTGCATTGGTGATTATAAAACTCACCAAGGCAACCCCAGTCTTCTTAGGTCAGACACTATGCTAAAAGCTATTGGTAAAAGTATTAATATTAGAGTATCAAGTTTTGCCGCCTCAAAAATTCCAATTGTGATAATTGGCAATACCCCAATAACAA
>MZGK01000029.1 GCA_002085025.1 Candidatus Omnitrophica bacterium 4484_213
CTCAACGTAATGCCTTTTTTTTGAGCATTCTTCTGATTTTGTTTTGCTCCTTCTTCTTAATATCTTCCGGAGCCTTAAACCAGTTCCGTTTAGCCAGCCTGGATAACCTTCACCGGCTCAAATACCGCTATTTCAACCCCAGCCAAACAGAGAAGATAGTTATTGTTGCCATTAATGACTATTCTTTAAAAGCGGCAGAAGAAAAGTGGCCCTGGCTGCGACGCCGGCTTGCCTCTTTGATCGACAAAATAGCAGCCACTCATCCGCGAGCAATTGTCTTGGACCTGCTGTTAATAGGCGAAAGCGATGAAGAAAATGACCTTTTGCTTACCCAGTCTATAAAAAACGCTGGCAATGTCTTTCTCCCTTTTTATATCCAAAAAGGAAAGTTTGTGCATCCTCTTCAAATATTTGCTCAAGCCGCAAAAGGGAACGGCTTTGTTAATAAACTGAGAGACAGGAATTTAAAGTGCGCAATAATCAGCTAAGCATTAGAAAGGAAAGTTAACCCCTGAAGAACTTAAAAACAATCAAAAAACACCCCGCTGATGGGGCAAAGATTCTACAGCCTATCAAACCTTTTGAAAGGGCTGCCAAGGAATAAAAGGCGAATCCCTCCCCATAGAGGCAAAGATAGTGGCAATTGCTAACGCCTTTGATGCAATGACCAGCGGCAGAGAATACCGAAAGGCAATGTCTGTGAGTGAAGCAATTGAGGAATTAAAAAGAAATGTAGGTAGCCGATTAAACGGGAGTATGTAGAAAAATTTGTGGAAGCAATAAAGGAAAACTTTAAAGGAAAACTTTAATGATTATCGCTGATTTATTATACTCTGCTACAAAAGCTTTTTTAAATGCCGATATAGAAAATCCGCAAAGAAACGCCGAGATTCTTCTGAGTTATTTATTAGATTGTTCTATAGGAGAGATCTATCTCAGCAAAGAAATAGAATTAGATATAGAAAAATTTAAGTGCTCCATTCAACAAAAAATTGAGGGTGAGCCCTGGGCATACATCTTCAACTCTGTGCAATTCAGAAATTTAGAACTGAAGATTAAAAAAGGAGTATTTATTCCGCGTCCCGAGACAGAGCTACTAGTGGAGGAAGCAGAGAGAATTGTTTTGAGGTGGCTTGGTCACACGAAGCACGCCGTTGATTTCCCCAGCGAGGAAATCATGGCTCAAGTATCTATCGGCAACTTCTCTATCGCCGATACAAGGAACTGGTGCTCGTCGACATCGGCACCGGCTGCGGAAACATAGCTATCTCACTGGCAAAGAATTTTCCCTTTATTTCTGTCCTCGCCACAGATATCTCTAAAACAGCACTAAAGATTGCTAAATTAAATGCGTTGAGGTATAATCTAAAAAACATCTCCTTCCTCTACTCGGACCTGTTTAAAAATATCCCTCGCCAGAAATTTAACATTATCGTTTCTAATCCGCCTTATATCCCCAGCGGCGATTTAAAAACATTGCCAGAGGAAGTTCAGAGAGAACCCCGCTCTGCCTTAGAGGGGGGAGAAAAAGGAATCTCTTTTTTGTCAAAAATTATAAAAAATGTCCCCCATTTTTTAAAAAAAGGTGGCTATCTAATTTTGGAAATTGGAATCTCTCAAGATAATTTAATCAAAAAAATCATCGTTCAGTCAAAATTAGAATTGATAAAGATTGTTAAGGACTACCAGAAAATACCACGAATAGCAATTCTGAGAAAAAATAGAGAGTAGAGGGATATCTACGAATTTACTAATCGCTACGAATATACTAATGTTTTTATTTGTATATTCGTAACAGATTCGTAATTAGTTGATAGTTTTCTCGCTACTTGCTCCTTGCTACTCGCTAGTTCATTACTATGGACCAAATAATCATCCAAGGCGGCTATCCCTTAAGAGGCGAAGTTCACATCAGTGGGGCAAAAAACTCTGCTCTCCCCATCCTGGCTGCTGCCCTCCTTGCTGAAAGCAAATCTATACTTAAAAATATCCCCCGAGTAAAGGATGTTGACACAATGCTTAAGATCATCTCCAGCCTGGGGGCAGAAATAACCCAAAGAACAGATAGCATTGAACTCAACCCTACGGTTAAAAAGTCCTTTGCCTCTTATGAGTTTGTAAGCACAATGCGAGCATCTATTTGTCTATTGGGACCTCTCCTGGCAAAAAATATAAAAGGTGCAGGAGGAAGAAAAATAGAGATTGAAGGAGTAAAAAATTTAGAAGGGAAAAAGCATACCATTATCCCTGACCGCATTGAGGCGGCTACCTATACTATCGCCGGGGCAATCAGCCGTGGGGAGGTAGAAATAAAAGAGGCTAACCCTAAGCACCTAAGCTTTCTTCTAAAGAAGTTAAAGCAGGCAGGGGTGCAAATCGTTCTAAGACCCCGGGGCCTGATTGTCCAGGCTAAAGAACGATTTCGCCCTCTTCATCTCACCACCGCTCCCTATCCAGGCTTCCCTACTGATGTTCAGCCACTGATAAGCGTTCTTCTCTCCCTAGCTGAGGGTAAAAGCGTAGTCAAAGAAGGCGTCTACCCCAACCGTTTTGTCTATACTGGAGAACTACAGAGAATGGGGGCGAATATTATTCCACGCGAGGCAGAGATTATTGTTCAGGGAGTCAATCTCCTTAAAGGAGCGAAGGTAATGGCTTCAGATATCCGCGCCGGAGCCGCCCTGATACTGGCTGGATTAGCCGCTGAAGGTGAAACAACTGTCTCGCGTGTTTATCATATTGACCGTGGGTATGAGGATTTGATAAAAAAATTATCGGGTTTAGGAGCAAAAATCAAAAGGAGAAAAGGAAGAAGCAGTTGACAGAGAAACAATAGGTGATATAATTATCAGAAAAGAGAGTGTTAATAACTTGTGGATAATGGGGAAAATAAAGAACAACTCTCCTATCACCCCTGTGTGAAAAAATGCAAGATAATCTGTGGATAAAGATCTTAGCGATTATGCGGGAAAAAGTAAGCCCACATATTTTTGAAACCTGGTTCGCACCTACTAAATATGTTGGCCAAACTGAATCTGCAATCAATGTGGAGGTCCCAAATAAGATCTATAAGCAATGGTTATGCGAGCATCATCTTACATCACTTAACCAAATCGCCAGCGAGTTAAACGGAAAAGAGATAAATATAAATTTTTCTATCTCTCCCTCGCTTCGTCGCGAGGCAGGTACCAAGAGAGAGACACTAAAAGAAAAAAAACTTGTTTCTCTACCAAAATCGGGTAAACTCCCCCTCAATCCCAAATACTCTTTTGACAACTTTGTAGTTGGTTCAAGTAACCGTTTTGCTCACGCTGCGGCTTTGGCTGTGGCTGAGTCCCCTGCCCGTGCCTATAACCCTTTATTTATCTATGGCCGGGTCGGCTTGGGAAAGACTCATCTCCTACAAGCAATTGCTTTCTATCGATTTAATCATAAACCTAACTCTAATCTGGTCTATATCTCCAGCGAGCGCTTCACCAATCAGTTTATTAACGCTATTCGAAACAATACTCTGACGAAATTTCGCCAAAAATATCGCTATGTTGACATTCTACTCATTGATGATATCCATTTTATTGCTAATAAAGAAAGTACCCAGGAAGAATTCTTTCACACCTTTAATACCCTTTATGACACACACAGACAGATTATTCTCTCCAGTGACCGCGCGCCCAAGGAAATTCCTGGCTTAGAAGAACGCCTAATTTCCCGCTTTAGTTGGGGATTAGTAGTTGATATTCAACCACCTGATTTAGAAACGCGTATTGCTATCCTGAAAAAGAGATTAGAGAAAGAGCCTGTAAATGTTCCTGATGAAATTGTCTTGTTTATCGCTCAAAAGATTAAGAATAACATCCGAGAATTAGAGGGAGCATTAATAAGGGTAATTGCCCGCGCATCTCTAACCCACCAAAAAATTGATTTACCTATGGTAGAAGAGACTCTGAAGGATAGTATTGAAGAAGAAAAAAGAAACATTACTCCTGATATGGTTCAAAAGGTAGTGGCGGAATATTTTAAACTCCATATCGATGCTCTAAAATCTAAAAATAGAAGCAAAAATGTTGTCTACCCTCGCCAGATTGCGATGTTTTTGATGCGGAGGCTAACTAATTATTCTTTAAAAGAAATTGGTGCATATTTCGCCGGAAAAGACCATACTACCATTCTTCATTCCTGTAATAAAATAGAAGAAGAAATAAAGAGAGATAAAAACACTAAATTAATGATTGATAATTTAATTGAAGAAATAAAGAAGTAAAGGTCTCCCACACACCCAGCAACCAGACACCTAACGGGAAAACTGGGGGGACTATGTAATTATTAACCCTGTGTATATCTAAAATAGATTATCCCTATTTTATTATTTCTTCAACCTGTTTTCTTATAATAGCTTTCGAAACTTATACTCATTTTCCCAATTGTTATTACTGTTATTTCTGAATAAAGTAATATGAGTGAAATAATTAGTATTTGTAACCAGAAAGGTGGAGTGGGGAAAACTACCACAGTTATAAATCTAGCTACTTACCTCGCTCTAAGAAAGCATAAAACTCTCTTAGTTGACATTGATCCTCAATCAAACGCCACTGACGGGATTGGCATAGAGAGTAAAAAACTCAATAAAACAATCTACAATTTCTTGATTTCGTCCGATCTTACTACAGAGGCAATAATTAAAGAAATAACCATCCGCACCCAAGTTAAAGACCTTTTTCTTATTCCTTCCAACACCCAACTCAGTGGAGCGGAAATAGAACTAATAAATCTACCTCAGCGGGAGTTTTGCCTAAAACGAGGATTAGGGAATATAAAGAATGATTATGAATATATATTTATTGATTGTCCTCCTTCACTAAACTTACTTACTATAAATGCTTTAACAGCTTGTGATTCAGTTATTATTCCTATTCAGTGCGAGTACTACGCCTTAGAAGGTCTAACACGGCTACTAAAAACAATTAAAGAGGTAAAAGATAACCTCAACTCCAATTTAGACATTAAAGGAATAGTTTTAACTATGGCTGACTTTCGCACCAACCTCACAAAGCAGGTAATCAAAGAAGTCCAGAACTTTTTTAAAGAGGAGACTTATAAAACTATAGTTCCCCGCTGTATCCGTCTAAGCGAGGCCCCGGGGTTTGGAAAACCAATCGCTTTATTTAGTAAAAGAAGCCAAGGAGCAAAGGCTTACCTAAGGTTAAGCAATGAATTTTTAAGGAGAAACAGATGAGCAAAAAACCACAAACCGGTTTAGGAAAAGGGCTAAGCGCCCTTATTCCTAAGAGGGATACCCCCGAGAGAGCTGCTGATTCTTTTAAGGAAATAGAGATTAAGGAGATAAAACTAAATAAATACCAACCACGAGAAGAGTTTAGACCAGAGAAGTTAAAAGAACTGATGGATTCAATAAAACAAAAAGGAATTATTGAACCAATAATAGTAGCAAAGACAAAAGGGGGTTATGAGCTTATTTGTGGCGAAAGACGACTGCGTGCTTCCAAGATGTTGGGGGTAAGTAGAATTCCAGCCATTGTAAAAGAAAACATTACCGATCAGGAGATTTTACAGATCTCCTTAATTGAAAATATTCAACGCGAAGACCTGAATGTTATTGAACAGGCAAAAGGACTTAAGAGACTGATTGATGAATTTAATCTCTCGCAACAGGAAGTAGCCAGAATCATTGGCAAAGACCGCTCATCAGTAAACCACCTTTTAAGACTATTGACCCTTCCTTTAGACATTCAAAAGGAATTGATAAAAGGGAGCCTATCTTTTGGGCAGGCCAAGGTTCTATTAAAGATAGAGGACAAGGATAGCCAGAGAGATATCTGCCAGAGGATAATTCGCTATAGGCTTTCAGTGAGAGAGACCGAGAGGTTAGTAAAGAAAGTTGGGCGTTTCACGCCGCAGGCTTCACGCCAAAAACAAAGGGCAGAAGACCTACAAATAAAGGAGATTGAGCAAGGGTTAGAAGAATTTTTAGGGAGCAGAGTAAAGATCTTACTGCGCAAGAAGGGTGGGAAGATTGAAATTGAATTTTATTCGCTACAGAATTTACAAAGGATTTTAGGGTTGATCCAGAGCTAGCGATTACAGCGATAAAAAATAAGATTTTGTTGTCCGAAGTTTCGCTTCGGACAGGCTTCGGATGTATTGTTTAAAAACAGCAACAAATGATCAATATAAATTTTAAGGATAAAAAGGGAAAGATAAAAATTCTCGCCGTTTTATTTTTTATTTATGTTTTTTTAGTAAGTATTAAATTAATAGGTGCGGGATTTAAGGGATTAGGTAAGGAGTTCGCAGGAACGCTTATTCTTACCACTACCAATCCTTTTATCGCTCTGTTTATCGGTATTTTAGCTACGAGTGTTCTTCAGAGTTCTTCCTGTGTTACTTCTATTGTGGTGGGGTTGGTAGGAGTAGGGACACTAAATCTTAGCAATGCTATACCTATTGTGATGGGGGCAAATATTGGTACCACAGTTACCAATACCCTTGTTTCTTTAGCTCATATTACCAGGAAGGTAGAAATAAGGAGGGCGTTTGCCGGCGCTACAGTTCATGATATTTTTAATTTATTAGTAGCAGCTATTCTTCTCCCTTTAGAGCTCACAATCCATTATTTAGAATATATTTCTTCTTTTGTAGCTAGAGCGTTTGTAGGCATAGGGGGGATAAAGCTTCTTAATCCTTTAAAACTATGCACACAACCGGTTATAAATTTTTTTACTAAGCGTTTCTTTTTTTGCCCCGCCGGAATAATCATCTTGGGCGTTTTTTTGCTTTTTATTTCGCTTTATTTTATTACCCGCTATATGCGGCTTCTCACTTTTAAAAAAGCCGAGCGGGTTATCGACCGTTATTTATTTAACCGTCCTTGGAAAAGTTTTGGTTTTGGGGTTAGTTTGACCGCCGTTGTTCAAAGCAGTTCAGTAACTACTTCTTTAGTAATTCCCTTGGTAGGGGCACGTATCCTTAGCGTAGAAAAAATATTTCCCTATGTTCTGGGAGCAAATTTAGGAACAACCGTAACCGCAATTCTTGCAGCTTTAGTAATAGCTACCCCATCAGCCATAACCCTTGCTTTTTGCCATTTATTTTTTAACATTTCAGGGATTTTAATTTTTTATCCGTTTAGAAAAATACCAATTGCAATATCTAAGATGCTCGCACAAATAGTGACTAATCACCGTTGGTTTGCTTTATTTTATATAGCTATAATTTTCTTTATTATTCCCCTGCTTTTGATATCTTTATGGAGGTGACGAAGATGTTTAAGAGTCTTTTTAAAGGAAGAGATTACCTGCTCAATAAAGTATTAGAAGACATAGAAAAAATGCTTGTTGAAGTGGAAGATATGTTTTCCTTTGCTCTAAGGGTACTTTTTAACCACCAGGACGAAACCGTAGATATTTATAAAAGAGACCAGATGATTAACCGCTGGCAAATAGATATAAGGAGAAGGCTAATAGAACACCTTGTTTTGTCTCCGGAAAAAGATGTTGTTGCCTCTTTAGTTTTTACTACATTGGTCACCGATATTGAACGAATTGGGGATTATGTAAAGAATGTTATAGAGTTGGCCCATCTTTATCCAGAAGAAATCAAGGAAGATGAAAGAATTAAGCAACTAAAAGGAGAAGGGAGAGAAATTTTGATTCTCTTTTCTCGCACCAAAGAGGCTTTAAAAAAAGACGATGAAGTAAAGGCAAAAGAGGTTATGGGGGCGCATGTTCGGGTAGCAAAAAGGTGTGATAAATTTATTGAAGAATTAGTGTTGGAAGAAAATATGTCTTCTCGAAGAGCAATATTTTGTGCCTTGGTTAGCCGATATTTTAAACGAGTGAGTGCACATTTAAAGAATGCTGCTTCAAGCGTGGTCAATCCATTTCCCCGAATTGGTTATAAACCAGAGGAGTGATTGTGCAAGATAGATTAACAAAGCTAAGAAAGATTAAGGAGATGGGGATTGAACCCTATGGCGGTAGGTTTACCCGTAGCCACAAGATTAAGCAATTGATTGAGGATTTTAGAGAGGGGACCCTTACCAGGGTTAGTGGGAGGATTATGGCTTTGCGCGGTCACGGTAAAGCCGCTTTTTTGGACATCCAGGATGAGAGCGGCCGAATCCAGATTTATGTAAAAAAAGACGATATAGAGACAGAGGACTTTTTGTTGTTTAAGAATCTGGATATCGGTGACATTATCGGGTTAGAGGGGACCTTATTTCTCACCCAGAAGGGAGAGAAAACAATCAAGGTTCGCAGGCTTTTCTTGTTGAGCAAGAGCCTGAGGCCCCTACCGGAAAAATGGCATGGTTTAAAAGACATTGAGATCCGTTACCGCCGCCGCTCGCTGGATTTGATTGTCAACCCGGTGACAAAGGAGACCTTTTTAGCGCGAGCAGAGATAATCAGAGAGATTCGTATGTTTCTAAAAAGGCGGGGTTTTGTAGAGGTAGAGACACCGATGCTTCAAAGCTTAGCCGGTGGGGCAAAGGCGAAACCCTTTGTTACTCATTATAACGCTCTGAATTGCGATGTCTATCTGCGGATTGCCCCGGAGATTTATCTAAAGAGATTGCTGGTAGGAGGATTGGAAAAGATTTACGAACTAAGCCGAAACTTCCGCAATGAGGGGATTTCCACAGTGCACAATCCTGAATTTACGATGTTGGAAGTCTATGAAGCCTATGCTGATTACACAGATATGATGCATCTTAGCGAGGAGTTGATTATTAATTTGGTTAATGCCCTAATGGGCGCAGGCCTAAGGAGTATCTCTAGAGAGGCTAAGATTAAATGGGGGGATAAAGAGATTAATCTGAGTCCCCCTTGGACAAAGGTTTCTTTTTATGATGTCTTAAAGAGAGAAACAGGCATTGATTTTGAGAAGGAGGATTTGGATTTTAAGGGTGTAGGCAAGGAGTTGGGTTTGCAACTGATTGAGATTGAATCTCCCTGGGTTCTATTGAACAAGGTCTTTGAGAAATTTGTTCAACCCAAGTTAGTTCATCCTACTTTTGTAATTGATTATCCCACTTTTCTTTGCCCGCTTGCCAAAAGAAAGAAAGATAACCCAAAGCTCAGCGAGCGGTTTGAGCTCTTTATCGGCGGACAGGAGCTGGCTAACGCCTATTCAGAACTGAATGACCCGCTTGAGCAGAGGAAGAGATTTGAGGAGCAAGTCCTAGAGCAGGGTGGCAGGATTGATCAAGATTTTTTAGCCGCCCTCGAGCAAGGGATGCCCCCAGCCGGAGGATTGGGCATTGGCGTTGACCGTTTAATAATGTTGTTGACCGATAAGAGTTCTATTCGGGAAGTATTGTTGTTCCCACAGCTTAAGCCAGTCAAAAAAACAGAAACTAAAGAACTTAAGAACTAAAGAACTTAAGAATTATTTTTTTGTTCTTTGGTTTCTCGGTTTTTCAGTTTTTTGCTTTGCGTTATCTATTCACTAAGCAAAAGGAGAGGTTTATTTCTCTTTCCTCGTTGATTTCTAATTGGGCATAGCCGTGGGGGTGGGCGCTTTGATTGTGGTCTTAGGAGTGATGAGTGGTTTTGATGAAGAACTCAAGGCAAAGATGCTTGGGGCTAATTCACCGATAGTTGTCCGTATTCCTCCCGGGGCAGATAGTTCGCAAGTTATCCAGAAGTTGAAAGGGATGCAGGGCGTTTCGGCTGTTGCTCCTTTTGTTTATGGCCAAGCGTTGATTAAAGCCGAGAATAATGTTCAGGGAATTATCCTGCGGGGGATTGATATTGAGCAGGAGGCAAAGGTTAACAGAATCAAACACTATATTGACTTGATTGAGGGTAGCCCTCAACTACTATCGAGGGCTACCCTCCATAGTAAGGAGATAATTTTAGGGAAGGAATTAAAGAAGAATTTAGGGGTAGATATCGGCAAGGAGGTTTTGCTTATCTCCCCGCTTGACCGCAAAAGCCATAGGTTTAGAGTAAGTGGAGTATTTAATTGCGGGATGTATGACTATGATGCCAATTTTGCCTTTATTGACCTAAAACAGGCTCAGGATTTCTTTGCTCTTCTCGGGCCTACGGGCATTGGGATAAAGCCAGGCTCAGAGAGAGATATTTGGAAGCTCAAGAAAGCCATCCAGAAAAAAATGGGGGGTATCTTTCCGGTATATACCTGGATGGATTTAAATAAAAATTTCCTCAGCGCTTTAAAATTGGAGAAGACCGTAATGTTTATTATTTTAACCTTGATTATTATAGTCGCCTGTTTTAACATCACGAGCGGGCTAACGATGAATGTCTTAGAGAAAACCAGAGATATCGGAATTTTAAAGGCGATTGGGGCAACTAATTTGGGAATAAAAACCATCTTTATTTACCAGGGTTTAATAATGGGGGTTTTAGGAGGAGGTTTAGGTTTAGGGCTCGGCCTAGGGTTAGGTTATCTCTTAAAGAATTACCAATTTATTAAACTCCCCCCAGATGTCTATTATCTGAATAAGATACCACTGAGTATTCAAAAAACAGATATCTGGCTGATTTTACTCTCTACTTTTTTGATTACCCTTTTGGCTACCTTTTACCCGGCAAGGCAAGCAGCTAAATTAGACCCTGTAGAGGCGTTGAGGTATGAGTAAACCCCGTTAGAAAGGTGCAATTTAGGAGCAATTTCCCCGCCTGCTCCCGACAAACGGGAGAGTGGGCAGGTCTATCGCCTCCTATAAGGAAGAAAGTTCCTGTCCGAAGTTTCGCTTCGGACAGTACAGAATGTCTAAGGCAAAGCTGCGAACAGTAAATTTATCCAAGAGATACAAAAGCGGGAAGGCTGAGGTCTGGGCTTTAAGGGAGGTCAATCTGGAGATAAAAAAAGGGGAATTTTTGGTGATTATTGGGCCTTCGGGAGCCGGCAAATCTACCCTCCTGCATCTCTTAGGGGCCCTAGATTCGCCGAGCAGTGGGAAGGTTTTTTTAGATAAGTTGAACATTTCGCAGATTAGCGCTTCTCAGAGAGCTGAGATTAGAAGGAAGAAGGTTGGTTTTGTCTTCCAGTTTTATCATCTTTTGCCTGAGTTTACTGCTCTGGAGAATGTGATGCTCCCTACGCGGGTTGCGGGTTGCCGGTTGCGGCTTGCTCGAGGCAAAGCAAAGAAATTATTAGAGAAATTAGGATTAGAAAATAGAGCAAATCACCGCCCTTCAGAATTGTCGGGTGGCGAGCAGCAGAGGGTAGCCATTGCTCGGGCGTTAATAAACGAACCGGAGATTCTCCTTTGCGATGAACCCACGGGCAACTTAGATTCGCAGACCGGCGAAAGGATTGTCTCTATTCTTGAAGGATTAAATAAAGAAGGTAGAACCTTGGTTATTGTTAGCCATGAGCAAAAGATTGCCCAGCGGGCAGGTAGGCTGCTGAAAATGGAAGACGGAGGGATATTATGAAAGTTTATATCAATGGAAAGTTTTTTGCCAAAGAAGAGGCAAAAATCTCCGTGTTTGACCACGGCTTGCTTTACGGCGATGGGGTATTTGAAGGGATCAGGTGCTATAATGGAGTAGTATTTAAATTAGAAGAGCACATTGTCCGTCTATTCGAATCTGCGCATACCCTGATGCTTTCTATTCCTTTGGCTAAGGAAGAAATGATAAAAGCAGTAACAGAAACAATCAAGATAAACAATCTAAGTGATGCTTATGTAAGGGTTGTGGTTACCCGGGGCCAAGGGGATTTGGGTTTAGACCCCTATAAGTGTAAGCAGCCAATAGTAATAATTATTGCTGATAAGGTTGCCCTTTATCCGCGCAAGATGTATGAAGAGGGGCTTAAGATAATTACCGTGCCCACAATCCGCAATCTGCCCGAGGCGCTCAATCCGCAGATAAAGTCCTTAAACTATCTAAACAATATCCTCGCAAAAATAGAGGCAGTAAATGCCGGTTATCAAGAAGCAATAATGCTCGATTCAATGGGCTATATTGCTGAGTGCACCGGCGATAATATCTTTCTGGTAAAAAGGAATGAACTTTATACCCCTCCGCAGTGTATGGGAACTCTCAGAGGGATTACTCGGGATACGGTTTTGGAGTTAGCCCACAATCTAAACATTCCTGTCCACGAGCATGTTCTTACCCGTCACGAGATGTATATCTCTGATGAAGTGTTTTTGACGGGGACTGCTGCCGAAATAGTGCCAGTGGTAAAGGTCGATGGACGAACTATTGGTAGTGGCAAACCAGGCAAGATTACCTTGAGGTTGATTGAGGAATTTAGGAAGATTGTTTGTAAAGAGGGAGTGAAGATATAATGCGCTCCACGCCGCACGCCAAAAGATTTAAAAGCGTGAAGCGCTTGCCCCGTTAAATTCGCCCTGCGGCGGAGTATTTAACGGGGTGGATGTGTATGCTAAAGATTGGAAAGGCGGTTTTAGGTAAGCAGCCAAAGATAGTTTTAACAATTGGGGAAATTAAACCTCATTTGCTAAAACCCTCTTTGCTTAAGAAAGTAGATATTCTGGAAGTGAGGATAGATTGTTTCAAAGATATAGAAGAGGGGAATGTTGTTAGTTTTATTTGGGCTGTAAAGAAAGCTTGTCTTAGGGCGACGAGAAAGGAGAAGCCGATTATTGCTACTATCAGAAGCAAGAAAGAAGGGGGAGCAAGGTATATATCTCCGCTCATCCGCTTGCGACTGTTTAAGGCAGTTATGCCTTTGGTAGATGGAGTTGATATCGAAATAAATTCCCCTATTTTAAGAAAGGTGTTTCAAGAGGTAAGGGCAAAAAGAAAAAAAGTAATTTTGTCCTATCATAATTTTAAGCAGACTCCCCCGGATAATAAATTAAAAGAGATTATTAAGCAAGCGCGAGAAAAACGGGGAGATATAATCAAGATTGCCTGTTTCGCCAAAAGCAAAAAGGATACTTTACGGCTTTTGAATCTCCTCTTTAAACACAGAGGAAAAAACATAGTAGCAATTTCTCTGGGAGAAGAGGGGATAATTTCGCGTTTCCTCTTCCCTTTTTTTGGTTCTCTTTGGACCTATGCTTGTTTAGATAAACCTTTTGCCCCCGGGCAGATGAATGCGGCAAAGATGCGAGAAGCGTTAGATAGAATTTCTAATTGCTCTAATGTCTAATTGAGACATCTACGAATTTACTAATCTATACGAATATACGAATAATACAAATGCCTCTTATTCGTAAATTCGTAAAAAATTCGTAATTCGTAGATGTTTGGCATTAGGTTAATTAGTCGTTTAAATTATGCTAATCATCCCGGCGATTGATTTAAAGCAAGGAAAGGTGGTTCGTCTCTGGAAAGGCGATTTTCAAAAAACCACTGTTTATGCGGGCGATGCTTTGAAAGTAGCCCGAAGATGGAAAGAAGAGGGGGCAGAGAGGATACATATTGTTGATTTAGATGGGGCAAAGACAGGCACGCCGGCTAATTTAGAGATTGTTCAGGAGATAGTTAAAATGGGAATGGTTGTTCAGTTTGGGGGAGGGATTAGAGACAGAGAAATATTTAAGAAGGCTATTACTGCGGGTATCCCTTATTTGAGAAAGAGCGAATGGGATATTGGGGAGGTTAGTAAATTTTTAAAGGAGGCAAGGATAAAAAGGGTCATCTGGACAAATATTGAGAGGGATGGAACCTTAGAGGGGATAGATATTGTTGCTTTAAGAGGGACATTAGAGGCAATTGGTCTTCCCTTGATTATTGCCGGCGGCGTTTCCTCCTTAGAGGATATAAAAAAATTAAAAGAGCTCAATTCCCCTAATTTAGAGGGATTAATAATTGGCCGGGCGTTGTATGAAGGGAGATTTAGTTTGAGAGAGGCAATAAGAACTATGGAGGGTAGCCTTCCATAGTTACTCTTAATCAATCACATGCTGAAATTTAATAAGGATGGTTTAATCCCGGTAATTGTTCAGGATATTAAAAGCAATAGGGTTTTGATGCTTGCCTATATGAACGCCGAGGCGTTTAAAAAGACCCTTGAAACCAGAAAGGCGCATTTTTTTAGCCGCTCACGCAATAAACTTTGGTTAAAAGGAGAAAGTTCCGGGCACTACCAATTTGTGAAAGAGATTTATGTTGATTGCGATGAGGATACCTTATTGTTAAAGGTAATTCAAATCGGCGGGGCTTGCCACAAGGGCTATCATTCCTGCTTTTACCGTCGCTTAGAAGATAGCCAATGGAGGGTTGTTGATAAAAAGGTATTTGAGCCGGAGGAGGTATACTCAAAAAAGTAGAAAGCATTCGTTACTTTAAAGGAGGAGAAAAGATGAAAGGGTTTAAAAAGGTATTATTTTTAGGTTTAGCAATCGTTGTTTTTACTTTTTGGGGCGTTATTGGGACCAATGCCGCCAGGAGAGAAAAGACCACAGTTAAGGAAGGAAAGCAGACGCAAACAGAAGAGAGTTTTTATGAGGAAATCCCTGTATTCACAGAGGCAATTACCCTTATTCGCCAGGGTTATGTGCGAGAGGTGACCCCAAAGGATTTAATCTATGGGGCTTTGCGGGGAATGCTTTCTTCTTTAGACCCTTATAGCCAGTTTATGGACCCTGAGGAATACGAGGAAATAAAGGTGGAGACAAAAGGAGAGTTTGGCGGCGCGGGAATTGTGATTACCATCAAAGATAATCTGCTTACTGTTGTTTCGCCTATTGAGGACACCCCAGCGTTCAAGGCTGGAATTAAAGCCGGCGATGTAATCGTGAAGATTGACGGGGAATCCACCAAGAATATTACTCTCTATGATGCCGTTGATAAAATAAGGGGCGAGCCAGGTACAGAGGTAATTTTGACAGTTGTCCGTGAGGGGCAGAAGAAATTACTGAACTTTACTATTGTCCGCGGTATTATTGAAGTGAAAGCAATAAAAGAGGCGAGGTTGTTAACCGACAATATTGGTTATATCAGGTTGGTTATTTTTAATGAGAAAACAGATGAAGAATTAGAAGAAGCATTAGATAAATTGGAGAGAGAAAAAGCAAATAGTTTAATTCTTGATTTAAGGAATAACCCCGGAGGGCTTTTAGAAGCAGCAGTAGAAGCAAGCAGTAAATTTATAAGGAGAGGCAAGTTGATTGTCTATACTCAGGGAAGAGAGAAAAGGGAAATAATACGTTTTACCTCTAAGGGTCGCCAAGAAAAGAATAATAGCATTTTTTACACCTGTCCGCTAATTGTTTTGGTAAATGAAGGGAGTGCGAGCGCCTCTGAGATTGTTGCCGGAGCAATTCAGGACTACCATCGGGGGATCTTGTTAGGCGCTAAGACATTTGGCAAGGGTTCGGTGCAGACAGTTTTACCTCTTTCCGATGGTTCAGGTTTGCGTTTGACCACAGCAAAATACTTCACTCCTTCAGGGAGATGTATTCAGGATAAAGGGATTGTGCCGGATATCATCTCGCAAAGGGCAAAGGGCAAAGGGCAAAGGGCAAATCAAGAAAAAGAGAAAGATGAAAATGATAATGAAGACAAAGAAGAAATTTATGACCCTCAACTCCAGCGGGCAATAGATTTGCTTAAGGGGATAAGAATCTACCAAACCAGAGGATAGAAGACAGAATTTCTCCAGTTTGCCCAGACACCAGAAATTTGGAGGGGTTGTTCCTGAAATAGCGGTTCGCGCCCATCTTGAAAAAATAAATTTAGTTTTAAGAAAAGCAAAGGTTGATTTTAGCAAGATCGATTTTATTGCTGTTACTTATGGGCCTGGTTTAATAGGTTCTTTGTTAACAGGGGTTTCCTTTGCCAAGGGATTATCTTTTAGCAAAAAGATTCCTTTAATAAAGGTAAATCACTTGCTCGCTCATCTTTATTCCCCTTTTTTAAATTCTTCCGCCCTGCACTGTACGGTGCATGGTTCCACTGAGTTTAGCTCGGAGGATGTTTTTCCGGCTGTGGGGATGGTTATTTCCGGTGGGCACACCGGGCTCATCTATTTAAAAAGTTTCGAGGACTATCAACTATTGGGTGAGACTCGTGATGACGCGGCTGGCGAGGCATTTGATAAGGTTGCCAAGATGTTAAATTTAGGTTATCCTGGTGGCCCACTAATTGAGAGGTTGGCTCTTAGAGGAGATGAGCGTAAAATGAGGTTTAATTGTGCAAATTTAAAAGGTTTTGATTTTAGTTTCAGCGGGATAAAGACAGCGGTACTATACAAGTTCCAAGCCGCAAGCCACAAGCCACAAGCTTCAAGGCAAAAAATAAAAAACAAAAAGCCTACAGCCTGCGGCCTACAGCCTGCGGCCCGTGTGGCTGACATTGCCGCCAGTTTTCAAAAAGCAGTAGTTGATGTTTTGGTAGAGAAGGCGATTGCCGCTTGCTTATTCAAAAGATGCCAGAATCTAATTTTGGGTGGAGGGGTAAGCGCCAATTCTTATCTTAAAAAGAAGATGATAAGAAAAGCAGAGGAGAAGGGGATAAAGGTTTTTTACCCCCACTTGGAATTCTCTACTGATAATGCGGCGATGGTAGCCGGGTTGGCTTATCATCTGCGAAATAAGAAACACTTTGCGGATTTGAGTTTGACGCCCTGTGCGAATCTTCAGTTATAAAATCAGTTTACAGTCTTCAGAATTACAATTTTCTGTTCTCTGTTTATCCCGTTAGAAAGCCTTGTCTCTCTGTGTCTGTTGGCTGTAGACTGTCTTCTGTCGACTGTTTATTCATTGACTAAAAGCCAGAACTTTGTTAAACTATATCACTGATGGCACTGATAAATGAACACTGATGGCACTGACTCGCCTCGCTGCGAAGCGGGTAAATCATCGGTGTAATCAGTGTTGGTTTTCTATCAGTGGAATCAGTGCTGATATGAAGATTTCTGTCTTGGGCGATGGTGGCTGGGGGACGGCGATTGCTATTCTTTTAGGCAAAGAGAATAAAGTTTCTCTTTGGGGCACATTTCCTGAATATATTGATTTTTTGAGGAGGACCCGAGAGAATAAAAAATTTTTACCCGGCGTTAGAATCCCGGAGGAGGTCACTATTCTTTCTGAGCTGGAGAGGGCAGTTGGGAAAGCAGAAATAATTATTCTGGCTATTCCGGCCAAGTTTATGCGTTCAGTAGTAAGACGACTAAAGGATTTTGCTCTTTGCCAGAGGATAGTGGTAAATGTAGCCAAGGGGATTGAAGCGGAGAGTTTGATGTTGATGTCTGAGGTTATCCATCAAGAATTAGGACCAGTGGATAAACTATGCATCCTTTCTGGGCCCAGCCATGCCGAGGAAGTAGCGCGCGGCATTCCTACGGCGGTGGTTGCTGCTTCTTTGGATAAAAAAGTGGCGAGCGAGATTCAGCAGAAGTTTAGCCGAGAGAGTTTTCGTGTCTATACTAGTTCGGATATTATCGGTGTCCAATTGGGGGGTAGTTTAAAAAATGTGATTGCCATTGCTGTGGGGATGTGTGATGGTTTGGGTTTGGGAGCAAATACCAAGGCGGCTTTGATTACCCGTGGTTTGGTAGAGATAAGTAGATTAGGAACAAAAATGGGAGGTTCTCTTTCTACCTTTAGAGGACTTTCCGGCATGGGGGATTTAGTGGCTACCTGTTTTAGCGATTATAGCCGTAATAGAAACCTGGGTGAGGAGGTTGCCCAGGGGAAAGCCCTCAAGGAGATTTTATCGCGGACAGAAATGGTTGTTGAAGGGGTAAATACAGTGCAAGCAGTAATAAAATTAGCCGAGAGATATGCCATAGAAATGCCCATCAGCAGAGAAGTCTATTCAGTCCTGTTGGAAAATAAAGACCCTCGCCAGGCAGTTAGAGATTTGATGTTGAGGGAGATGAAAGAAGAATGAGGTGTACTCGCCAATGATGCTTTCCCTTCGGGGAACTTCGGCTCTCGCCCTGCACCAGAACGGTGCAGGGCTCGCTTCGCGAAAGGAAAGGTAATATAGGGGCAACTTCTCTATAGGTATTATTAGAGGCAACTCCTCTATCGCCTCTATAAGGAGTCCGCCCTTATAAGGAACAAGGAGGTGAGAAAGGATGAACAAAGCGGAATTAGTAGCAGCGATTGCTGCCAAGACAAAGCTCTCCAAGGCGAATGTCGCCAAGGTAATTGACGGGTTTATTGAGGCGGTCAAAAAGGCATTGCGGAAAAGGGATAAGGTGCAGCTTATTGGCTTGGGGAGTTTTTTAGTTCGCTCGAGAAAGGCAAGAAAAGGCAGAAACCCTCAAACTGGTGAAGAGATTAAGATTAAGGCAAAGAAGGTGCCTGCATTTGTTGCCGGGGCAGCGTTAAAGAAAGCAGTGAAGTAAACCCGTTGGAAAGGGTGGGGTTTTACTCCCCCCGCCCTTTCTTAACAAATGTTTTCTCCCCGCCCACCTCGTTAGAGACCTTGCTAAGGACGGTTCAGTGTCGCAAAACAAAGCTTTGTCTCAAATAGTAAGAGTAGTTTCTAACGGGCCTACGGAGAGGCGAGGCTCTCTAACGGGGGTAAATGAGCAAAGGGTTTATGGACCTAGATTCTTCGCTTTGCTCAGAATCGTTCTGGCTTTCGTCAGGAGGCAGGATCGAATTTTGCTTCGCAAAATTCGGAGCGTGGCGCAGTTTGGCTTAGCGCACCTGAATGGGGTTCAGGGGGTCAGCGGTTCGAATCCGCTCGCTCCGACCAAAAATTTACGAAGTAAATTTTTGGAAGATTCTTCGCTTCGACTTTCGTTCTCAGCTTCGTAGAAGTAATGAGGTGCTAAGAGAGAAATGTTTCGGTTATTTTAAGAATAAGGCGATGACATAAAGATAAAAGAGATAAAGCAAAAAATCCTTCCGATTTCAGAGCGCTATGGGGCTGAACAACAATGAAAGAAAAGCCCTTTATTTTAGAGGATTTAGTAGAAGATTTGAGAATCTTTTTCCAAAGCCAAGGAGAGATTCTATTTTGTTATCTGTTTGGTTCGTTTGCCTATAGAAATTTTACTTCAAAGAGTGATATTGATATTGCGGTTTATTTGGATAGAAAGAAATGCCGGGATTTATTTAAAAAACGATTAAGTTTGATAGCCGATCTTTCCAGAGATTTAAAAAAAGAAACAGATGTAATAATCTTAAATGATATAAGTTCTGTATTTTTTGAATATGTCATTTTAAAAGAAGGAAAGTTAATTTTTGAGAGAGATAAAGAAAAAAGGATTGAGTTTGAAATGAAGGTTTTAAATCAGTACTTTGATTTTAAGCCGATAATGGAGAGATATAATCAGCGAATGCTATCCCAAAAAGGTGATTTATGAGTAATCTAACCCGCCAAAAGATTCTTGAAAAAATAGAGAATTTTGATGAATACTTAAATTATTTAAAGCAACTTCAAATAGAAGCAAAGGACCAAAAGACATTTCTTTCTGATTTTCATCTGTTTGGAAATACAGAAAGGTACCTTCATCTCTGTATTCAGGTAATTATTGACATTTTGCATCTCATTATTATTGATTTAGAGCTAAAAAAACCAGAAAGTAATTATGATGCGATTTCCATTATTTTTGAAAAGAGAATAATTTCAGAGAAGTTAGCCGATAAACTTACGGCAATGATAGGACTGAGAAATATTTTAGTCCATGAATATGGAAAAATTGATAGAGAAAGAATCTATGAGGTTTTAAAGAGCCAAATAGAAGATTTAGAAGAATTCAAGAAACGAATAATAGAATTTCTGGCCAAGAATTAAAATGAAAACTCTAAATATCGGTTTAATTGGTTTTGGCACAATTGGTTCAGGGGTAGTAAAGGTTTTGGAAGAGAAAAAAAACGAGCTTCAGCAAAAGACCAATTGTGAGTTTAGAATTAGAGCAATTGCTGATAAGGATATCAGCTCTCCTCGATGTGTCCGAGTAAGCAAGGATGTTTTAACCAAAGATGTTCACAAGATTTTAGACGATCCTGAAATTGATGTAGTTATTGAACTTATTGGGGGAATTCATCCGGCAAAGGAATTTGTTATCAACGCGTTAAAAAATAGAAAGGATGTGATTACCGCTAACAAGGCATTGTTGGCCGAAGAGGGCGAGGAGTTATTCAGGATTGCCGCCGAGAGCGAAAAAGAGATTTTGTTTGAGGCGAGTGTTTGTGGCGGGATTCCTATAATTAAGACTTTAAGGCAAAATCTCTTCGCTGACAAAATAGAGTCTCTTTCAGGAATTGTAAACGGAACTAGCAATTATGTTTTGTCCAAAATGGAAGAAAATGATTGGGAATTTGAGGAGGCTCTTGCTCAGGCAAAAAGAGAGGGAATTGCCGAGGCAGATGCTAGTTTAGATACGCAGGGGCTTGATTCTCGACACAAGATTGTTATTCTCGCGCGCCTTATCTTTAACGCCAATATAAAATTGGAGGACATTTTCTACCAAGGGATTGAGAACATTAAATTAGAAGACTTAAGATACGCGCGGGAGTTTGGCTATACAATAAAACTTTTGGCGATTGCTAAAAGCTTCAAAGAAGGGACTGGCGGAGTTTATGTTTATCCTGCGCTTATTTCCGAGAAGCACCTGTTATCAAAAGTAAGGGGGGCTTTTAATGCTCTTTCTTTAAAAGGGGATGTGGTAGGGGAGTTATTTTTTTATGGTAAAGGAGCAGGGATGCTGCCCACTGCCAGTGCGGTAGTTGCGGATTTAGGAGAAATAGTCAGATCACCAGGCTACCAGGCTACCAGGCTACCAGTTAAGAAAGCCAAATTAAAGATTAAGAAGATAGATGAACTGGAAAAAAGTTATTATATCCGCTTTTTGGCAGTTGACCAACCGGGGGTACTGGCAGCGATTGCCAAGATTTTAGGGGAGCAAGGGGTGAGCATTGGCAGTGTAGTCCAAAAAGAACGCAAAGAAAAAGAAATAGTGCCTATTGTGATGATGACCCATTACGCAAAAGAGAAAAGTGTGCAGAAGGCGCTTGCAGAGATAGATAAATTGCCGATAGTCAAAGAGAAATTGGCGATAAGGATAGAGGAGTAGCGCTGCACGCCACACGCAAAAGAAAAAAATTTTAAAAGCGTGAAGCGTGAAACGTGAAACGTGAATATGTCCTCTGGAGTAATCAATCGTTATAAGGACTTTCTCCCGGTTAGCGAAAAGACGCCGATAATAACCTTAAACGAAGGGGATACACCCTTAATCCCTGCTCCTTATTTAAGTAGATTTATTGGAATAGATGTTTTTCTTAAATATGAGGGATTAAATCCCACCGGTTCTTTCAAAGATAGAGGAATGACTCTAGCTGTCTCCAAGGCGGTTGAGGATGGTTATAAGGCAGTAATCTGCGCCTCGACCGGAAATACCTCGGCTTCAGCCGCCGCCTACGCCGTGCGGGCAAAGATTAAATCTGTGGTAGTTATTCCCGAAGGGGCAATTGCCTTGGGCAAGTTGGCTCAAGCGCTAATTCATAATGCTCAGGTTATTGCCATTAAAGGGAATTTTGATGCCGCTCTAAATATCGTTAAAGAGATTACCAAAAAATATCCCCTTGCTCTGGTAAATTCTTTAAACCCTTATCGTATTGAAGGGCAAAAAACGGCTGCCTTTGAAATCTGCGATGCATTAGGGAGGGCTCCCACCTATCAGGCAATCCCGGTAGGCAATGCCGGCAATATTACTGCCTATTGGAAGGGGTATAAGGAGTATAAAGCAAAAGGGAGGATTAAAGATTTACCCCGGATGCTTGGCTTTCAGGCCGAGGGAGCAGCGCCAATTGTGAAAGGTTATCCAATCAAAGGGCCCGAGACAATTGCTACGGCAATCAGGATTGGCAATCCGGCAAGCTGGAAAGGGGCAGAGCAGGCAAGAGATGAATCCGGGGGTTTGATTGAGAGTGTGAGCGATGAGCAAATTCTGGCGGCTTATAAATTACTGGCTGAGAAAGAAGGGGTATTTGTTGAGCCAGCTTCCGCCGCTTCTGTAGCCGGAGTAATTAAGCTTTCAAAGAGAGGATACTTTACCCGCAACCCGCAACCCGCAACCCGCAACCCGCAGCTTGTTTGCATATTGACTGGACACGGCTTGAAAGACCCGGATAGAGCAATTCAGAGTATTGAGAAACCTAAGGTAGTAAAAGCAAATGTAGAAGCGGTTATACGGGAGATTAAGGTAGCAAGGAGCGGATAGAAAGAATATCGTAAATGTCAAACATCTACGAATTACGAATATCTTACGAATTTACGAATAAAAACATTCGTATATTCGTATAGATTAGTAAATTCGTTGATGTCTCAATTAGACATTAGAGCAATTAGAAATTAGCTATGAAGTACATTGTTATAGTTCCTGATGGAATGGCCGATTATCCCTGTGAGGGGCTATTCGGGAAGACCCCTTTGGATGTAGCCAAGACTCCTAATATGAATGCACTTTGCCAGGAGGGAGAAACGGGATTGGTGCGCACAATTCCCCGCAATATGGAGCCAGCCAGCGATGTTGCCAATCTCTCTATTTTTGGCTATGATCCACAGAGATATTATACCGGCAGAGGCCCCTTAGAAGCAGCCAACCTGGGAGTGAAATTAGACGAGGACGAGGTTGCCTTTAGGTGTAATCTAATTACTGCGAGCAAAGATGATGATAGATTAATTGATTACAGCGCCGGTCATATCTCCACTGCTGAAGCCAAGGTTTTGATTTCAAGATTGAACGAGAAATTGGCAAACGAGTTTATCAGATTTTACCCCGGGGTGAGCTATCGCCATTTGCTGATTATCAAAGGGGACAAAAGGGTCTTGACTCTGAAAACCGTTCCCCCGCATAATATTATTAACGAACACCTCTCGGATAATCTTCCTAGCGGCGAGGGAGCAGAGTTGCTGAGAGACCTAATCGAGAAATCCTATTCTATTCTCAACGCGGAAGAGGTCAATAGCGTGCGTATAGATTTGGGAGAGAATCCCGCTAATATGATCTGGCTTTGGGGACAGGGGGAAAGATTGGAGCTTCCTTCCTTTGAAGAGAGATTTGGTATCAGAGGAGCAGTAATCTCCGCGGTAGATTTAATCAAAGGTATTGGCAAGACAATCGGTTTAGAGGCGATTGTGGTAGAAGGAGCAACCGGTTACTATGATACTAATTATGCCGGTAAAGGAGAGAAAGCGATTGCTTATCTTGAGGATAGAGATTTTGTTTATGTGCATATTGAGGCTCCGGATGAAGCGGGGCACAACGGCGACTTAAGAGAGAAGATAAAAGCGATTGAGGAAATTGACCATTTTATCATAGGAAGAGTGAGGGAGTATCTCAAGGTTAATCCTGGTCGAGTTTTAGTTCTTCCCGACCATTTTACGCCTGTAGAGTTGCGCCGGCATTGTGCAGATATGGTGCCTTTTCTTATCAGCGGAGAGGGAATTAGTCCAGATGAAATAGAGCACTTTAGCGAAGCCACTGCCCGCAAAAGCAAACTGCGAATTAAACAAGGCTGGAAGCTGATGGAGTACTTTTTAAGATAAACATCTACGAATTACGAATTTTTTACGAATTTACGAATAAAAACATTCGTATAGATTAGTAAATTCGT